>NZ_JBEZDS010000028.1:0-3545 GCF_040648435.1 Dactylosporangium sp. NPDC049140 | reverse complement strand
TCGGCCGCACGAGGATCGGTCGCAGGGGAACCGGGCCCGTGCGGGGATGCCGCGAATGGTCGTGTCACAGGCCCAAGTCCGTCAGGATCTCGTCCAGCGCCTTCAGCGTTCCCTCGTCCGCGTCCGTCGCTGGTGCGCGGACCGTTGTGGACTCGATTACGCCGCGGCGGTGCAGGACGTGTTTGTGGATGGACCAGGCTATGCCCGGCTGCAGGCCGAAGCGGATCAGTGGCAGTAGGCGATTGAACGCGGCGCGTGCCGTTTCGTGTTCGCCTGATGCGTGTGCGGACAGTACTGGGGCCAGCAGGTCCGGGAACTCGCTCGCGGGCATGGTGCCTACCGCGCCGCGCGTGTACTCGTCCAAAACGAACAGTGCGTTCTGTCCACCCAGCACGAGGAAGTCGTCGGGGGTAGCGGCCACGACGGCGCCCAGTTTCGGGGCGGTCGGCTGGGTCTCGATTTTCGCGGAGGTTACGCCGTCGAGTTTGGAGAGTTCGGCGATCAGCGGTACCGGCAGGTTCACCCCGGTGGAGGCGGGCGCGTCCTGGATCATGACGGGTAGGCCACCCTCGGTACCGACGGTGCCGTAGAAGTCCACGATCTGCGCGGGGGAGGGCTTCACCATGAACGGCGGGATCACCATGCCGACGGTGGCCCCGGCCTCGGCGGCGGCGCGGGACTGAGCGATCGCGTCGGCGGTGCCGGTCGCGGAGATGCCGGCGACGATTGGGGCTTCGGGGGGAAGCTCAGCGAGTACCGTTGCCAGAATTTGCTTTCGTTCTTCGGCGGTCAGCGCGAAGCCCTCGCTGGCGAAACCGAACACCGCCACCCCGTCGGCGCCGGAGTGCGCATTGAACGCGACCAGGCGGCGCAGGCTGTCCAGGTCGAGCGCCCCACCGGGCTGGAAGGGCGTGGCCAGCACCGGAATGAGGCCACGAACATCGGACGAGCGGGTCACTGATCCTCCACGAGCGCGGTGATGTCGACGTCGACGCCCAGGCCGGGCGCCGTCGGCAGGGGGAACGAGCCGGGGCCGCCGGCCAGCGGGGCGGTCAGGATTCGGTTGGCGACAGGGAACGGGCCGGGCTGGAACTCGAAGGCCGGCATGGCTTCGATCGCCGCCGCTACGTGCAAACCCGCCGCCAGTACCACGCCGAGCCCGACCGAATGATGCGGCGCAACCGGGACATGGAAAGCGGCCGCGACCTCGGCGATCGCCATCGCCTCGGTGATGCCGGTGCGGCCGATGTCGGGTTGTGCAAGGTCGAGTGCACGAGTCTGCAACCACTGCCGGAACTCGTACCGGTGCCGCATCGCCTCGCCGACCGCGACCGGCGTGATGAGCGCCGCCGCGAGTTCTCGGTGTGCCTCCAGGTCCTCCGGGGCCAGCGGCGCCTCCAGGAACCACGCACCGCGCTCATCAAGCGCGCGGCCGAGTCGCAGTGCGTCACTGAGGTCGTACGCCCAGTGCGCATCGACGGCCACTCGCATCCCCGTCGCGGCCACGGCGTCATAGGTGGCCAGGTCCCGCTCGACGCCGTGCCCGAGATGGAGCTTCACATGAGTTGCACCCTGTGCAAACCAGTTGCGGGCCAGCTCGGCGCGGGCGGCGTCGTCCGGGACCGGAAGGCCCGACACATACGTCGGGACGGGGTCTCGGAAGGCGCCGCCGAGCAGGGCGTACACCGGTAGGCCGGCCGCCTTTCCGGCCAGGTCCCACAGCGCGATGTCCACGGCGGCGAGGGCGTCGGCCTGGTGTCCGCCGAGGTGTCCGCGCTCGCGCATGAGGCCGGACAGTCGCGACCACAGGGGCCGGACGGGCCGGGGGTCGGCGCCGAGCAGTACCGGCGCGAGCAGGCGGTCGACGATCGCCTGGGCCACCTCGGGCCCGACCGGGGCCAGGCACTCGCCCCACCCGACCGTGCCGTCGTCGCAGGTCAGCCGCACGATCATGGTCTCGTAGCGGTCGGAGTAGAGGCTGCGCCAGGGTGGGCGCTGGTAGTACGGCCGGTCGGAGGCCTCGCGGGTCGCCGCGCCGAGGTACACGTCCTCGCCGCGCAGCTTCACGGCCCACGTGGCCACGTCAACGATCTTCACAAGGCATCCTCACGATGCGGTTGACCGCTTGCAACATGCGGGATATCTTTCCGTATCGCGCAAGCAATTTCCAGAGTCGTGGCGAGAGAGGTCCGATGGCAGCGGATGCCGGAAGCAACCAGAGCGTCGACCGCGCGCTGACCGTCCTGCGAGTGTTCACGACCGGGCGGAGCGAACTGCGCGTTTCTGACGTTGCCAAGCTCGCCGACCTCGGCCTGTCCACGGCCTCGCGCCTGCTGGGAACCCTGGAGGCGGCCGGGTTCGTCGACCGCGACCCGATCAGCGGGCTGTACCGCCTGGGCCTGGACACCGTCAGCCTCGGCGGCGCCGTGCTCAACGCGCATCCCGTGCACCGCGAGGCGCGCCAGATCGCGCAGAATCTTGCGGCCGAGGTCGGCCTCGGCGTCAACGTCGCGGTGCGCCGCGACATCCGCCTCTTCTACCTGCTCAACTTCGAGGGCCGCCAGGCGCCGCGCTCCTTCACCCTCGCCGGCCAGCACAATCCGTTGCACGCCACGGGGCTGGGCAAGGCGCTGCTCAGCGGCGTCGATCCGCGGGAGCGCCGGGAGGTGCTTCCGGGCCCGTTCTTCATGTCGTACACGCCGAGGACGATCACCGACCACGACGCGCTCGACACCGAGATCCAGCGTTCGCTGGCGCGCGGGTACTTCGCCGAGGTCGAGGAGCTCGCGCTGGGCCGCGCCTGTCTCGCCGCCCCGATCCGCGACGCAACCGGCGGCGTGGCCGCGGCGTTGTCCGTTTCCGGTCCGCTGTCGGCGATCGACCTGCCGAACCGCGAGCCGGAGCTGGCGCGCAGCGTCATCGAAGCCGCGGACTCGATAAGCATCGGCCTCGGCTACGTGGGCCCGGGTCACCAGGGCGCGTTCCCGGTCGGCATCGCCCGTGCGGAGGAGCCGCGATGAACAAACAGTGCGCGTTCTCGTTCGAAATCGGGGAGCGGCGATGAAAGACCGCACCTTCGGCTTCCTGCTCACCCTGCCGGCCCTCGCGCTGCTGGGTGCCGTCGTGCTGTACCCCCTGGTCGGTGCCCTGTCCACCAGCCTGTTCCACCAGAGCCTGGTCCTGCCCGGCCGCTCCTTCGCCGGACTCGACAACTTCACCACCGTCCTGCACCAGAACTTCTGGCCCGTCCTCGGTCACACCGTCGTCTTCACCATCGGCTCGACGGTCGTACCGGTGCTCATCGGCTTCGCCCTGGCCCTGGCGCTGAACTCGCGCATCCGCGGCCGCGCGGTGCTGCGCGGGCTGTTCCTGATGCCGTGGGTCATCCCGGGTGTCGTCGTGTCGTTCATCTGGCTGTGGATTTTCAACGCGAACTATGGGCTGCTCAATGGGTTGCTCACGACGCTGCATCTGGTGGATGAGCCGGTGTCGTGGTTGGGGCAGCCGGGTACGGCGATGGCGGCGATCGTGGTGGCCAAGTCGTG
>NZ_JBEZDS010000027.1:50332-152769 GCF_040648435.1 Dactylosporangium sp. NPDC049140 | reverse complement strand
TGTGGCACGGGACCACCGACACCACCCTCGCCTATCCGAACTTCGGCGAGGAGCTCAAGCAGTGGACCAACCTGAACGGGCTGAGCCAGACCGCGGCGTTCACCGACCATCCGCAGTCGAGCTGGACCCGCACCCGCTACGGCAGCACCGGCACCCAGGCCACCGTCGAGGGGATCAGCATCGCCGGGGTCGGCCACCAGCTGCCGATGTCCGGCCAGATCGCCTACGCCATCGCCTTCCTCGGCCTCGACACCGGCGGCGACGCCACCGGCTCGCCGACGCCGGGCGGTACCACCGCGCTGGTCGGCGCCGCGTCCGGGCGCTGCCTCGACGTGCCCGGGTCCAACGCGGCCAACGGCACACAGCCGATCATCTGGGACTGCCACGGCACCGCCAACCAGCAGTGGACCATCAGCGGCCTGACGATCCGGGCGCTCGGCAAGTGCCTCGACGCCCCGCTCAACGGCACCGCCGGCGTCAAGGCCCAGCTGTGGGACTGCAGCGGCGCGACGAACCAGCAGTGGACCCTCGTCGCGGACGGCTCCATCCGCAACGGGCAGTCCGGGCTGTGCCTCGACGTGTCGGGGGCCGGCACCGCCAACAACACGCCCGTGCTGCTGTGGACCTGCACCGGCGCCGCGAACCAGCGCTGGCTGCGCAGCTGACAACCCCGGCGCTACCCGCATCGGCAAGTTGTTAGCGCTCACAGTGACGTCCCTACCGCCAGAAGGACTGACGCTCATGCTCGCTGCATCACACAACCGGCGGCGCCGCACCCCGCTGCGCTGGGTCGCGCTCGCCGCCGCCCTGCTGGCGTTCGCCGCGGCCGCCGTCGCCGTCCTGCGCCCGCCCAGCGCCCAGGCGCTGGAGAACGGCGTGGCCCGGACGCCCCCGATGGGCTGGAACTCCTGGAACACGTTCGGCTGCAACATCAACGAGACCCTGATCCGGCAGATGGCCGACTCGATCGTCAGCTCCGGCCTGCGCGATCTCGGTTACCAGTACGTCGTGGTCGACGACTGCTGGTTCAATCCGAACCGGGACGGCTCCGGGAACCTGCAGGGCGACCCGTCGCGGTTCCCGAGCGGCATGAAGGCCCTCGGCGACTACCTGCACGGCAAGGGGCTGAAGTTCGGGCTGTACGAGGTGCCGGTCGACAAGACCTGCGCGCAGTACTTCAACTCCTATCCGGGCGCCACCGGCAGCCAGGGCCACGAGGCCCAGGATGCCCGGCAGTTCGCGGCCTGGGGCGTGGACTACCTCAAGTACGACTGGTGCTCGCCCAACGGCTCGATCAGCGACCAGGTGACGACGTTCGCGAAGATGCGTGACGCGCTGGCGGCGACCGGGCGGCCGATCGTCTTCAGCATCAACCCGAACAGCATCCACGCCAAGACGGGGCCGCAGCGCAACTGGGGCGACGTGGCCAACCTGTGGCGTACCACCGAGGACATCACCAACGCCTGGGACACCGGCCAGAGCAACGGCTACCCGATGGGTGTCCGGAACATCGTCGACGTCACGGTACCGCTGGCCGGGTACGCCGGCCCGGGGCACTTCAACGACCCCGACATGCTCGAGGTCGGCCGCGGCGGCATGAACGACACCGAGATGCGCAGCCACTTCGCGCTGTGGTCGATGCTCGCCGCGCCGCTGCTGGCCGGCAACGACATCCGCTCGATGAACGCGGCGACCCAGACCATCCTGGGCAACCGCACGCTCATCGCGATCGACCAGGACTCGCTGGGCCTGGCGGCCACCCAGGTCTCCAACGACGGCACGCGCCGGGTGCTGGCCAAGCGGCTCGCCAACGGTGACGTGGCGGTCGCGCTGTTCAACCAGGGCGGCTCCGCCACCACCGTCTCGACCACCGCCGCGGCCGCCGGCAAGGTGGGCAGCTCCTTCACGTTGCTTGACGCGTGGACCGGTGCCGTCAGCACCACGTCCGGCCAGATCGCCGCGAGCGTGCCCGCCCACGGCACGGTGGTGTACCGGGTCAGCGGCGGCACGGGCGGCACGACCACCCCGCCGCCGTCTGGCGGCACGCTGGTGAGCGTGGCCTCGGGCCGCTGTCTCGACGTGCCCAACGCGAACACCGCCAACGGCACCCAGCCGATCATCTGGGACTGCAACGGCGCGACGAACCAGCGCTGGACGATCAGCGGCCAGACCGTGCAGGCCCTCGGCAAGTGCCTCGACGCCCCGCTCAACGGCACCGCCGGCGTCAAGGCCCAGCTGTGGGACTGCAACGGCGGCACGAACCAGCGCTGGACGCTCAACGCCGACGGCACCATCGCCGGCGCCGCCTCGGGCCTGTGCCTGGACGTCAACGGCGCCGCCACAGCCAACGGCACGACGGTGATCCTCTGGACGTGCACCGGCGCGGCCAACCAGCGCTGGACCCGGTCCTGACCACCCCCGCCACCGCACAGGAGGGAACCATCCATGACCATCAGGCATAGGGCCGCCGTGATCGGCGCCGCCGTGCTGACGCTGGCCGGGGGAGCCGCCGTCGCGCTGCACGTCGGGCCGGCCGCGGCCGCCACGGTCGACACGAGCGCGTGGTACGTCCTCGTCAACCGCAACAGCGGCAAGGCGATCGACGTGTACAACTCGGCGACCAACGACGGCGCCCGCATCACCCAGTGGACCCGCAACAGCGGCGCGAACCAGCAGTGGCAGTTCGTCGACTCCGGCGGCGGCTACTACCGGCTCAAGTCGCGCTCGTCGGGCAAGGTGCTCGACGTCTACAACCTCTCCACCGCCGACGGCGCGAGCATCGTGCAGTGGAGCGACGGCAACGGCGTCAACCAGCAGTTCCGCCTGGCCGACTCGGACAGCGGCTACGTGCGGCTGCTCAACCGCAACAGCGGCAAGGCGGTCGAGGTGCAGAACGCGTCGACGGCCGACGGCGGCAACATCGTGCAGTACAGCGACTGGGGCGGCGCCAACCAGCAGTGGCAGCTCGTCCGCGCCGACGGCGGCGGCACCAGCCCGACGCCGACGACACCGGCGCCCGGCGGCCAGTACAACAACCCGGTGGTGTGGCAGGACTTCGCCGACGGCGACATCATCCGCGTCGGCGACGCCTACTACTACTCGGCCTCCACGATGCACTACTCGCCCGGCGCACCGATCCTGCGCTCGTACGACCTGGTGCACTGGGAGTATGCCGGGCACTCCGTGCCGAGTCTCGACTTCGACTCCAACGCCTACAACCTCAGCGGCGGCCGGGCGTACGTCAAGGGCATCTGGGCCTCGACGCTGAACTACCGGGCCAGCAACAGCACGTACTACTGGCTCGGCTGCGTCGAGTTCAACCGCACCTACGTCTACACCGCCTCCGCGGTCGACGGCACGTGGTCGAAGAAGGCCCGGATCAACAACTGCTACTACGACGCCGGCATGCTCATCGACGACAACGACACGATGTACGTCGCCTACGGCAACACCACCCTCAGCGTCGCCCAGCTCTCCGCCGACGGCACCAGCGAGGTCCGCCACCAGCAGGTCTTCAGCACCCCGTCGAGCGTGGGGACGCTGGAAGGCTCGCGTTTCTACAAGCGCAACGGCTCCTACTACATCTTCGTCACCAAGCCGGCCAACGGGCAGTACATCCTCAAGTCGAGCAGCCCGTGGGGCCCCTACGAGATGCGCCAGGTGCTGCTGAACATGCCCGGCCCGATCTCCGGCGGCGGAGTGCCGCACCAGGGCGGCCTGGTGCAGACCCAGAACGGCGACTGGTACTACATGGCCTTCGAGGACGCCTACCCCGGCGGCCGCGTCCCCGTCCTCGCCCCGATCACGTGGAGCGCCGACGGCTGGCCGAGCGTGCAGACCGTCAACGGCGGCTGGGGCAGCAGCTACCCGGCGCCGCAGATCTCCACCACGAAGACGGTCAAGCCGATGATCGGCACCGACACGTTCGGGACCGCCGCGCTCGGGCCGCAGTGGGAGTGGAACCACAACCCCGACAACACCAGGTGGTCGGCCGGCAGCGGCCTGCGGCTGCAGACCGCGACCGTGACCAGCGACCTGTACTCGGCCCGCAACACGCTGACCCAGCGCATCCAGGGCCCGAGCTCGACCGCGACGATCGAGCTGGACTATTCGGCGATGGCCGACGGCGACCGGTCCGGGCTGGCGATGCTACGCGACTCGTCGGCGTGGATCGGCATCAAACGCGACGGTGCCACCACGCGGGTCACCATGGTCAACGGGCTGACCATGGACGGCAGCTGGAACACGACCGGCACCGGCAGCGAGGCGGCCGCGGCCACCGTCTCCGGCGGCCGGATCTGGCTGCGCGCCACCGCCGACATCCGGCCCGGCTCCGGGCGGCAGGCGCGGTTCTCTTACAGCACCGACGGCGTGACGTTCACGACGCTCGGCCCGGCGTTCACGCTCAACAACGCCTGGCAGTTCTTCATGGGCTACCGCTACGGCGTCTTCAACTACGCCACCAAGTCCCTGGGCGGCGCCGTGACCGTCCGCTCGTTCGGCCAGACCGCACCCTGAGGCTCGCCGGGTAACCACCCCGATCCGAGCCCGTTCCCGGCCGGGTCCGCACCCGCGGACCCGGCCCGTGGAGGCGTGGCCGTCGCCCTGCGCGAACGCATTCGTGAAATCGATGTGCGTCATTGACGTATGACGTATGACGGTTCTACGGTGGGTCCTGCTCGCGCCGGGAAGCCGCGCGAACCGAACATCCCCCGGTCATTCGGGCCGGGAGGCCGGCGCGCGCCGGCCGACACCCCATGGCGTTTCTGAACGCGGCCGGCGCGCATCCCCAGGATCGAGAGGTCCCCCAAATGTCGTCGTTGTTCCTGACCCGCCGCCGGCTGCTCACGACGGCCGCCCTCACCGGCGCGGCCACCGTCACGGGGCTGTCCCGGCTCGGCATCGCCGCCGCCACCAGCGGTCCCAGCAGCTACACCGCCAGCTGGTCGTCGGTCGACCAGCACCCGCCCGCGCCGGAGTGGCTCCAGGACGCCAAGTTCGGCATCTACTACCACTGGGGCGCCTTCAGCGTGCCCGCCTTCGCCAGCGAGTGGTACCCGCGCAACATGTACAACAACGGCTCGAACGAGAACAACCACCACAAGTCCGTCTACGGCGATCCGTCGGTGTGGCCGTACCACAACTTCATCAACGGCGCCCGCGACAAGGCCGGCAACTTCGTGCAGTTCGCGCCCAAGCTGCGCTCGGCCGGCGGCGCCTTCGACCCCGACGAGTGGGCCCAGCTCTTCGCCGACGCCGGTGCGAAGTTCGCGGGGCCGGTCGCCGAGCACCACGACGGCTTCTCGATGTGGAACAGCAGCGTCAACGAGTGGAACTCGGTCGCCCGCGGCCCGCGCCTCGACCTGCTGCGGCTGCACGCCGACGCGATCCGGGCGAAGGGGCTGCGGCTGTACGTGTCGCTGCACCACGCCTACAACTTCACCGGCTACTACCAGTGGGTACCGCAGCAGTCAGACGCGAGCCTGCGCAAGCTCTACGGCCAGCTCGGTTCGGCCGAGCAGCAGCTGTGGTACGACAAGCTGCGCGAGGTCATCGACGGCTACCAGCCCGACATCATCTACCAGGACTTCAACCTCGGCCAGATCAACGAGGCCCAGCGGCTGAACTTCCTGTCGTACTACTACAACCGGGCGGTCGCCTGGAACAAGGACGTCGCCGCGACGTACAAGGACGGCTTCAACAACCGCGGCGAGATCTACGACTTCGAGCGCGGCGGCCCGGCCGACATCCAGACTCCGTACTGGCTCACCGACGACAGCGTCTCGAGCTCGAGCTGGTGCTACACCGTCGGCATCGGCTACTACCCGGCCACCGCCCTGTTGCACGCGCTGCTCGACCGGGTCAGCAAGAACGGCACGATGGTGCTCAACATCGCCCCGATGGCCGACGGCACCATCCCGTCCGGGCAGCGCAGCATCCTGCTCGCCATCGGCGACCACCTCAAGCGCTTCGGCGAGTCGGTGTACGCCACCCGGTCCTGGAGCGTCTTCGGCGAGGGCCCGACGCAGATGGGTGGCGGCTCCTTCCAGACCCCGCGCATCGGCACCGCCCAGGACATCCGGTTCACCCGCAGCAAGGACAGCCGGGTGCTGTACGCCACCGTGCTGGGCTGGCCCGGCAGCACGCTGCACATCACGACGCTGAGCTCCAACCGGATCAACCTCGGCTCGCTCAGCGCCGTCGAGCTGCTCGGCTCCACGGCCGGGACGTCCATCAACCTGCCGACCCGCAGCCAGGACGGCTCCGGCCTGCACATCACGATGCCGTCGGCGAATGCCCCGTACAGCGCCGGAGCGTACGTCGTGCGGCTGACGTTCTCCGGGCAGATCCCCGCGCTCGGCAGCGGCGGGCCGACGACCGGCTGGGTCCGCATCGCCAACGTCACGACCGGCCTCGTGCTGGACAGCGGCGGCAGCGTCGCGTCCGGTTCCGTGCTCAAGCAGTGGAACTACGACGGCAGCACCAACCTGCAGTGGCAGGTGGTCGACCTCGGCACCGGCTACGTCCGCATCGTCAACCGCACCAACGGGATGGTGGCCGACAGCTGGGGCAACGCCGCCAACGGCGCGAGCGCCATGCAGGCGCCCTGGAACGGCGGCAACAACCAGCAGTGGCGGCTCAACAGCGTCGGCAACGGGCGCTACCAGATCATCAACCGCGGCACGGGTACCGCTCTGGACGGCGCTGGCAGCACCGCCGTCGGCGCCACCACCGTCATGTGGGCGCCGAACGGCAGTACCAACAACCAGTGGACCATCACGGCCGTCTGAAGGAGCGCTGCTCGTGCGAACCCAACCACGCGTCCTGCGCCTCGGCCTCGCCGGTGCGCTGCTGGCCGCGACCTTCCTGGTCGGCGCGACCGCGGAACCCGCCGCGGCCGCCACGGCCATCACCATCAACGGAACGTCCGGCGGCCGGACGTTCGACGGCGTCGGCGCGGTCAGCGGCGGCGGCGGCAACAGCCGGCTGCTGATCGACTACCCCGAGACCCAGCGCGCGCAGATCCTGGACTATCTGTTCAGCCCCGGCTACGGCGCCGCGCTGCAGATCCTCAAGGTCGAGGTCGGCGGCGACACCAACTCCACCAGCGGATCGGAGCCCAGCCACGCGCACTTCCGCGGCGATCTGAACTGCGACCGCGGGTACGAGTGGTGGATCATGGAGCAGGCCAAGGCCCGCAACCCGAACATCAAGCTGGCCGGGCTGGCCTGGGGCGCGCCCGGCTGGATCGGCAGCGGGAACTTCATGTCGACCGACATGATCGACTATCTGATCTCGTGGCTGGGCTGCGCGCGGCAGCACAACCTCACCATCGACTACATCACCGCGGCCCAGAACGAGAAGCGCACCGACGCCAACTGGACCATCAGCCTGCGCAGCGCGCTCAACGCGAACGGCTACAGCGGGGTGAAGATCATCTTCGGGGACGACTACCCCGGCAGCTGGGGCCCGGCCAACACGGTCGCGAGCAACGCGTCGCTGCGCAACGCCATCGACGTGCTCAGCGGCCACTACGTGTGCGGCTACCTCAGCGCCCAGACCTCCTGCACGGTCACGGCCAACGCCACCAACTCCGGCAAGACGCTGTGGAACAGCGAAGGCGGCTCGCAGGACTACAACGACGGCGCCAAGCCCCTCGCGCGGGGCATCAACCGCGGCTACATCGACGGGAAGCTGACCGCCTACCTCAACTGGGACCTGATCGCCGCGGTCACCCCGAACGTCCCGTGGGCCACCGTCGGCCTGGTGCTGGCCAACCAGCCCTGGTCGGGCTGGTACGCCGTCGGCAAGAACACCTGGGCGCTCGCGCACACCACCCAGTTCACCGCGCCGGGCTGGAAGTATCTCGACTCCTCCGGCGGCTACATCGGCGGCAACCGCAACAACGGCAGCTACGTCAGCCTGAAGTCGACAAACAACACCGACTACAGCACCATCATCGAGACGATGGACGCGAGCGCCGCCCAGACGCTCAACTTCACCGTCGCCGGCGGGCTGTCCACCGGTGCGGTGCACGTCTGGTCGACGAACCTCAACTCCAGCAACGCCGCGGACCAGTTCCGCCACGCCACCGACATCACCCCGTCCGGGGGCGCGTTCTCGCTCACCGTCCAGCCCGGCTACCTGTACTCGATCACCACCACCACCGGCCAGGGCAAGGGCACGGCGACCAGCCCGGCCCAGGGTGCGCTGGCGCTGCCCTACGCCGACAACTTCGACAGTTACGCCGCCGGCCGGCAGCCCAGGTACCTGCAGGACATGCAGGGCGCGTTCGAGACCGCCGCGTGCGGGGCCGGGCGCTCCGGGACGTGCCTGCGTCAGTCCTCGCCCCAGTCGCCGATCACCTGGAAGACGCTCGCCGAGCCGAGCACCTACGGCGGCAACCTGACCTGGGGCAACTACACCGTCTCGGCGGACGCGCTGCTCGAGAAGTCCGGGTACGTCCAGCTTGAGGGGCGGGTCGGCAGCCAGAACCTGGACCCGATCGCCAACCAGAACGCGTACTACCTGCGCGTCACCGACGGCGGAGCCTGGTCGATCCTGCGCAACAGCACCGGCGGACAGCTCACCACCCTGCGCAGCGGGTCCGTGGCCGCGCTCGGCGTGAACCGCTGGCACAGCCTGTCGCTCGGCTTCTCCGGCAGCACCATCACCGCGACGATCGACGGGGCCACGGTCGGCTCCGCCACCGACGGCGCGTACGGCGCCGGGCAGGTCGGCTTCGGGACCAGCCAGGGCGAGACGGCCCAGTTCGACAACCTGTCAGTGGTGGCCGGTCCCGGCGGCTCCGGCGGGGCGACCGCGCCGCTGCGCAACCTCAACGCCGGCCGGTGCCTGGACGTGCCGTCGCGGTCGCAGACCAACGGCACGCAGCTGGCGCTGTGGGACTGCAACGGCGGCACCAACCAGCAGTGGACGCTCACCTCCGGGCGGCAGCTGCAGGTGTACGGCACGAAGTGCCTCGATGCCGAGGGCGGCGGGACCACCGCCGGCACCCGGACGGTCATCTGGGACTGCAACGGCCAGCCCAACCAGCAGTGGAGCGTCAACGTCGACGGCACCGTCACCGGGGTCCAGTCCGGCCTGTGCCTGGACGCCAGCGGGGCCGGGACGGCCAACAGCACGCCGGTGATCCTGTGGAACTGCAACGGCGGGAGCAACCAGCAATGGAGCAGAAGCTGATGAGGAGCAGGTCCGGGGTTCGCACCGCGCTCACCGCGCTCGCGGTTGTCGCCGCCGCCGGCGGCCTCACCGCCCTCGCCGCGCCGGCCGGGGCCGCGGTCATGACCACCCTCTCGGTGTCGCCGGCCGGGTCCGGCACCGCCTGCACGGCCGCGCAGCCGTGCTCGCTCGCCCAGGCGCAGGCCGCTGTCCGGGCGAGCGCGCCGTCGATGACCGGCGACATCGTCGTGCAGATCGGCGCAGGCACGTACACCCTCGGCGCGCCGCTGACCTTCACGGCCGCGGACTCCGGCGCCAACGGCCACACCGTGTCGTGGCAGGCGGCGTCCGGGACCCGGCCGGTGCTGTCCGGCGGGCAGCGGGTGACCGGCTGGACGGTGGCGGACTCCGGGCAGAACATCTGGCGGGCGAGCGTCGGCACCGGGTTCGACGCCCGGCAGCTGTACGTCGACGGCCGCCTCGCCACCCGGGCCCGCACCCAGGTCAACCGGGGTGACTTCGCTCTGTCGGGCACCGGGCTGAGCTTCACCAACGGTGCGCTGTCGTATCTCAACAACCTGGCGAACAAGAGCCGGGTCGAGGTGGAGTCCGTCGACTCGTTCACCGACCGCTACGCGCCGGTGCAGTCGATCGCCAGCAACACGCTCACGATGCAGCAGCCGGCGTGGGACAACAACACCTTCGGCTACGACACGCTGAGCAAGCCGTTCCGGGCCGGTCCGCTGTACCTCGTGAATGCGCGCGAGTTCCTGGACAGCGTGGGGGAGTGGTACCTCGACACCGCCGCCGGCCAGCTGTACTACAAGCCCCTCGCCGGTCAGGATGTGAACACGGCCGACGTCGAGCTGCCGCGCCTGGAGTCGCTGCTGCGGATCGGCGGCACCTACGCGGCCCCGGCGCACGACCTGTCCTTCACTGGGCTGCAGTTCGCCAACACCAGCTGGTTGCAGCCCAGCAGTAACCAGGGCTACGCCGATCAGCAGACCGGGGCCTACATCTCCGGCGGGTGGAGCCGGCCGGCTGACGCGCTGACGTCGTGTCAGTCCGGCTGCCGGCTGTTCGAGGCGACCCGGCCCGGCTGGCGGCAGATGCCGGCCGCGGTGCAGGTGTCGGCGGCCACCGCCATCACCTTCGCCGGGAACCGCTTCACCAATCTCGGCCAGGTCGGGCTGGGCATCGGCAACGACGCCAACGCCAACGGTACCGGGGTCGGCCTCGGCGCGAGCAACATCACCGTCAGCGGCAACACGTTCGACGCCCTCGCGGCGGGCGGGATCGTCGTCGGCGGCGTCCAGGCTGACGCGCACCATCCGAGTGACGCGCGGATGACGAACAGCGGTATCACCCTGAGCAACAACGTCATCCATGACGTCGCGCTCGAGTACCGCAGCCACGCCGGCATCCTCATGACCTACACGGCGGGCTCGTCCATCGCGCACAACGAGGTGTACAACCTGCCGTACACCGGCATCGCCATCGGCTACGGCTGGGGCGCCAACGACCCGGGCGGCAGCCAGGACTATGTCGACCGCGGCCTGTACAACTACCAGCCGAAGTACACGACGGCGACCGTCGCGGCCAACAACCGGGTCACGGCGAACTACGTCCACGACGTCGTGCAGCAGATGACCGACGGCGGCGCGTTCTACAACCTCTCGGCCAGCCCCGGCACCACGGTGGACCAGAACTACTTCCGCAACACCAACGGCTGGCTCGGCATGTACTTCGACGAGGGCTCGCGCTACGTGTCCGCCGCGAACAACGTCCTGGACAACATCGGCACCTGGGCCTACAGCCAGGCGTGGGCGAACAACAACACCGGCAACCTGACGCTGACCGGCAACTGGACCACCAGCAGTACCACGAACGTCACCACCGGCTCCCGGGGCAACACCAACTCCGGCACGGTCGTGGTCAGCGGTGGCAACTGGCCCAGTGGTGCCCGGGCGGTCATGGCCGCGGCCGGCGTCACCGGCGGGTCCACCGGCGGCACGTTCGCCCTGCGCGGGCAGGCCGCGAACCGCTGCCTGGACATCACCGGGGCATCGCAGGCCAACGGCGCCCTGGCGGAGATCTGGGACTGCAACGGCGGCGCGAACCAGCAGTTCACCCTCAGCTCAGCGGGTGAGCTGCGGGTCTACGGCGGCGCGAAGTGCCTGGACGTGACCGGTCGCGGCACGGCCAACGGCACCGCGGTCGAGATCTGGGACTGCAACGGCCAGACGAACCAGCAGTACCGGCTGGGCAGCGACGGCACCGTGACGGCGGTCGGCGCGAACAAGTGCCTCGACGTCAGCGCCAACGGCACCGCCAACGGCACGAAGGTACAGATCTGGGACTGCCTCGGCACCGCGAACCAGAAGTGGGCCAGAACCTGACGCTCCGGCACGGTGGAGACCCCTCCTGGCGGCCGCGGCCGCCAGGAGGGGTCGTACCGCTTCCGCGGACCTCCGCGGCCCTCACCGATTGATACATCAGATGTTAGTTACGGTTCGCCGAGGCAAATGTCCGGCCTCTAGACACGGCTGCGGTTTAGATCTATAAAGACATCAGATGAATGTCGTCGACCGAGCGTCGGCGGCCGGTGCGACACCCCCCAGCGCAGCCATGTCCCACGAACGACCGGCGCCCCTACGCCCGCGCCCGCGCTCGGCACCCCACGAGCGATGCGACGGGCCGGGCGGCGGCGTGGCCGCGCTGCGCCCTTGAGCGCCTCCACGACAAGGAGCCCCAGTGAACCGCAACGCGATACTCGGACTGGGCATGACGGCGGTGCTGAGCACCGCTCTGTTCACGGCGGCCTGCGGCAACGACGCCGCGTCGCCGGGCACCGGATCCGCCGCGCCGCTGATCGGCGTGGACTACCCCCGGTCCGACACGGACTTCTGGAACTCGTACATCAAGTACGTGCCCCAGTCGGCCAAGGAACTCGGCATCGACCTCAAGACGACCAACTCCCAGAACGACATCGCCGCCCTGATCTCCAACGTCCAGGCGTTCCAGAGTCAGGGCGTCAAGGGCGTGGTGATGGCGCCGCAGGACACCGCCGCGATCGCGCCGACGCTGCAGCAACTGGCCACCAAGAAGATCCCGGTCGTCACCATCGACACCCGGCCGGACACCGGCAAGGTCTTCATGGTGGTCCGGGCCGACAACCGGGCCTACGGCACGAAGGCGTGCCAGTTCCTGGGCACCAAGCTCGGCGGCAAGGGCAAGGTCGTCATGCTCGAGGGCGGCCTGGACTCGATCAACGGCCGGGACCGCACCGAGGCCTTCAACGACTGCATGAAGAAGGACTTCCCCGGCATCACCGTCTTCGGTGAGGCGACCGACTGGAAGGGCGATGTCGCCGCGACGAAGCTGCAGACGCGGTTCACGTCGGACCCCGACATCAAGGGCGTCTACATGGAGTCGTCCTTCGCGCTGTCGGGGACGCTGCAGATCCTCAAGCAGCGCGGCCTGCAGGTGCCGCCGTCCGACCCGAAGCACGTCTTCATCGTGTCCAACGACGGCATTCCCGAGGAGCTCAAGGACATCAAGGGCGGCCTGATCGATGCCACGGTCAGCCAGCCGGCCGACCTGTTCGCCAAGTACGGCCTGTACTACGCCAAGGCCGCGATCGACGGCAAGACGTTCGCGCCGGGCCCGACCGACCACGGCAGCACGATCATCCAGGTGCGCGACGGCGTCCTCGAGGACCAGCTCGCGGCGCCCCTGGTGACGCTCGACGGCGCGACCATCGGCGGCGCGCCGACCGTCAAGTTCGACGACAAGTCCCTCTGGGGCAACAACGCATGAGCTCCGCGTCATCGCCGGCCGGCGGGCCGGCCGGCGACAGCCGGCCCGTCGTCGAGGCCGCGCACATCACGAAACGATTCGGCTCGACGGTCGCGCTGGCCGACGCCGGTATCGTGATCCGCCCCGGAGAGACGCACGCGCTGGTCGGGCGCAACGGTGCCGGCAAGTCGACGCTGGTCAGCATCCTGACCGGCCTGCAGGCGCCCGACGAGGGGACGATCGCGTTCGACGGCCGCGCGGCGCCGCCGCTGCGCGACCGCGACGCGTGGCGCCGCCTCGCCGCCTGCGTGTACCAGAAATCGACAATCATTCCGGACCTGACCGTGGCCGAGAACCTGTTCCTCAACCGGCACACGCTCGCCGCGGGCCGGCTGATCCGCTGGCGGGCGCTGCGACGCGATGCCGAGCGTCTGCTCGCCGACTGGTCCGTCGACGTCGACGCCCGGCAACCGGCCTCGACGCTGTCGGTGGAGCAGCGGCAGTTCGTCGAGATCGCCCGCGCGTTGTCGTTCGGCGCGCGGTTCATCATCCTCGACGAACCGACCGCCCAGCTCGACGCCGCCGGCATCGAGCGGTTGTTCGCACGGGTCCGGGTCCTGCGCGAGCAGGGCGTGACGCTGCTGTTCATCAGCCACCACCTCCAGGAGATCTACCAGATCTGCGATCAGGTGACCGTGCTGCGCGACGCCCGGCACATCGTCACCGCCGCGGTGGCCGAGCTCGACCGGCCGGCCCTGGTGGCGGCGATGACCGGCGAGGATGTGAGCCTGCCGACGGCATCGCCGGGGCAGCGGCCGGCGGACACGCCGGTCCTGCTGTCGGTGCGGGGCCTGGTGACACCTTCCGGCGCCGAGCTTTCGCTGGAGGCGGCAGCCGGCGAAGTCGTCGGGGTCGCCGGCGGCGGCAGCAGCGGCAAGGTGGAGGTGGCCGAGGCGATCGTCGGCCTGACCCGTCCGGTCGCCGGGACCGTCGCCGTCGGCGGGCGGGTGCTGCGCCCCGGCAGCGTGCCGGACGCACTCGACGCCGGGGTCGGGCTCGTGCCGCAGGACCGGCACCGGGAGGGCTTCGTGCCGCTGCTGACGATCGCCGAGAACGTCACGATGACGGTACCGGGCCGAATCCGTCGCCACGGGCTGCTCTCGCCGGGCCGCCGGGACGCCCTCGCCCGGGGCGCCATCGCCGACCTGGCCATCAAGGCCGACGGCCCGCAGGTGCCGGTCGCGGAGCTGTCCGGCGGCAACCAGCAGAAGGTCGTCATGGGCCGCGCCCTGGCCGGCGACCCCAGGCTGCTGGTCCTCATCACACCGACCGCGGGCGTCGACGTGCGGTCGAAGCAGACGCTGCTGACGGTGGTCAACGACGTCCGGCGCCGTGGTGCCACCGTCCTGATCGTCTCGGACGAGCTCGACGACCTGCGCATCTGTGACCGCGTACTGGTGATGTTCCAAGGGCGTGTCATCGACGAGAAGGACTACGGCTGGAGCGACAACGAGCTCGTCGCCGCCATGGAAGGGGTCGATCTCCACCATGTCTGACACGCTGCCGACCGGCACGGTCCGGCCGCCCGCGGCGCCGCCGGTTGCGCCGCGCCGGGCGCCCGCCATCGCCCGCCTGCGCGATGTGGCGCTGGTACCGGCGATCATCGTGGTCGCCGTCGTGGGTTTCATCGTCAATCCGGTATTCCTCAGCTCCGGCAACGTCATAAACGTGCTGCAGAGCATGTCGGAGATCTCCATCGTCGTGCTGGCCGAGACCATCGTGCTCATCACGGGCCGGATGGACCTCTCCCTGGAGTCGACGTTCGGCCTCGCCCCCGGCCTCGCCGCCTGGCTCGTCGTGGACCCGGCCGTCACGCACGGACTGGGCGTGCACGTCCTGCCACCGGCGTTCGCGGTGCCGGTCGTGCTCGTCGTCGGCGCCCTGATCGGGGCGTTCAACGGTCTGCTCATCGTGCGGTTCGGGCTCAACGGGTTCATCGTCACCCTGGGCATGCTGATCGTGCTGCGCGGCCTGCTCACCGGCGTCTCGGGCGGCAAGACGTTCTTCGCGCTGCCGGAGTCGATGACGTACCTGGGGTCCGCCGAATGGCTCGGCGTACCGGCGTCGGTCTGGCTGTCCCTGCTGTTGTTCGCGGCGGGGATCGTCGTGCTCGGCTACACCCGCCCGGGCCGTGCGTTGTACGCCATCGGCGGCAACGCCGACGCCGCCCGGGCCGCGGGCATCCGCACCGACCGGATCCTGTGGCTCACCCTCATCGTGGCCGGCACCCTCGCGGCCCTCGCGGGACTGCTCATCAGCGGCCGGCTCGCCGCCGTTCCGTCCGCGCAGGGCAGCGGCGCCATCTTCCAGGTCTTCGCCGCCGCGGTCATCGGCGGGGTCAGCCTCAATGGCGGCAAAGGCACCCTGTTCGGCGCCTTCACCGGCGTGCTGCTGCTCTTCATGATCCTCAACGTGCTGACGCTGGCCGGTGTGCCGGCCCAGTGGACCAACTTCCTCAACGGCGCCGTGATCCTCGTGGCACTCGTGGTCTCCCGGGTGACCGGCGGGAAGGCACAGACGTGACGGCCCCCTACGGCACTACCACCCCTGGAGCACCGTGACTGAGCGCATCTCGTCCGTCGAAGTCCTGGACGTCCGGTTTCCCACCTCGCGGCACCGTGACGGTTCCGACGCCATGAACCCGTTCCCCGACTACTCCGCGGCGTACGTCGTGCTGCACACCACCGCCGGCGCCGCCGGTCACGGGCTGGTCTTCACCGTCGGGCGCGGGACGGAGATCCAGGTCGCCGCCGTGCGGTCCCTCGCCGCGATGGTCACCGGGCTGCCCGTCGACGAACTCGTCGCCGACCCGGGTGCGCTGGCCCGCCGGCTCATCGGCGACAGCCAGATCCGCTGGCTGGGCCCCGAAAAGGGCGTCGTGCACATGGCCGCGGGCGGGCTGGTCAACGCCGTGTGGGATCTCGCCGCCCGGCGAGCGGGCCAGCCGTTGTGGCAGCTGCTGGCCGGCCTCTCCCCGGAGGCGCTTGTCGCGCAGATCGATTTCCGGTACCTGCGCGACGCCCTGACCGAGGACGAGGCCCTGGCCCTGCTGCGAGCCAACGCCGGCGGGCGGGCCGAGCGCGAGCGCCGGCTGCTCGACGAGGGCTATCCCGCGTACACCACGACGCCCGGGTGGCTCGGATACGACGACGAGAAGCTGGAACGGCTGTGCTCGGAGGCGGTCGACGCCGGCTACCGGCTGATCAAGCTGAAGGTCGGCGGAGACCTGGCCGACGACGTGCGGCGGATGGGCATCGCCCGCGGCGCCGTCGGGCCGGATGTCCGGATCGCCGTCGACGCCAACCAGATCTGGGGTGTACCGGACGCCATCCGGTGGATGCGCGAGCTGACCCGGTTCGATCCGTACTGGATCGAGGAGCCCACCTCGCCCGACGACGTCCTCGGCCACGCCTCCGTCCGGCGCGCCCTCGCACCGGTCAAGGTGGCCACCGGCGAGCATGTTCACAACGCGGTGATGTTCAAGCAGCTCCTGCAGGCCGAGGCCGTGGACGTCGTGCAGATCGACGCCTGCCGGGTCGGCGGGGTCAACGAGAACCTGGCCATCCTGTTGCTGGCGGCGAAGTTCGGCGTGCCGGTCTGCCCGCACGCGGGTGGTGTCGGACTGTGCGAGCTCGTGCAGCACCTGGCGATGTTCGACTACATCGCGGTCAGCGGCACCACCGAGGACCGGTACATCGAGTACGTCGACCACCTTCACGAGCACTTCACCGACCCGGTCCGGGTCCGGGCCGGCCGCTACGTGACGCCGACGGTGCCGGGGATGAGTGCCGAGATCGTGGCCGGCTCCCTGGACGCGTTCCGGTTTCCGGACGGGCCGGAGTGGGCGACCGGGGCGGCGGCGTGATCGTCGACGCGCACCATCACCTGTGGCAGCCGGACCGCGGCTACCGCTGGCTCGACGAGCCCGGCCTGGAGCGGATCCGGCGGCCGTTCTCCGCCGGCGACCTCCTCGCCGAGCTGGCCGCCAACAGCGTGGACGCCACGGTCCTGGTCGAGGGCGGGCGCTGCCATCCCGACGAAGCCGGCGACCTGCTCGCCCTGGCCGCCGACACCGGACCGATCGTCGGCGTGGTCGGGTGGATCGACATCGCGGACGACGACGTCGCCGGCACCGTACGGCGCTATCGCGGCCTTCGCGGCGGCGACCTGCTGGTCGGCGTCCGGGCGCAGGTGCAGGGCGAGCCAGACCCGGACTACCTCGACCGCCCGGACGTGCGCCGGGGTCTCGCCGCGGTCGGGGCCGCCGGGCTGGTGTTCGACCTGGTGATCCGCGCGGACCAGTTGCCCGCGGCGGCGCGGGCGGCGCGGGCCGTCGACGGGCTTCGGTTCGTCCTGGACCACCTCGGCAAGCCGCGCATCGACGAGGGCGACGCCGGGCTGCACCGCTGGCGGGACGGGTTCGCCGCGCTGGCCGCCAATGACAACGTCACCGGCAAGCTGTCGGGCCTGGTCACCGAGGCGGGTCCACACTGGACACCGGACGACCTGGCGCCGTTCGTCGCGGTGGCGGTCGAGGTGTTCGGGCCGGAACGTCTGATGTTCGGGTCGGACTGGCCGGTGTGCCTGCTCGCCGCGGACTATCCGCGGGTGCTCGATGCCCTGGCGGCGGCGCTGCCGCCGCTGTCCGCGGAGGCGCTCGGCGAGATCTACGCCGGCACCGCTATCCGGACCTACGGACTGGCCGATCGCGTCGGGCCCGCCCGATGGTGAGCGGGGGATGCGTCACGCGGCCTGGTCGGCCAGCACCGTCCGCAGCCACGCTTCCGAGGTGTTGACGTGCATCAGCGCGCTGGCATGGGCGAGCATCGGGTCGCGCGAGCGAAGGGCGCGATAGATCGCGTGGTGCTCCTCGATGGTGGTGTGGGCGGAGTTGCCCTCGATCAGCCCGCGCCAGACCCGGGCCCGCAGGGTCCGGCTGGACAGCCCGTCCATGAGCGAGGTCAGCGTCTCGTTGCCGGTGGCCGCGATGACGGTGCGGTGGAACGCGGTGTCGACCTGGATGAGCTTCTCGTGATCGTCGGCGGCGGCGCGCATGTCGTCGAGGATGCGGCCGAGCTCGTCGAGCGCATTGTCGGACATGCGCAGCGCCGCCACGCCGGTGGCGACGGGCTCCAGCATCCGGCGCACCTCCATCACCTCCAGGAGCGTGTCGTCCTGCAGCAGCTCGACCGCCAGGCCGAGCCCCTCCAGCAGCAGGCGCGGCGCCAGGCTTGTCACGTAGGTTCCGTCGCCGCGGCGCACATCGAGGACCCGGGCCGACTCGAGGGCCTTGACCGCCTCGCGGACCCCGCTGCGGGACAGGCCCATCTGCGCGGCGAGCTGCGGCTCGGGTGGCAGCCGCGAACCGGGCGGCAGCTCGCCGCTCTGGATCATGCCCCGGATTCTGGTGATCGCCTCGTCGGTCAATGCCACGAACCACACTATAGAGACATCTGATGTCTGCCGTCCGCAACACCCTCCTGGGAAAGGAACTGAGGATGCAACGCTACGCATCCGTGATCCGGCTGCGGCCGGAGCATCGTGCGACGTACCTCGAGCTGCACGCCGCGGTCTGGCCGGGCGTCGAGCAGACCTTGCGCGCGGCCAACATCCGCAACTACACCATCTTCATCCACGGCGACCTGCTGTTCGGCTACTACGAGTACGTCGGCGACGACCACGAGGCCGACCAGGCCCGCATCGCCGAAGACCCCGTGACTCAGCAGTGGTGGAAACTCACCGACCCCTGCCAGGAGTCGCTCGCCGAGTCCGGCGCCGGGCACTGGTGGGCACCGATGCAGCAGGTCTGGCACCTGAGCGAGGAGGCCGCATGACCCGCGCGGCGTACTACCTCGGCGAGCGCACCTTCGCCGTCCGCGAGGCCGACCCCGTCCCGCCCGGCCACGGCGAGGTCCGCATCGACGTCGCCTACACCGGGATATGCGGGACCGATCTGCACATCCTGCACGGCTCGATGGACCACCGCGTCCGGACGCCGGCCGTGATCGGGCACGAGATGTCGGGCCGCATCGCCGCGCTCGGCAGCGGAGCCGGTGACCTGCGCATCGGCGATCCGGTGACCGTCATGCCGCTGGACTGGTGCGGCCGTTGCCCCGCCTGCCGGGCCGGGCACACGCACATCTGCCACCGGCTCAACTTCGTCGGTATCGACTCGACCGGCTCCATGCAGCGATCGTGGACCGTGCCGGCCCGCATCGTGGTGCCGCTGCCCGCCGGTCTGCCACTGCAACACGCCGCCCTCATCGAGCCGACCGCCGTGGCCGTGCACGACGTCCGGCGCTCGCGGCTCACGGCCGGCGAGCACGCGGTCGTCATCGGGGCCGGGCCGGTCGGGCTGCTCATCGGCAAGGTGGCCCAGGCCACCGGCGCCGCGGTAACGGTCGTCGAGATCGACCCGCACCGCCGGTCGGTCGCCGAACGGCTCGGCCTGGCGGCCGTGGACCCGGCCGCCGGTGACCTCGCCGCGCTGGTCCTGGAGACCACGGACGGCGCCGGCGCCGACGTGGTGTTCGAGGTCTCCGGCTCGGCCGCCGGCGTGCGTACGGCGACCGAGCTGCTGGCCGTCCGCGGCCGGCTGGTCGTGGTGGCGATCCACCCGGCCACGCGCGAGGTCGACCTGCACCGCGTGTTCTGGCGCGAGCTCGAGATGATCGGCGTGCGCGTCTACCAGCGCGAGGACTACGTGGAGGCGGCCCGCCTGGTGGACGAGCGCCTGGTGCCGGCCGAGGTCCTGATCTCGCGCGTCGTGCCGCTCGCCGAGGTCGCCGAGGCGTTCCACGCCCTCGAGGCCGGCGGCGACGTCAAGGTGCTGCTGGACTGCGGAGGCGACGCGTGAGCCTGTCCGGCCGGCTGGCCGTGATCCTCGCCGACGGCGGCGGGCTCGCCCGCTGACGGCGGAGCGGTCGCGCTGCAACTTACATCGGGAAGGCTCGGGCGACCCTCTTCATCCATGGGCGGACTTGAATGCGCTGCTCGAATCTGACAGCGTCGGCAGGCCGATTGTGTGAGCGCTAACACGGCGAGCTCGCGCGAGCGCCTGCTCTTCTTCCTGTGCCCTGGAAAGGAAGCTCGATGTCCGAACGCACCACGCGGCGGCGGCGCTGGCCGCTCGTCGCGGTCACCGCGGCGCTGACCATCGGTGGCGCCGGCGTGGCCGGCACCCACCTGGCCTCCGCGGCCACGACCGGCTGCCGCGTCACCTACACCGTCACCAACTCCTGGCCCGGCGGCTTCGGCGCCAGTGTCGACGTCACAAACCTCGGCGACGCCGTGAACGGCTGGCGGCTGACCTGGTCCTTCACCGCCGGGCAGGGCATCACCCAGCTCTGGAACGGTACCGCCGCGCAGTCCGGCAGTGCGGTGACCGTCACGAACGTCTCGTACAACGCCGCCATCGCCACCGGTGCCACCGTCAACTTCGGGTTCAACGGGAGCTGGACCGGCTCCAACCCGGCCCCCGCGAGCTTCGCGCTCAACGGCGTGACCTGCACCGGCAGCCCGAGCACCACCGGCCCGGCGCCGTCGTCGGCCGGCCCGTCGCCGAGCACCTCGAACCCGCCGCCCGGCCGCGGGCCGTGCGACATCTACGCGTCCGGCGGCACGCCGTGCGTGGCGGCGCACAGCACGACGCGGGCGTTGTACGGGGCGTACAACGGTGCGCTGTACCAGGTGCGGCGCTCCTCGGACAACACGACCCGCGACATCGGGGTCCTCGCCGCGGGCGGGTACGCCGACGCGGCCGCCCAGGACTCGTTCTGCGCGAACACGACCTGCCTGATCACGATCATCTACGACCAGTCGGGCCGCAACAACCGTCTCACCCAGGCCCCGCCCGGCGGCTTCAACGGCCCGGCGGCCGGCGGCTACGACAACCTCGCCAATGCCACCGCCGCGCCGCTCACGATCGCCGGGCACAAGGCCTACGGCGTCTACGTCGCGGCCGGCACCGGCTACCGCAACAACAACACCAACGGCGTGGCGACCGGGGACCAGCCCGAGGGCATGTACGCCATCTTCGACGGCACCCACTTCAACGGCGGCTGCTGCTTCGACTACGGCAACGCCGAGCGCAACAGCCGCGACAACGGCAACGGCACCATGGAGGCCATCTACTTCGGCAACATCAAGGTCTGGGGCTACGGCACCGGCAACGGCCCGTGGATCATGGCCGACCTCGAGAACGGCCTGTTCTCCGGGGTCAACGCCGGCTACAACGCCAACGACCCGTCGGTGAACTACCGCTACCTCACCGCGATCGTCAAGGGCGAGCCGAACCACTGGGCCATCCGGGGCGGCAACGCCCAGTCCGGCGGCCTGTCGACGTTCTACGACGGCAAGCGCCCCAACGTGTCGGGCTACAACCCGATGAAGAAGGAGGGCGCCATCATCCTCGGCATCGGCGGCGACAACAGCAACGGCTCCGCCGGCACCTTCTACGAGGGCGTCATGACGTCCGGGTACCCCACCAACGCCACCGAAGACGCGGTGCAGGCCAACATCACGGCGGCCGGCTACCGCTGATCGCCTGAAGAAAATGCGGCCCCTCCGTTGCCGGCGGGGCCGCATTTGTCGGGTCGGGGTCAGGCCACGGTGCAGGGGATGCCGTTGAGGGTGAAGGCGGTCGGCTCGGCGGTGTTGCCGGTGTGGGTGGCCTGGAAGCCGATGTCGATGGTGGCGCCGGGCGCGAGCGTGCCGTTGTAGCTGAGGTTGCGGGCGCTGACCTGGCCGCTGGAGGGTGTGAAGGTGGCGTTCCAGCCGGAGGTGATGGCCTGCCCCGAAGGCAGGGTGAAGGCGAGCGTCCAGCCGTTGATGGTCGAGGTGCCGGTGTTGGTGATGCCGATGCTGGCCGTGAAGCCGTTGTTCCACGTGCTCATCGTGTAGGTGACCCGCGGGCCCGTGCCGCCGCCGCTGGGCGACGGGCTGAGCGAGGGGCCCGGCGAGAGGGAGATCGAGGGGCTCGGCGAGGCCGTGTCGCCGAGGCCGGCCACGAACGTCATCGCGCTGCGGGCGGGGAGCGTGACGGTCATGGAGCCGTTCGACATGCTGAGCGCGCTCTGCGGGGCCACATTGCGGCTGGCGTCGGTGAGCCAGTTCGAGACGCTGCCGGACGCGGTGGTGTTCGCGAGGGTGAACTGCTGGGTCACCGCCGAGGTGTTCTTGTTGACGGCGACGATGACGACGGTGCTGCCGCCGCGGTACGCCGAGACGTAGACGTTCGACGCCGGGTTCGCGGTCGCGTCGATCCGCACGTATCCGGGGCGTACGAACCGGGCGAACTGCGCCATCATGGCGCCGCGCTTGCTGATCTGGCCGTCCTCGCGCATGGGGCCGTAGCTGCGCCGGATGGTCCACCAGATGTACGCCTGGAACTCGGCGTCGACCATGGCGTGGTGGATGTGCTCGCCCACGTCGAGCGCCTGCGGCCAGAGGTCCCCGGAATCGGAGCTGTTGGGGTAGTACACCTCGGTCATCCAGAGCTCCTTGCCCGCGCCCTTCTGCTTGAACAGCGGGTACGGGAAGTTCGCGTAGGACGTGCCGTAGAGGTGGGCACCGATGATGTCCACGTTGGCCAGCGCCGTGGGGTCGTTGAGGATCGGGTCCGACATGGACTTCACGTACTGGAACGACTCGGGCGCGATGACCCGGGTGCTGATCGAGCCGGCGTTCTCCCGCAGGAAGCGGACGATCTCGGCGGAGGTCCACCACGTCCAGTCCGTGGCGTAGTCGGGCTCGTTCTGCACCGAGATGCCGTAGAGGTTCACCCCGTTGGTGCGCATGTACGAGGTGAAGTCGTTCAGGTGCTGGGCGTAGGCGCCGTACGAGCCGTACTTCAGGCGCTTCGCGTTGGTCTGGCTGCCGTGGGTGAACGTCTCGATCATGCTGGCGGGCGGGTTCCACGGCGAGGCGATGACTGTCGCCCCGAGTTCGACCGCACGCTTCGCCGTCGCCAGGTCACGGCTCCAGTCGGACTGGTTCTCGCCGACGGGAATCCGCAGCAGGGAGAATCCCAGCTGGCCGTCGCCGCCGCCGAACGCCGTGGTCCGCTGGGCGGCGGTGAGGTCACCGATCCAGGCCGCGTGGGCCATGCCGCCGAAGCCCCGGATCGTCTGCCGCGGCGCCGACGGATTGATGTTCGCCGCAGCGGCCGAAGCGTCCGTGGCCAGCAGGACCGACCCCGCGACCGTGAGGACCGGCACGGCTCCCATCGCCGTCAGGACGGTGCGCCGGCTCAGCATCCTTCGCTCGCCGGTCGACGGCTCGTTCCGATCTTGCGTCATGTCTCGTCCTTCGGTCGCTATCCGTTAGCGCTCACACGGTATGGTCTCGCCGTCGTCGTGCGTCAAGGAAACGCACATAGGGGCGCATGAATGGATTGCTCCAGCGTGAAAGTTTCCATTCGAAAAAGGGCGCCGACTTTTCGCTGCGCGCGGCATAACCCATTTCTTCGAACGGATCGGCGTCAGCGGTAGCCGGCGGCCACGATGTTCGCCTGCACCGCGTTGTCGGTCGCGTCGGACGGGTACCCCGAAACCATCGCGCCCTCGTAGAACGTGCCCGCGCTCTGGTTCGTGTTCGTCGCACAGCAGTCGCCGCCGCTGCCCAGGACGATCGCGCCCTGTTTGCGCATCGGGCTGTACCCGCGGGGCAGCGCGCCGTCCCACAGTGTCGTCAGGCTGCCGGCCTGGGCATTGCTGCCCTTGATGGCGAAGCGCGAGGTGCCGTTGTTCTTCAGCATCGCGGTCACGTACCTGTTCGCGAACGCCCGCTGGTTCGGGTTCCACGACGAGCTGCCGCCCGGGTAGAGGCCGTACTCGAGGTCGGCCTGGACCCACGGGCCGCTGCCGGAGCAGCCGCCGAACCAGCAGCTCGTGCCGAAGTAGATGGCGTCCATGGCCCCGGCCCCGTCGGCGCGGCGGGTGGTCTCGCTGTTGCCGTAGTCGAAGCAGCAGCCGCTGTTGACGTGCGTGCCGCTGGTGACCATGTACATGCCCTCGGGGGCGCTGCCGGTCGGCACGCCGGTGGCGGCGCCGTTGCGCCAGTAGCTGTTGCCGGCGTTGATGTACAGCGAGTACGCCTTGGCGCTGCCGACCGTCAGCGACTCGCGGGTGGCGCTCGCCGGGGTGTCGGCCCCGCCGGCCCCGCCGGGCCCCTGGTAGGCCAGGTCGTTGCCGTGGCCGGACTGGTCGAACAGGATCGTCACGACGCACGACGTGCCCGCGCAGAAGGCGTCCTGCGTCGCGGCGTTGGCCACCCCGCCCGGCGCGAGCGCGGCGATGTTGCGCGTGGCGTTGTCGGAGGAGCGCCGCACCTGGTACAGGTTGCCGCCGTACGAGCCGTAGAGCGCCCGGACCGTGCTGTGGGCGGCGATGCAGGGGGTACCGCCCGCGGCGTAGAGGTCGCACGGCCCGCTCGCCCCCGGCGGTGGCGGGGTCGTGCTGCCCGTCGGCGACGGGCCGCCCGATGTGGGGGTGGTGCCGCCGATGCACGTGACGCCGTTGAGCGCGAAGCTCGCCGGTGCGGGGTTGGTGGCGGTGTAGCTGCCGTTGAAGCCGAACGAGACGGTGGCGCCGGTGGCGATGGCGGCGTTGTACGAGACATTGGTGACGGTGACCGCGGTGCCGGACTGCGCGGCGGTACCGTTCCACAGCTGGGTGATGCCCTGCCCGGCGGCGAAGGTCCAGGTCAGGTGCCAGCCGTTGACCGGGTCGCCGAGGTTTGTGACGTCGACGGCGGCGCCGAAGCCGCCCGGCCAGGAGTTGGTGACGGTGTACGTCACGCGGCAGCCGGTCGTGGCCGCGGAGGCGAGCTGCGCGCCGGCGACAGCGGCGCCGGTGAGCAGGAGGGCGGTGGCCGGGATCAGCGCCCACCGTCGGGATCGTGGCATGAGCCCACCCTTCGGGACATTCGCGAATGTGTATGCGGGAGTGTCGGCGCTCACTTTTGAAGGTGTCAACCGACGCCGCGGCGCGACCACCAGGGAGGCGTGCGCATAACGTTTTTCGGCGGCTCCCGTACACTCGCCGGTGTGATCGACAGGCATCTGCCCGCTCCGCGCGTGCGCTGGCGTGGCGACCTGTCCGTGGCGAAGATCGCGCAGCTCGCCGGGGTCTCCCAGCCCACCGTCTCCAAAGTGCTCAACGGCCGGGCCGGGGTCGGCGAGTCCACCCGCCGGCGCGTGGAGGATCTGCTGCGCGAGCACGGGTACCGCCGACCGGCCGGTATGCCCGCGACCGCCGGCCTCGAGGTGCTCTTCTCCGGGATGCTCAGCTACATCGCGGTCGCGGTCATGGGCGGCATCGAGGACGTGGCCGCGGCCCGGGATCTCACCGTCGGCTTCACCGACATCAAGCGGCGGGCGGCGGCCGGGCAGTCGTGGATCGAGCCGCTGCTGCTGCGCCGCCCCGTCGGGGTCGTCGCCGCCTTCGCCGGCTTCACCGCCGAGCATCTCGAACTGCTCGACGGCAACGGCATCCCGGTCGTGACCCTCGACCCGATCGGCGACCTGCACCCGACCCCGTCCGTCGGTTCGAACAACTGGAGCGGCGCGCTGGCCGCCACCCGGCACCTGCTGGGCCTGGGCCACCGGCGCATCGGCGTGATTACCGGGCCGGTCAAGGACCTCGCCGCCCGGGCCCGCCTCGACGGCTTCCGGGCCGGCCTCGACGCCGCCGACGTGCCGTTCGACGAGCAGTTGCGGCGCAGCGGCGTGCTCACCTTCGAGGACGGCCGCGACCTCGGGCTCGAGCTGCTGCGGCGGGCCGACCCGCCGACGGCGGTGGTGTGCGGCAACGACCTGCAGGCCCTCGGGGTGTACGAGGCGGCCCGGATCTCCGGCCTGCGCATCCCCGGCGACCTCAGCGTGGTCGGCTTCGACGACATCGAGCACTGCAACTGGGCCGGGCCGCCCCTGACCACCGTGCGCCAGCCATTCGCCGAGATGGGCGCGGCCGCCGCTCGGCTCGTGCTCGACCTCGCCGCGGGGGAGCGCCCGGGCCAGTCCCGGATGGAGCTCAGCACCGCGCTCGTGGTGCGCGGCAGCACCGCGCCCCCGCCGACCAGCTGAAACTTTCAGGTCGCCCCGGCCGCCCGGACCGCGGGTCACCAGCAACCGGATCTCCGGCTCGGTTTCGAGCGCATTGACGCCTGTCGTGTGAGCGATAACATTCGCGAAACTCATTCGCCAGAACGCCCGTGCCGCCGCTCAGACCGCAGATCCGAGAAGGGAACCCTTCCGCATGTCGCGAATCCCTCGAGGCCGGCACAGCCGTGTGCGCCTCGCCGTCACGCTCGCCGCGGTGAGCGCGGTCGCCGCCGGCGCGGCGATCGCCCTCGCCTCCGGGGCCGACGCCGGTACCACGCTCGGCGCCTCGGCCGCGGAGAAGGGCCGGTACTTCGGTACCGCGGTCGCCGCGGGCAAGCTCAGCAACAGCCAGTACACCGGCATCCTCGATCGCGAGTTCAACATGATCACGCCGGAGAACGAGATGAAGTGGGACGCGACCGAACCGTCCCAGGGCCAGTTCCGCTACACCTCCGCCGACCAGATCGTCTCCCACGCCCAGTCCCACGGGCAGCGGATGCGCGGGCACGCCCTGCTCTGGTACCAGCAGGAGCCCGGCTGGGCCCAGAACATGTCGGGCACGGCGCTGCGCAACGCGATGATGAACCACGTCTCGACCGTCGCCGGACACTACAAGGGCAAGATCTACGCCTGGGACGTGGTGAACGAGGCCTTCGCCGACGGCGGGGGCGGCGGGCGCCGGGACTCGAACCTGCAGCGGACCGGCAACGACTGGATCGAGGTCGCGTTCCGCACCGCGCGCGCCGCCGACCCGGGCGCGAAGCTCTGCTACAACGACTACAACACGGACGGCGTCAACGCGAAGAGCACCGGCGTGTACAACATGGTGAAGGACTTCAAGGCGCGCGGCGTGCCGATCGACTGCGTCGGGTTCCAGTCGCACCTGGGCGGCCTGCCGCCGTCGGACTACCAGGCGAACCTGCAGCGCTTCGCCGACCTCGGCGTCGAGGTGCAGATCACCGAGCTGGACATCTCCGGCTCGAACCAGGCCACCGCGTACGCCAACGTGGTGAAGGCCTGCCTGGCCGTCTCGCGCTGCGCCGGCATCACCGTGTGGGGCATCCGCGACAGCGACTCGTGGCGCACGGGCGAGAACCCGCTGCTGTTCGACGGCAACGGCAACAAGAAGGCGGCGTACACCTCCGCCCTCAACGCCCTCAACGGCCCGGGCAGCACCGTGTCGACGCCGCCGGTGTCGACGCCGCCGGTGTCGACGCCGCCCGTCTCGTCGCCGCCGGTGTCGACGCCGCCCGTGTCCACGTCGCCGTCCTCGCCGGGCGGCAACGGCTGCACGGCGACCGTGTCGCTCAACCAGTGGCAGGGCGGCTTCGTGGCGACCTTGCGCGTCACCGCGGGTACCGGCGCGATCAACGGCTGGACCGTGAACCTGACCCTGCCCTCGGGCGCGGCCATCACCGGCATCTGGAACGCCAACCGCAGCGGCGACACCGGCGCGGTCCGGTTCACCAACGTGGCCTACAACGGCCAGATCGGCGCCGGGCAGTACACGGAGTTCGGCTTCCAGGCCACCGGCACCGGTTCGGGCATCACCCCGGGCTGCTCGGCCGGCTGACTTTACGCACGACGGGGCTCCGCGCCGGCTGATGGCGGGCGGCGCCGGAGGCCCGGTCCCCGTGGCCGTGCGGTTGGCAGACCGCACGGCCACGGGCTTTCCCGGCAGCGGCCGTCCGAAACGAAAGCAATCGGCATTCAAGATCGCATTGCCGGGATTGTCGGTTGCTCAGTATCTCGCGGAATCGGTCGTCACCAACGGTTATCCGCCGTGGTCGTCGCGCCAGAGTAATCTTGCGCGCGCCGATAGGTGGTCCAGCTTCCCGATTGACCCTCATCGAAGAGTCTTCGTAGGGTCCGGAGCACTGTCGTGCTGTCCAGCGGGGAGGCCGGATCGTGCAGAGCGCGCCGTGGCGTCATCGGGGGAATTCCATCGCGTTGGCCGCGCACCTGCGACGAGGGCCGGGGCGCCTGTCGCCGTTCGTGGTGGCTCTCGCGTTGGTCGCGGCGGTGCTGTCGGCCGTTGTCAATGCGAGGCCCGCAGCGGCGGCCCCGCCGGCGAAGCCCGTATGCCCGGCGGAACGGCCGGATCGGGTCGCTGCGATGATGGCGGCGCGACTGTGCGGCGGCAAGGTGGAGGTGTCCGGGGAGAAGTCCGAGACGCTGCAGTTGTGGGCGAACCCGGACGGGACGCTGACCGCGGAGAAGTCCGCCGGTCCCGTGCGGATGCGGGACGCCAAGGGCGTCTGGCGGGCCGTGGACCCGACGCTGCAGGTGGATGCGGATGGAGGCGTTTCGGCGAAGGCCCACCCGCGGGGACTCAAACTGGCCGGACAGTCCGGCGACGGCGATCATGACGTCGTCCGGCTCGGCAGCGGCGACGACGCGGTGGCGTTGCAGTGGGCGGGTCGCCTGCCCAAGCCCAAGCTGGAAGGCGCCCGGGCGACCTACAGCGATGTGCTCGACGGTGTGGACCTCGTCATCGAGTCGACCCGCGGCGGGTACGAGCAGTATTTCGTCGTCAAGACCCGGGACGCGTTGTCGCGGTCGGGAAGACTGAACCTGCGCTTCCGGGCGGCGGGGCAGACGGTCACGCCGGACGGCGCCGGCGGTCTGGTGTTCAAGGACAAGCGGGGCCGGGAGACCGGCCGGATGCCGCAGCCGTCCATGTGGGACGCGGTTGTCGGCGAACACTCCCTCGACCATCTGCATTTGGGCGAGGTCCAGCTCGCGGCGGCGCAGCGGGGCGGAAACATCGACCTGCAGCTGACGCCGGACCCGGCGTTCCTGGCGATGAAGGATCTGACCTTTCCGATCACGATCGATCCGTCGGTGACGCTGCTGTTCGACACGTTCGTGCAGACCGGGTACACGACCGACCAGTCCGGCGGCACGGAGCTCAAGCTCGGGTACTCCGACGACGGCGGTTCGTGGACGGCCCGGTCGTACCTGAACTGGGACACCGGGTTCCTGGCCGGCGCGCATGTCAACTCGGCGACGGTGAACCTGTGGGAGACGCACTCGTGGTCGTGTACGGCGGCGCAGTGGAACGTCTACACGACGTGGGGCCCGAACACGTCGACGCGGTGGACGGCGCAGCCGCCGTTGATCAGCTTGCAGGGCTCCTCGACGCAGACGAAGGGGTACAGCTCCTCGTGCAACGACGGCTGGGTGTCGGCCGACATACCGGGGTTCTTCCAGGAGGCGGCGAACAACAGCTGGGGTGCGACGGGCATGGGCCTCATCGCCGCGAACGAGTCGAATCACAACGGCTGGAAGCGCTTCTCGTCCTCGGAGGGCAGCAATCCGCCGTACGCGGTCGTGAACTTCAACGCCGTGCCGCAGGTGACCTCGCAGCAGACCGACCCCTCGACGCAGTGCGTCACGGGCAGTGGCCGGCCGTACGTGAACAAGCTGCAGCCGAAGCTGCGGGCGCAGGTGACCGATCCGGAGGGCTCGCCGGTGTCGGCGACGTTCGACTGGTGGACGACCGGCGGGTCGAAGATCGGCTCGACCACGGTGGGCCCGCAGGCGTCGGGCTCGATGTTCGAGGCGACGGTCCCGGCGGGGGCGTTCACCAACGGCGGCACGTACAGCTGGCAGGTGCGCGGCACCGACGGCGGCACGGCCGGCCCGTACACCGGCTTCTGTGAGTTCACCGTGGACACCACCGAGCCCGGTGCGCAGCCGGGTGTCTCGTCGGCGACGTTCCCGGAGAACACGTGGACCGGGTCGGTGACCGGCTACACGGCCAGCACCGCGAGCGCCGCGTTCGTGCCGGGCACCACCGTGCTGGCCCTGACCGACGATGACAACGTCGAGCAGGTCACGCTGCCGTTCCCGGTCACCTTCTACGGGCAGACGTACACGACGGCCTGGGTGGACACCAACGGCATCATGTCGTTCGAGAATCCGAGTCGTTCCCATCCCGACGACTTCGGCCAGCTGCCGAACGCGGCCGACCCGAACGGTTCCATCTACGTGTTCGGTCAGGACATCTGGATCGACACGCTGGGCAGTATGCGTACCGCAACGATCGGTACCGCACCCAACCGCACGTTCATCGTGGAGTGGAACAACTTCAAGCACTACGCCGACCAGACCAACCGTGAGAGCGCCGAGATCGTCCTCACCGAGGGCAGCACCACGGTGCGGACCAACTACACCGGCATCGACAACAACGACGCTGAGAAGGGCGGTCTGGCCCTCGTCGGAGTCGAGAACGCCACCGGCACCGCGGCGACGCAGTACTCCTACCTGACGCCCAGCCTCGCGAACAACACCCAGGTGGTCTTCACCTACAACGCCGGAACCCCGCCCGCGTCGGCCGGCACCGCGGCGAGCTTCACCTTCACCCCGTCCGGCGTCGCCGATGTGGCTTCCTATCAGTACGGCGTCGACACCAACCCACCGGCCACCGTCGTCAACGCGGCCGCGGTCGGCGGCAACGCCACGGTGACCATCACGCCCGACGCCGACGGGCCGCACACCCTCTACGTCCGCTCCCAGGACCGCGCCGGCAACCAGTCGCCGATCAAGGCGTACCAGTTCAATGTCGGCTACGGCGGCCTCACCTCGCCCAGGGCCGGCGACATCAGTGCCGGCAAGGTGTCGCTCACCGCCGCCGCCAGCCCGTCCGCGGCCGACATCACCTACCAGTGGCGGCGCGCCGACACCGACTCGTGGCAGACCATCCCGGCCGGGGACGTCGTCCTCGCCGCCGGTGGCGGCGCCGTCACCTGGCCACTGGCCAGGTCCGGCGGGCAGTTCCCGAAGCTCACCTGGAGCCTCGACACCACCGTCAACAACGCCGAGGCCGGACCCGACCCGCTCGACGGCCCGCTGCAGGTGCGCGCCCTGTTCTCGGGCGGCGCATCCGCCCCGGTGAAGATCAGCTATGACCGCAACCAGGCCAGCGCCGCGAGCAGCGACGTCGGCCCGGGGTCGGTCAACCTGCTCACCGGCAACCTCACGCTGAACGACACGGACGTCTCCGTGGACTCCTACGGCTCCGATCTCACCGTCACCCGCGCGTTCAACACGCGCCGGCCGGCGGCCACGGACAAGGCGAGCATGTACGGGCCCGGGTGGGTGTCCGGCGTCGTGGTCGCCGATGCCGAGGCGCCGTACACGAACCTGACCGTGACGGGCTCGCTGGTCCAGGTCGGCCTGCCGGGCGGTGACACGCTCGGGTTCACCGAGAGAACGACGTCGGCGTCGGCGAAGGCGTACGACTCGGAGACCGGCTTCGAGCAGCTCGCCCTCAGCTACGCCAGCGCCGGTGACGCCTACACGCTCAGCGACTACGACGGCAACGTCGTCGTGTTCACCCGTGTCGCCGGCTCGGCGGCGGGCACCTACAACCCGACGTCGGTCAGCACCCCGGGATCCGGGCAGACGACGACCATCGGCTGGGAGAAGGTGACAATCGCCGGCGCCGAGGTGATCCGGCCGACACGGACCCTGGCCCCCGTGCCGACCGGCATCACGTGCGGCACTCTCGTCAAGGGCTGCCGGGCGCTCGACTTCGCCTACGCCACCGCCACATCCGCCACCGGCACCGGGCAGGCGCAGTGGGGCGACTACACCGGGCGGGTCACCCAGATCTCCTTCACCGCCTGGGACCCCGACGCCGCGCCCGCCGCCATGCGGACCGTCGTCATGGCCCGCTACAGCTACGACAGCAACGGCCGTCTCCGCGCGGTCTGGGACCCGCGGCTGGACTGGACCGACACGTCGGTGACGCCGGCCGTGGTCCGGCACCTCGCCGACACCTACGACTACGACGCCGACGGTGTCGTGACGACCATCAGCCCCCAGGGCGGCGATGAGCCATGGCAGCTCAGCTACACCACCATCCCCGGCGACCCCGGCAAGGGCCGGCTGGCCCAGGTCAGCCGATCCGCGCTCACGGCCGGCACGGCACGGCACACGGTCGTGTACAAGGTGCCGCTCACCGGTACCGGCGCTCCCTATGACCTCTCGGCCGCGCAGACGAGCCGGTGGGGCCAGGCCGAACAACCGGTCGACGCCACCGCCCTGTTCACCCCGGCCCAGGTGCCGACCGGCAATCAGGCCACCGGGACGATGCCCGCCACCTACGACCGGGCCACCGTCACCTACCTCGACCCCAACGGACGCACCGTCGACGAGGTCAAGCCCGGCGGGTTCACCGCCGCCACCTGGTACGACGCCTACGGCCACACCGTGCGCAGCCTGACCGCCGCCAACCGCGCCCGCGCCCTGGACGCGTCGGCGTCGGACACCGCGGCGGCCGAGGCGACGCTCGCGCAGCGTCTGTCAACGGTCAACGTGTACTCAGCCGACGGCCAGGAGCTGCGCGAGACTCTCGGCCCCGAGCACGACCTCGTGCTCGGCAGCGGCGCCGTGGTCCGCGGTCGCAACCACACCGTCAACGCCTACGACCAGGGCGCCCCGAACACCGGCGGCCCGTTCCACCTGGTGACTACCAGCACCGTCACCGCCCAGTACACCGGCGCCGGGGGCACCGGCACCGACGCCGACGCGCGGACCACCACGACCGGCTACGACTGGCCCCTGCGGCAGCCGACGATCGCCACGCTCGACGCCACCGGGCTGGCGCTGGCCACCCGCACCACCTACGACGCGAACACCGGGCTGACCACCTCGACCACGGCTCCGGCCGGCGGTGCCACCACCAACACCCCGGCGACCCGCACCACCGTGTACTACCGGGCCGGTACCGGATCCGGGCAGAGCGAGTGCGACAACCACCCCGAGTGGGCCAATCTCGCCTGCCGCGTCCAGCCCGGCGGTCAAGCGGGCTCCGGACCCGAACTGCCGGTCACCGCAACGACGTACGACATCTACAACAACCCGCGCACCGTCGTGCAGAAGACCTCGGCCGGCGCGCAGCGCACCACCACGTCCACCTACGACGCCGCCGGCCGGGTGCTCACCGTGGCCGTCGCCGGCGTCGCCGGCACCGGCCAGGCCGTGCCGACCCGGCGCAACGTCTACGACGCGGCGACCGGCCGCAACACCCGTACCCAGACGCTCGACGGCTCCGGCAACGTCACCGCCGAGAACATTCGTGCCTACGACACCCTCGGCCGGACGACCGGCTACACCGACGCCGACACCAATGCCTCGGTCACGACCTACGACCTGCTCAGCCGTCCGGCGACCGTCAACGACGGCAAGGCGACCCGGACCTACACCTACGACGGCGGCGCCGAACGCCGCGGCCTCGCCACCGGCGTTGCCGACGGCCAGGCGGGCACCTTCGGCGGCACCTACGACGCCGACGGCCGCCTGACCGGCCAGACCTGGCCCAACGGCATCGTCGTGGCCACCGGCTACGACGAGACCGGCGACGAGCGCTCCATCACCTACACCAAGCCCGGCTGCGGCCAGGCCGACTGCACCCTCTACACCGAGACCGTCCGTTCATCCGCACACGGCCAGCAGCGCGACGTCACCTCCAGCCTGGCCGCCCAGCGGTACGGCTACGACAACGCCGGCCGCCTCAGCACCGTCAACGACACGGTGGCCAACGCGTGCACGACCCGCGTGTACGGCTACAACACCGCCACCGACCGCACCTCGCTGGCCACGTACAACCCCGGTAGCGGCGGGGCGTGCCAATCCACGACCGCCGCGGGTACGACGGCGTGGACCTACGACAGCGCGGACCGGCTCACCAGCACCGGCTACGTCTACGACGTCCTCGGCCGGGCCACGACCGTCCCGGCGGCCGACACGAGCAACCCGGGCGGCGGGAACCTCACCGCCGGCTACCACGTCACCGACCTGGTCCGCACCATCACGCAGGCCGGCCGGACGACCACCTACACGCTCGACGTCGGCGGCGAGCGGGTCCGCGGCTGGACCGACTCGGACGTCACCACCACCACGGCCAAGACCAACCACTACACCTCCGACGACGACCGTCCCGAATGGACGGACGAAGCGGGCGGCGCGTGGACACGCACCGTGGCCGGCGTCGGCGGCCCCGCGGCGACCACCACCACCTTCGGCGTCACCGACACCGACTGGCAGCTGGTCGACCTGCACGGCGACGTCGTGGCCACCGTGCACAACACCGACGCCGGCCTGAGCACCGTCGACGGCTCCACCGAGTTCGGCACCGAGCGGAACGCCGCAGACACCGGCAACCGCCGGTACGGCTGGCTGGGAGCCGAGCAGCGGGCCGCGGACACTCCGTCCGGCCTGGTGCTCATGGGTGTGCGCCTGTACCTGCCGACGATCGGCCGCTTCCTCTCGGTCGACCCGGTCGTCGGCGGCAGTTGTGGCGCGTATGACTACACTTGCGCCGATCCGCGCAACAACTCCGACCTCGACGGCAAGAAGAACCGTCCCGCCCGGCGGTGGGGCTGGCCCGACTGGCGGCGACCGCTCCAGCAGATCGGCAACAAGGTCGCCAGCCGCATCGGGGGGATCGTGCGGTGGGGCGTCCGGACGTCCAATCGCGTAGCGATCTGGATGCTCGGAGGCTGGTTCAGCCGCGTCATCCACGGGCTTGGATGCATGGGCAAGCACAGCACGGGCGGTAATCCGAGCGGCTGGATCGCCGCCGGGTACTTCCTCAAGGGTTTCATCACGAACAGGCCCTGCACGTGACCTCGGCAGGTCCGGCGTGACGATTGACGCATGAGAGGGTGGCCGATGGAGGTCTCCGCGACCGGGTTCGGCGGCTCCGTGTTCCAGGCCCTGCTCGGGGCCGGGCGGCGGGCCGGCCGAAAAGGGACAGGTCCGGTGACCTCCACGGCCGTCCTGGCGCACCTGGCCCGTTGGCCGGCGCCCGATGAGGCGCCCGTGGTCAATCAGGTGCGGCTCGCGCTGCGAACCGACGGTGGATGGCCGCCCGCGCCGGAGCCGGCCGGAACGTCTGCCCACGTCGGGGCGGACCGGGTCTCCGCGGTGCTGCGGGAGGCCCGATGGCGGCTGGCCGAACGGCAGCCGGTGGATCGGCCGGTCGTCGGCTGGCACCCCTCGGTCGCCGCGGCGCTCACGGCCACCATCGCCGAGGCGCGGAGCGCGGGCGTCGACCGCGCCGGCCCGAACCACCTCATGGTCGGCCTGCTCGGCACCGGCGACGAGCAGGCCCCGTTCGCGGCGTCCCTGCGTGCCGATCCGTCGTGGCGGCAGCCCGGGGAGCCCCACGTCCCGCTGGTCAACCGGCTCGACATCACCGAGGAGCTGGACGAACGCAACGGCCGCCTCCTGGCCTGGCTCGGCCGGCAACTTCGCCGCGGCCGGGCCCGGCGCACCAGGTTCGGCGGCACGCTGGCCCCGAACCTGCTCGACGAGGCGGCACGGCAGGCGGTCCGCGCCGGCAACGGCACGGTCACGCCGGCGCATCTGGTGCTCGCGGTCGCGTCGCTGCGGGCCCAGCTCGACGCCTCCGGCCGCTCGCTGCGCGCGGCCGTCGTGCCGTGGAACGCCGCCGTGGAAACGCTCGGCCGGCACGGCGTGACGCTCGAGCGGGGGGCGGCCGCACTGGCGCCGGACCCGCGGCAACCGATCCGTCCGGAGTGGACGAGCGAGGCCGAGGCGGCCGTCGAGCGGTCGGTCGCCCTGGCCGCCGCGGCCGGCGACCCGGAGGTCGGGTCGTCGCACCTGACGATCGCCGCACTCGAGCACGAGGCCGCCGCCGCGCTGCTCGCGACGATCGGCGCCGATCCGGCCGCTGTCCGCGCCGAGCTCGAGACCGGGATGGGGCGCGGTAGCAGCGGACGGTAGCGCGGCCAGGGCGTATGGATTTGCGGCCACACGGTGGTCGCGAACAACTGACGCCCCCGCGCCGGTCCTCCGGATGGCCCCGGAGGGCCAAGGGGCTGTATCGAAGTGGATGGCCGGGCTGCGGCGGACTCAGGCGCCGGCGCCTGAGCCTCGCCTCGCTCCGACCCCCACTTCGATACAGCCCCTAGCCGTGCCATTGGCGCCAGAGGCGGGCGTACGGGCCGTCGCGGGTGATCAGGTCGTCGTGGGTGCCCAGCTCGATGATCCGGCCCCCGTCCATCACCGCGATGCGGTCCGCGTCGTGGGCCGTCTGCAGGCGGTGGGCGATGGCGATCACCGTGCGGTTGTGCAGTACCGCGGCCAGGGCCCGCTCCGCCGCGCGCGCCGCGCGCGGGTCCAGCAGGGCCGTCGCCTCGTCCAGGATCACCGTGTGCGGGTCGGCGAGCAGGACGCGGGCGAGCGCCAGCTGCTGGGCCTGGGCCCCGGTCGGCGGCTGCTCGCCGAGGTCGGTGTCCAGGTCGCTCGCCCAGTCCGCGCCGACCGTGCGCAGCGCCGCGGCCAGGCGGTCGTCCGGCGCCGGCACGATCAGGTTGTCCCGGACCGTCTCGCGGAAGACGTGGTGCTCCTGGGTCACCAGGACCACCTGCCGGCGCAGCACATCCGGCGGGAGCTCGGCCACGGCGACGCCGCCGACGGTGACCGTGCCGGTGTGCGGACGGTCCACGCCGGCCAGGAGCCGGCCCAGGGTGGACTTGCCGGCCCCGGAGAGGCCGACGATCGCCAGCCGTTCGCCGGGCTGGACCGTGAGGTTCACGTCGTGCAGCACGTCCGGGCCGCCCGGGTACGCGTAGCGGACGCCCCGCACCTCGATGCGGTCGCCGTCCGGGACCGCGGTGGCCGTCACCGGGTCGGCCGGCACGACGGCCAGCCCCTCGACCCGGGCGAACGACGCGCTGCTGCTCTGCAGCTGCTCCAGCCAGATGAGGATGGTGTCCATCGGGCCGATCAGCTGGCGCAGGTACAGGGTGGCCGCGACGACCGTGCCGAGCGTCACCCGGTCGTCGCGGTAGAGCAGGCCGCCGATCAGGAGGACCAGGACGACCGGGACGTTGTAGGAGCCCTCGGCGGCCGGGAAGTACACCGACCGCAGCCGCAGGGTGGCCAACCGGCTGCGTCTGGTCCGGGCGATCGCGGCCCGGCCCACCGCCAGCCGGGAGCGGTGCAGGCGGAAGGCCTCGATGGTGCGCGCGCCGGCGGTGGTCGCGGCCAGCTCCTCCGCCAGCTCCGAGTTCGCGGCCCCCTCCTCCAGGTACGCGGTGCGCGCCCGGCGCAGGTACCAGCGGCCGGTGACCACGATCCCCGACAGCCCGAGGAGGCCGGCCAGCCCGAGCAGCGGGTCGAGCAGGAGCACCGCCGCGACCAGCAGCAGCGCCTGCATGCCGGCCACGAACACGCCGGGCAGCACGTCGCGGAGCGTGCCGGCGACCGCGTCCACGTCGCTCGTGCCGCGGGCGGCCAGGTCGCCGGGCGGGACCCGCTCGATCACCGAGGCGGGCAGGCTCAGTGCGCGGCTCAGGAAGCCCGTCCGGATGCGGGCCGCGGTGCGCTCGCCGAAGCGGTACCCGAGCAGCAGGGCCGTCCGCGCGAGGACCGTCTGGGCCAGCGCGCACAGCAGGACGGCGCCGGCCAGCAGGTCGATCCGGGCCGCGGCGCGCGGTCCGGTGACCGCATCGATCATCCGGCCCAGCAGGTAGGGCGGGCCCAGGGCGGCCACCGCCGCCAGCACGTTGAGCAGGAGCACGGCCGCCGCGGCCCGCTTGTCGGCCGCGATCAGCCGGCCGGCGGCCCGGGCGACCTGACGGGCGTCGGCGATCGGCAGCGTCGGGGCGCTCACGACGCCTCCTCGGCCGCGGCGAACGTCCGGCTCACCAGGTCGCGGTACCCGGGCTCGCGCTCCATCAGCTCGCGGTGCGTTCCCGAGGCGGCGACGCGGCCGTCGACGAGGTAGTGCACGACGTCGGCCCGGTCCAGCAGCACCGGCGACGTGGTGGACACCAGGGTGCCCCGGCCGGTGCGGGCCGCGGCCAGGCGCTCGGCGATGGCCGCCTCGGTGTGCGCGTCCACGGCCGAGGTGGGGTCGGTCGCGAGCAGCATCTCGGGCTCGGCGGCCAGGGCCCGGGCCAGCCGGACCCGCTGCCGCTGGCCGCCGGAGAGGTTCCGGCCGTCGCGTTCGACGACGTGGTCGAGCCCGGCGATGTCGGTGGCGACGGCGGCGCCGATCGCCCGGCGGATCGCGTCGTCGCCGGCCCCGGTGCGGCCCGCGACCACGTCCCGCAGCGCCCCGGCGAACAGGTGCGCGTCGTGGTCGGCGACCAGGATCCGCTCGCGTACCGCCGGCTTGGCGACGTCGGCGATCCGGTACTGGCCCCAGGCGGCGGCGGTCTCGGCGAACCGGCCGAGCCGGTCGATGATCACGGCCCCGTCGTGGGGGCGGCCCGAGGCCAGCATGGTCAGCCGGCCCGGCTCGGCGACCACGCCGGACTCCGGGTCGCGCAGGGCCGCCGGGCCGGGCGGGGCGGCGCCGTGGCCCGGCTCCTCGACGGGCAGCCGGAGGAACCCGATGATCCGCCGGGCCGCGATCACCCCGCGGCTGACGTCGCCCGCACTGAAGATCAGCATCCAGGTGGGTACCACGAGGATCGCCACATACCCGTAGACCGCGACCAGTTCGCCGACGGTGAGCTCGCCGCGGACCGTCAGCCGCGCCGCCAGCCAGGTCACCGCGGCCAGGAAGATCGTCGGCAGGCCGTCGCCCAGCGCGGTGATCCAGCTCAGGGGGGCGCCCATCCGGTACCCCTCGGCCCGGACGGCCTCCGACTGGGCGGCGTAGCGCTGCCGGTGCGCGTCCTTGCCGCCGAGGCCGTTGAGGATGCGCAGGCCGCCGAGCACGTCGACCAGCCGCGCGGCCAGCCGGCCCTGCCGCTCGCGGTACTCCCCGCCGGAGGTGTTGAGCCGGCGCAGCAGCGGTCCGAGCAGCGTCGCGAGCACGACGACCCCGGCCGCCACGACCAGGGCGATCATCCCGGACACCCGGATGAGCAGCGTCATCACGACCACGTAGGCGACGATCCCGCCCACGCCGGGCCCGGTCACGGTCAGCGCCCGCGCGACCAGCCACACGTCGCCGATGCCGATGGTCACCACCTCGCCGGCGGTGATCCGGCGGGGGAGCGCGGCCCCGAGCGCCACCCCGTGGGCCATGACCGCGTCAGCCGTGCGCAGCGCGCCGTCCAGCCGGATCTTGGTCATGGTCCGGTGCCGGAGGATGCCGAGCACCGCGTTCGCCACCCCCACCACGAAGATCGCGCCGGCCCAGGCGACCAGCGGGCCGGTCTGCCGCGGGCGCAGGCCGCGGTCGATCGCCTGGGAGATCAGGTACGGCGTGATCGCCAGGCTGATCATCCAGAGCGAGCTCCACAGCGCGCCCAGCGCGGCCCTTCGCTTCTGCTGCCACACCAACCATCCCAGGTACTGTCCCGGCCCCCGTGTCCGCATATGTTCATCATCGCCGATGAGCCGCGGTGTCGAGGGACGGCCAGCGGTGCGCGGCCCACTCGGGCCAGCCGGGCCAGCCCGGCGGCGGCGTCGGAACCGGTGCGTCGTACCGCAGCTCGGCGGCGTCGGGCGCCTGGAACAGGGTCCGCCACCGGTCGAGGTCGGCCTCGATCATGGGGAACGTCGTGTGGGGTGCGGTCGCCTGGCGGTGGGCGATCCGGGCGCGCTGGACGTCCCGGTCGACGGGCAGGTAGATCACGCGGCTGGACGCCCCGGCCGTGGCCGCCAGCCGGCGCAGCGCCGACCGTTCGTCGCGGCTCCAGAGCCCGAAGTCGAGCACCACGCTGGTCCCCAGCCGCAGCGCCTGCAGGGCCACCGTGATGAGCCGCCCCTCCAGCACGTCACGTTTGCCGCCGGCCTCGGGCTCGCCGAACAGCGGGATCATCCACTCGTCCGGGGTCAGCCGCAGCGCGCGGTGTGCCACGGCCAGCTCCGCGGCCCGGGTGGACTTGCCGGCGCCGGGCAGCCCGACCATCAGGAGCAGTTCGGGTTTCGCGGTACCCTCGGCCAGGTTGTCGGCCATCGCGAGAAACGGGCCCGGCCGACCGAGGCGCTCCAGCAGCAGGGCCCGGCGCGGCACGTCGTGGCGGACCAGCCGGGCGTACGGGTCGCCGCCGGCGAGCTGAAGGGCCTGCAACTGCCTGTCGAAATCGCTCCCCGGGATCGAGACCCCGAGGACGGCGGGCGTGCCGTCGTGCGTGGTCGCCTCGGCGACGTAGGCGGTCCGACCGCCGTCGAGCCGGGCGCCGAGGGTGATCGACCACTCGGCGGCGAGGCCGGCGAGCAGGCGGGGAAGCCCGGCCAGCCAGGCCTCCCCGGCGGGCCCCAGCGCGCGCAGCGACAGCGCGACGCGCTCGGACACGGTGACTGATGGCAATACCGACACAGATCTGCTCCCCGGATCACAGCAGGACCCGGCAGCACAGCGAGACACGCGAGTCGGCTGCCGGAGGACACTGATCCGGCGGTACGCCTGACCGACCCGGCGGGCCGGTCACGAGGCCGCGGTTACACCAACCGCGATACCGCCGCTAAGCGGCGGCGCGGATGTTCATGGCGGCGGAGCAACCCATGCCGTAACAATACCCGACACCGCGGACCGGCCCACCGATGCCGGCCACGTCATGGGACGCGGTGGGAGGCACTCAGCGACCGCGCCCGCACGCCGGCGGAGGATCGCGAATGGGCAGTGCTGCAATGGTCGGCCGACTTCGCCGATCACGGCACCGCGCTGCGGAGCCGACGACGAGAACGGCACGTTCAACGACGTCACTCCGAGCCATGTCGCCGGCGCCGCTCGGCTGGTCACCGACGGTGCGGCACCCGGCCCGGCGGCCGGGGTGTCCAGGATGTGGCTTAAAAGGTTAACGACCCCGGCGCCGGTAATTTTCACGCGGCCTCCCAGGCTTTCTCCCGGTAGACGGCGCCGATCGGCCCGGTCGGAAACGCGCTGTTGACTTAAATGTTTAAGGTCTCCACGTTCCTAGGCACGTCCATCGACGCAGACCTCAGGAACGAGGAGACCACATGAGTCACCGAAGGGCCCTGCTGGCGTCCGCCGCCGCCGGCGTGCTGGTGCTGGGCGGCGCGGCGTACGCGGCGTTACCGGCGTCGGCCGCGGCGGCCGGCTGCTCGGTCACCTACCAGAATCTCAACACGTGGCAATCGTCGCCCACGTCGGGCGGCTTCACCACCAGCCTGGCCGTCACCAACCTCGGCGATCCGGTCAGCCACTGGACGCTGACGTTCACGCTGCCGGCCGGGCAGACCCGCACCAGCGGCTGGAACGCCACCTTCACCGGCAGCACCGCGGTCACCGCCACCGACGCGGGCTGGAACGGCGCCATCGGCACCGGCGCCACCAACACCACCGTCGGGCTGCAGGGCGAGTGGACCCGCTCGGCGGGCGGCTCCGCCCCGCCCAGCCCGTTCCCGCAGCCGACGAACTTCGCGCTCAACGGGGTGGCCTGCACCGGCAGCACGACCAGTCCGAGCCCGTCGGTCAGCGCGAGCAGTTCGTCCGGCGGCAACCGGGCGCCGACGGTGAGCCTGACCAGCCCGACCGCCGGGCAGACCTACACCGCGCCGGCCACCGTCAACTTCGCGGCAACCGCGAGCGACGCCGACGGTACCGTGGCCAGGGTCGACTTCCTCAACGGCTCCACGGTCGTCGGGTCGGACACCACCGCGCCGTACACGTATTCGTGGGGCGGCGTGGCGGCCGGCACGTATTCGGTCGGCGCCCGGGCGGTGGACAACGCCGGTGCGACCACGACCACCACCCCGATCTCGATCAGGGTCAACCCGTCCGGCGGGGGCGGGGCCGCCCCGGCCCTGCACGTGTCGGGCAACAAGCTGCTCACCGCGTCCGGGGCCACGTACCGGCTGCTGGGCGTGAACCGGGCCAGTTCCGAGTTCGCCTGCGTGCAGGGCAAGGGCATGTGGGACAGCCCGACGCCGGACCAGGCCAGTGTCGACGCCATGAAGGCGTGGAACATCCACGCGGTGCGGATCCCGCTCAACGAGGACTGCTGGCTCGGCACGTTCGGCACGCCCAGCGGCGCCACCTACCAGCAGGCCGTCAAGGACTACGTCGACCTGCTCGTGGCCAACGGCATCAACCCGATCGTGGAGATGCACTGGAACCACGGGGTGTACACCGGCAACGCATCGGCCTGCTCGGACGCCAACGCCACATGCCAGAAGCCGATGCCGGACGCGCAGTACGCGCCGACATTCTGGACCCAGGTGGCCACCGCGTTCAAGGGTAACAACGCGGTCGTGTTCGACCTGTTCAACGAGCCCTACCCGGACGCGGCCAACAACTTCCAGGACGCCACGGCGGCGTGGAAGTGCCTGCGCGACGGCGGCACCTGCACCGGCATCACCTACCAGGTCGCCGGCACGCAGAGCCTGGTCAACGCGGTCCGGGCGACCGGCGCCACAAACGTCATCATGTCGGCCGGGCTGACCTGGACCAACGACCTGACGCAGTGGCTGACGTACAAGCCCACCGACTCCACCGGCAACCTGATGGCGTCGTGGCACTCGTACAACTTCAACGGCTGCATCACCGTGACCTGCTGGGACAGCCAGATCGGCACGGTCGCCGCTCAGGTGCCCGTGGTGGCCGGCGAGATCGGCCAGAACACCTGCGCGCACGACTACATCGACCAGGTGATGACCTGGGCCGACGCGCACGGCGTGGGCTACCTGGCCTGGACCTGGAACCCGTGGGGCGTGTGCAACAGCAACGGCAACGTGCTCATCACGGACTACAACGGCACCCCGACGAGCACCTTCGGGGAGGGCTTCAAGGCACATCTGCTGACCCAGAACCCGTAGCGACGCCGTTCGGTTTCGAGCCGGGCCGTGGCAGCCGATGCCGCGGCCCGGCCTTCACATTGCGCAAAAGCGCTTCAGTAGATTCAAGATCGAATATGACGAGCATGTAACGAATGAATGTCGGCATCCATCGAGATGCTTGACTGTACCGTGGTGAGCGGCTTAGTTTCCTCGAACTGACCTTGCGCGACTCGTCGGCGCTCTGAACTTAAACATTTAAGCCCACGCGATCACTGCTGACCCTCCGGGAGATGGCGCATGAAGAAGCGATCGGCGGCCGTGCTGGCCGTGGCGTTGCTGTTGTCGGTGGCGGGCTGCTCGGGCGCAGCCGGCGGCGGCGGTTCGGCCGCGGCCCCGACCGACCCGGCCCAGGTGAGCGGCGACATCACCGTGCTCACCCACAAGACCGACCTGGCGGCCGACGGCACCCTGGACAAGTACGCGGCCGAGTTCAACAAGATCTACCCCAACGTGCACGTCAAGTTCGAGGCGATCGTCGCCTACGAGACCGACGTCAAGGTCCGGATGAACAGCGACGACTACGGCGACGTGCTCATGATCCCGGGCGCGGTGCCGGTGCCGGACTACCCGAAGTTCTTCGCCCCGCTGGGCGACCCGGCCGCGCTCAGCCAGAAGTACCGCTTCGTCGACAAGACCACGTACAACGGGCAGGCCTACGGCATCGCAACCAACGGCAACGCCAACGGCCTGGTCTACAACAAGGCGGTCTGGCAGCAGGCCGGGATCACCAAGTGGCCGGCCACCCTTGACGAGTTCCGCGCCGACCTCGCGGCGATCAAGTCGAAGACCTCGGCGACGCCGCTCTACACGATCTACCACGAGGGCTGGCCGATGACGGCCTGGCAGTTCAACCTCGGCTCGAACAGCTGCGACACCAAGGCCAACGACAACCTCGCCACCGACACCGCGCCGTGGGCCTCCGGCAAGGAGCTGAACCAGATCGACTCCCTGCTCTACAACGTGGTGCACGACAAGCTGGTCGAGGCCGACCCCACCACGACGGCCTGGGACGGCGGCGCCAAGAGCGGCATCGCCACCGGGAAGATCGGCACGCTGATGCTGGCGTCCTGGGCGATCTCGCAGATGAAGTCGGCCGCGAAGAAGGCGGGCAAGGACCCGGCGGACATCGGCTTCATGCCGTGGCCGGCGCAGGTCAGCGGGCACTACTGCTCGATCGTCCAGCCGGACTACGCGCAGGCGGTCAGCATCCACTCCAAGCACAAGGAGGCGGCCCGGGCCTGGGTCGACTGGTTCGTCGACAAGAGCACCTTCGCCCAGGACGAGGCGCTGCTGCCGACGCTCAAGAGCGGTGCGCTGCCGCCGGAGCTCAAGGCGTACCAGGACGCGGGCGTGCAGTTCATCGAGCTGAGCCAGGAGAAGAACCCCCAGGTCTCGAAGATCGACAACGAGTCCGAAATCGGCCTGAACAAGCCCGACTACCGCCAGAAGATCGTCGACCTGGGACGCGGTGCGGCCGCCGGCACCCTGGACGCCTACTTCGCCGACCTGAACAAGAAATGGGCCGCCGGGATCAAGTCGGCCGGCTGAGTCGCCGGGCGTGGCCGGACCCTCGGTGGCGGGCCCCGCCCGCCGCCCCTGCCGCGACACCGACACGATGAGCGAGGCGACATGATCGATCGACCGGACACCACCACCGCGACGCCCGCCCGCCCCGCCGTCCCAGCGCCGGCCGGCCCCCCGCCCGAGGCGGTGCCGGACGCCGGGCGCCGCCGGCTCAGCCGGCTCACGCCGTGGCTGTTCCTGGCCGTACCCCTGGCGTTCCTGCTGACGTTCACCTATGCGCCGGTCGGGAACCTGGTCTTCTACAGCCTGACCAAATGGGACGGCATCAGCCCCGACATGCCGTTCGTGGGGCAGGACAACTACGTCGAGCTCTTCTCCCGGCCGGACCTGTTCCAGGTCTTCTTCGTCAGCGGCTTCTACCTGGCCTCCGGCGTCGTGCAGATGGTGCTGGCCCTGTACTTCGCCACCGTCCTGAGCTTCAACGTGCGGTTCCGCAACTTCTTCAAGGGTGTCCTGTTCTTCCCGTACCTCATCAACGGCGTGGCGATCGGGTTCGTGTTCCTCTACTTCTTCCAGCCCGGCGGCACCCTCGACTCCGTGCTGCGCCTCGTCGGCGTGCACGGCCAGCACCTGTGGCTCGGCGACCCCGACCTGGTCAACTGGTCGCTCGCCTCGGTGTCGCTGTGGCGGTACCTGGGCCTGAACTTCGTGCTGTTCCTCGGCGCGATCCAGTCCATCCCGGGCGAGATCTACGAGGCCGCGGAGATGGACGGCGCCAACCGCTGGCACCAGGTCAGGCACCTGATCCTGCCCGGCATCCGGCCGGTGATCGGCCTGAGCGCGATCCTCGTGGTCTCCGGCTCGCTGTCGGTGTTCGAGATCCCGTACATCATGACCACCGGCGCCAACGGCAGCACGACATTCGTCATCCAGACCGTCAAGCTGGCATTCCAGTTCAACAAGGTGGGCCTGGCCTCGGCGGCCGCCGTCGTGCTGCTGCTCATCGTCATGCTGGTGACCTGGATCCAGCGGCGCCTCGTCCCCGACGAAGGAGTTGACCTGGTATGACGGTCCAGGCGTTCGCCCGGCGGCGGCGCATCCCAGGCCCGCGCGGGATCGCGGCTCGCAGCGCCGTCGCCGCCAAGTACCTCTCGCTGATCGTCGCGGCGGCGGTGACCCTGCTACCGCTGGTGGTCGTGTTCACCACGTCGCTCAAGACCGAGCGCGAGTCGGCCAACGGCGGACCGCTGGACCTGCCGCACGACTGGCTCAACCTGCACAACTACACCTTCGCGTTCACGCAGGGCCACATGCTCACCGCGTTCGTCAACACGACGGTGATCCTGGTGGTCTCGGTCCTGGGCACGGTCGTCATCGGCTCCATGACCGCGTACGCGATCGACCGGTTCCGGTTCCGGTTCCGCCGCGTGGTGATCGCCCTGTTCCTCTTCGCGGCGCTGGTCCCCGGCGTCACGACCCAGGTCGCGACGTTCCAGGTGGTCAACTCCTTCGGCATCTTCAACACCCGGTGGGCGCCGATCGCGCTGTACACGGGCACCGACATCGTGTCGATCATCATCTTCATCCAGTTCATGCGGGTCATCCCCGTGTCGCTGGACGAGGCGGCCCGCCTCGACGGGGCGTCGTCGTTGCGCATCTACCGCAGCGTGATCCTGCCGCTGCTCAAGCCGGCCATCGCCACCGTCGTCATCGTCAAGGGTGTCGTCATCTACAACGACTTCTACGTCCCGTTCCTGTACATGCCCTCATCCGACCTCGCCGTCATCTCCACGTCACTGTTCCGGTTCAAGGGCCCGTACGGCGCCCACTGGGAGGTCATCTGCGCCGGCGCGGTCCTCGTCATCCTTCCTACCCTGGTGGTGTTCCTCCTGCTGCAACGGTTCATCTACAACGGCTTCACGATGGGTGCCACCAAGTGACGCGGGTCAGCGTGCACGACGGCTGGACGGTGCGCGCCGTCGGCGGCGACGCGCCTGCGCACGTGGCGGGCGTGCGGATACCGGCCACCGTGCCCGGGTGCGTGCACCTCGACCTGCTCGCCGCCGGCCTCATCCCCGACCCGTACCTCGACGAGAACGAACGGCTGCTGGCCTGGATCGGCCGCGTGGACTGGCGCTACGAGACCGTGTTCCAGTGGGAAGGCGCCGGCGATGAGGACGAGATCGACCTCGTCGCGCTCGGCCTGGACACCGCCGCCGAGATCGAGCTCAACGGCGCTGTGCTCGGCCGAGTCCGCAACATGCACCGCAGCCACCGCTTCCCGGTGGCGCCCCTGCTGCACCGCGGGGACAACACGCTCACGGTGACGTTCACGGGCGCGCTGAGCGCCGCCGAGCGGGCCGCCGCCGAGCTGGGCCCGCGGCCGCATGTGAACCGGCACCCGTTCAACGCCCTGCGCAAGATGGCCTGCGACTACGGCTGGGACTGGGGCCCGGAGACCACCACCGTGGGCATCTGGCGCCCGATCCTCCTGGAGTCCTGGCGGGTGGCCGGCATCGCCGGCGTCCGGCCCCTGGTCGGCGTCGATGGCGACACCGGCGTGCTCCGCGCGCACGTGGACCTGCGGTGGGCCCCGGGGCGGCACGGTCCGCTGCGGCTGGACGTCGAAGTCGGCGACGTGAGGGCGCAGACGTGGGTGGCGGCCGGCCAGCAGGAGGCCGTGGTCGAGCTGCGGGTGCCCAACGCCCGGATCTGGTGGCCCCGCGGGTACGGCGACCAGCCGCTCTACGGCATCGCGGTACGACTCGACGGCGAGCAGTGGAGCGGCCGGATCGGGTTCCGCACTGTCGCCCTGGACACCACGCCGGACGCCGGCGGCACGCCCTTCACGCTGGTCGTCAACGGCGAGCGGATCTTCGCCCGCGGGGTCAACTGGATCCCGGCCGACTGCTTCCCCGCCCGGGTCGGCCGCTCCCGGTACGAGCAGCGGCTGACCCAGGCCCGCGACGCCAACGTCAACCTGGTGCGGATCTGGGGCGGCGGCATCTACGAGAGCGACAACTTCTACGACGTCTGCGACGAGCTGGGCCTGCTGGTGTGGCAGGATTTCCTCTTCGCCTGCGCCGCATACGCCGAGGAGGAGCCGCTGCGCGGCGAGGTCGAGGCGGAGGCCCGCGAGGCGGTGACCCGGCTGAGCCCCCACCCCAGCCTGGTGCTGTGGAACGGCGGCAACGAGAACATCTGGGGCTACCACGACTGGGGCTGGCCGGACGAGCTGGACGGGCGCACCTGGGGCTGGGGGTACTACACGCAGATCCTCCCGGCGATCGTCGCCGAGCTCGACCCGACCCGGCCCTACTCGCCCGGCTCGCCGCACTCGCCGGACCCGGCGCGGCACCCGAACGAGCCGGAGCACGGCACCATGCACATCTGGGACGTGTGGAACACCGACGACTACACCGGGTACCGACGCTACGCACCCCGGTTCGTCGCCGAGTTCGGTTTCCAGGGCCCGCCCGCCTGGGCCACGCTCACCCGGGCCGTGCACGACGAGCCCCTCCGGCCCGACTCGCCCGGCATCCTGCTGCACCAGAAGGCCGACGACGGCAACAGCAAGCTGGCCCGCGGCCTGGCCGGCCACCTGCCGCCGCCGGCCACGTTCGAGGACTGGCACTGGGCGACCTCGCTCAACCAGGCGCGCGCGATCACGCTCGGCGTCGAGCACCTGCGCTCCCTCGCGCCGCTGTGCATGGGCGCGGTGGTCTGGCAGCTCAACGACGTGTGGCCGGCAATCTCATGGTCGGCGGTGGACGGCGACGGGCGGTGCAAGCCGCTGTGGTACGCGCTGCGGCGCAGCTTCCGCGACCGGCTGCTGACCGTGCAGCCGCGCGACGGCGGGCTCGCGCTGGTAGCGGTAAACGACAGCGAGCGGCCGTGGCGGGCGGACGTCCCGGTGAGCCGGCGCGACCTCGGGGGCGCTGCGCTGGCCGAGGTCACCGTGCCGGTCGACGTCCCCGCCCGGGGCACGCTGACCGTGCCGCTGCCGCCGGCGGTCGCGGGGGCCGGCGACCCGGCACGCGAGATCGTCGTGGCCGGGACCGGCCCGGACCGGGCCTTCTGGCATTTCGCCGAGGATGTCGCCGCGGCGCTGCCCGAGCCGCGGCTGTCGGCCCGGGCCGAGCCGCTCGTGCCGGCCGGGCCGACGGGGCCGACAGGGTACCTTTTGACGGTGACCGCAGGCACGTTCGTCCGCGACCTGACCGTGCTCGCCGACCGGGTGGCGGGCGACGCGCACGTGGACAAGGCGCTGGTGACGCTGCTGCCGGGGGAGACCGCGACGTTCGAGATCCGCACCACGGCGGTGGTCGAGCCGGAGGCGTTCCTCGACCCGCTGGTGCTGCGCAGCGCCAACCAGCTGGTCACCCAGCCCGACCGGGTCGAGGCCCTCGACACCGCCGGGGGCGGCCGGTGAAGCGGCCGACAATCGGCGAGATCGCGACCCGCGCCGGCGTGTCCATCGGCGCCGTGTCGTACGCGCTCAACGGCCGGCCCGGGGTGTCCCCGGAGACCCGCAAGCGCATCCTGGACATCGCGAATGAGATCGGCTGGCGGCCGAGCGTGGCGGCCCGGTCGCTGTCGGGGTCCCGGGCGCACAGCGTCGGGCTGGTCCTGGCCCGCCCGGCCGACACGCTCGGCGTCGAGCCGTTCTTCATGCGGTTCATCGCCGGGCTCGAGCGCGAGCTGTCCGGCCGGCGCATCGGGCTGCTCCTGCAGATCGTCGAGGACCACGACGCCGCGATCGAGGCGATGCGGCTGTGCTGGGCCGAGCGGCGCGTCGACGGCATGGTGGTTACCGACCTGTGGTCGCAGGACTCGCGGATCGCGGTGCTGGAGGAGCTGCAGATGCCCGCGGTGCTCGTCGGCCGCCCCCGCGGCGACACGAAGCTGCCGGCGGTGCAGACCGACGACTCGGCGGCGGTGGTGTCGGCGGTCGACTACCTGGTGGCGCTGGGCCACCGCCGCATCGCCCGGGTCGCCGGCCTGCCCGTCCTGCACCACACCCAGGTGCGCATCGAGGCGTTCCGCGAGGCGGTGCTCGGCCACGGCCTCGGCGAGCCGCTGGTCGCCGAGACCGACTACACGTGGGAGGAGGGCGCCCGGGCCACCCGGGCGCTGCTGTCCCGGCGGGAACGGCCGACGGCCATCATGTACGACAACGACCTGATGGCCGTCGCCGCGCTCAACGTGGCGCAGGAGATGGGCGTCGCGGTGCCGGGCGAGCTGTCCATCGTGGCCGGCGACGACTCCCAGCTGTGCGTGCTGGTCCGCCCGGCCCTCACGGCGCTGTCATGGGACATCCAGGCGTACGGCGCTCACACCGCCCGCGTCCTGCTGGACGTCATCGACGGCCGGTCCCCAGACTCGCATCGGGAACGCGCCGCCCGCCTGGTGGTGCGGGGGAGCACCGGCTCGCCGCGGGCCTCCTGAGCGGCGCCGGGCGGCGGGCCTCAGCGCGCCGCGCCGGTGACCCCGATGGAACCGCACGTCCTGGCCGGCAAACGTGTCCAGCCAGTTCATGCAGCTCGGCCAGCGAACGAGTCTCCTCCTGCATCTCGTTCCTCCGTCATGCACCTGGTCAAGCGAACTCCGAACGACGGCTACCCGCTGCCGGTGCTGTCAACCAGCCCACTGCCCGTGGCGCTACGGCCTGGTTACAGGCCCCAGCCCCAGCGGAGCTGGGCGACGCCCGAGGTGTTGTTGACGGCCAGGCCGCTGCCGCTCTGCCGGGTGAGGGAGTAGGGGTCGCCGGCGCGCAGTCCGGGCCAGTAGACGATGCCCATCTGCCGGGCCCGGGCGAGGTCGGTGGTGGCGGCGAAGTAGGCGGTGAAGACGTTGCCGTCCTGGGTGGCCCCGTTCGTGTACGTCAGGCCGGTGGTCATCGGCGCGCCGGCCTCGTCGATGATGGTGCGCGAGGAGTAGGAGCCGAGCCGGTTGCTGAGGTTGGTGGTCCAGGCGGAGCGGGTGGTGTCGTTGGCCCAGAAGCCGTAGAAGTGCAGCGACAGCAGTGTGCCGTTGAGGGCGCTGGCCGCGCCGACGCCGGTGACGTTGTCGTTGTAGCCGGTGCCGCTGATCACGACCCGGCCGCGGGGGATGTTGGAATGCCGCGACAGCCAGCTGGAGCAGAGCGAGACCCAGGCGGAGAGGCTGTAGCCGAACGGCTCGTTCATCGGCTCGAAGTAGACGTTGCCGTTGCCGCCATAGTCGGCGGTGACGCGGTCCCACATGGTGTTCCACGCGGTGGCGTCGTCAACGCGGCCGTCCTTGTTCGCCTCCCAGTAGGAGACGATGACCTTCATGCCGTGGTTCAGCGCGGAGTCGAATGCTCCTTTGTACCGTCCCCACCAGTCGGAGTTGACGCTCTGCGGGTTGATCGGCAGCCGTACCGTGTTCGCGCCGATCTGCTGCTGGAAGGCGGTGATGATGCCGTCGGCCTTGGTTCGCACGGTGCTGTAGCTGTCCCCGGCGGTGAGGCCGGTGGGGATGACCCAGCCGTCGACGTAGTTGTCGCGCTGGTCGGCCCAGTTCACGCCGCGGAAGCTGTTGGTGGCCGCGGATGCCGGTTGGGAGATGGTCAGCAGCGTGGCGGCGAGGGCGGCGGCCGCGAGTGTGCTGATGATCGTGCGCAGGCGTGGGTGGTGCATCAGGGCCTCCAACCAACGAATGTTTACGTAAACATCGATGCGCCGGAGCGTCGTAGGCTGCAATGGGCGTCCTGTGGCGGCGCAGCATGTGCCAGGGGGCGGGCCGTGTGCTGCTGGAGCAATCCGGTGACACTTCGATGTTGCTGAATGATTGCGCTCATGTTGCGGAGGTGTCAAGAGGCAGGCCGGCGGCTATCGCCAACGGTTACGATAACCATTGCGAGAACGGTGGGCAGGGGGTCGGCATCGCCAAGGGGACGTCCCGCGACATTCGGGTGGCCAACCGGTTCGAGGTCATGCGCAGCGTGATCGCGGAGTCGACGGCCTCCCGTCAGCGGATCGCGGGGGAGACCGGGCTCAGCCTCGCCACGGTCGCCACGGTCGTCGGCGAGCTGATCACCGCCGGGCTGCTGGTCGAGGTCGGGTTCGAGGACTCCGCCGGCCGGCCCCGGGGGCTGGTTGCGGTCGCCCCCGCCGGCGGGGTACTGATCGGCGTCGACGTGGCCGAGACCTACGTGCGCGTGGACCTGTTCGACGCCGCGCTGCACTTCCTGGACGGCGTCGAGGAGCGGCTGCACCCCGAGGAGAACCGGCCCGAGCAGGTCGTGGGGCACATCGTGGCCGCGATACGCGCGGTGCTGCAACGCGCGGGAATACCCGCCCGGCGGGTGCTCGGCGCTGGCATCAGCGTTCCCGGCCAGGTCGACCGCGACGGCGGCGTCTCCGTCTTCGCGCCGAACTGGAACTGGCACGACATCCCGCTGCGCGGCCTGCTGGTCGAATCCCTGGGCATCCCGCTGCACCTGGACAACCCGCTGCGGGCCGCGGTCGTCGCCGAGTTGTGGTTCGGCGCGGGCCGCCGCCGCGAGGACGTCATCGTGCTGACCCTGGGCACCGGGGTCGGTGCGGGCCTGGCGTTCGGCGGCGCCCTGTATCGCGGTGCGACAAACAGCGCCGGCGAGTGGGGGCATACCACGCTGGTGCTGGACGGGCGGCCCTGCCACTGCGGCGGCCGCGGCTGCGTCGAGACGTACGTCGGCGCGCCCGGCATCATCCAGCACCTGCGTGAACTCGACCCCGACAGCCCGATGCTGCACGGAAACGACCAGACAGCGACGATCGACGCCCTCGCGCACGGCGCCGACACCGGTCACCCGACCGCGCTGAAGGTCATCGCGGAGACCGCCCGCTACCTGGGCGCCGCCGTCGCCAACCTCGTCAACCTGGTCAACCCCGAAACCGTCGTGCTTAGCAGCTGGGTCACCGCCCGCCTCGGCGAACCGCTGCTCACCGAGGTTCAGGCCGTCGTGACACGACACGCCCTGCGCCGCCCGCTCACGGCCGTCCGCATCGTCCGCTCGACGCTGTCCGGCGACCCGGTCAGCCTCGGCGCCGCCACACTCGCCCTGGAGGGATTCCTGTCCGGCATCACCGGCGGCAGGTCCGGCCGGCGTTGATGGAGGAGGAAGCACGTGAGCGTAACGTCGGCGAGGGCTGGGGCCAGTGGTGATGGTCGGTGCTGATGCTCAGGTGCTGCCAGGCGCGCAGTTCGTCGCGCTGGCGGCCGAGCACGCGGCTGGCCGCGGTGACCGCGGACCAGCACGTCGATGCCGCCGAAGCGGGTCTCGGCCTGCCGGACGGCCGCGGTGACCTGCGCCGGATCGGTGACGTCCAACGCCAGCGCGAGAGTAGCGGCGGGATAGGCCCGGGCGAGGTCTTCGACCTTGGCCGCGTTGCGGGCGCCCGTGCCGGCCGACTCACGGCCCGCCAAGCGACGGCATGAACGGCTTCTGCGACCTGGTCCGCAACGACGCCACCCTGCTCGCGGTGCAGCGGCTGACCCCGATCGCCGACGGCCTCGGGATCAGCCTGGCCACCCTCGCGTTGGCCTGGGTGCTGCGCCGCGGCGAAGTCGCCTCGGCGATCACGGGTGCGTCCCGGCCCGAGCGGGTGCACGCCAACGCGCAGGCCTCCGGCGTGCAGCTCACCGACGACGTGCTCCGTCAGATCGACGAGGCGCTCGGCGTGAAGCTCACCACGCGGCGCCCGGGCGCTACCGCTCGTCGATCGCGCCCACTCGTCGGATCGCAGCGCTTGCTTGAAACTTTCTAAGATCTCGCTCGATTGCCTTCCGTGTTCCCGAGGCGGGCAACCGTCGCTGAACGGCGCAATGGCCAGGCAATGACCGAGGTTGTGGCACGCGACCAGTCCGGGCCGGCGCGCCGGCCATCGGCGGAAGATGCTCCCATCCCGGACCGTCGTCAGGGCCTTCATTGACGTGTGTCTTGGAAACCACTTAGCCTGCCGACGCGAAACTTTCGCATCATGAGCGGCGAACGTATGCCGTGGCTGTGGGAGCCGTGTGATGTCCGCGGAGCCGGCATGGAGTGCGTCCGCGAGACACCCGTTCCGTGCTTGTCGTCGCGGCGCTCCGTGTCGTCACTCGAACAGCTGCGCCTACGACGGCACCGTGACCGCCGGCAACAGCACGACGTTCGGCGTGCTCGGCAACTGGCTCGCCTCGAACCGGGCGCCGGCCCTCAGCTGCACGGCGACGACCTGGCGGCAACGAAGAACAGACACCCCACCTACGGCTCCGGCGAGGAAGGGAACCGCTCCGATGAAACTGCGGCAACTACGAAGGACCCGGCTGCGGGTCGGCCTGATCGCCGGCGGCGTCGCCGCGCTGCTGGCGGCCGGGACGATGATGGCCGTCAGCGCCCAGGCGGCGGCCGGCTGCCGGGTGGCGTACTCGGTGTCGGCCCAGTGGCCCGGCGGCTTCACCGCCAACGTGAACGTGACGAACCTCGGCGATCCCATCAACGGCTGGACCCTGGCGTGGGCGTTCCCGTCCGGGCAGCAGGTCACGCAGGCGTGGAACGCGACGGTCACGTCGTCAGGTGGCCAGACCACCGCGGTGAACGCCGGCTACAACCCGGCCATCGCCACCAACGCGACGGTCTCCTTCGGCTTCAACGGCTCGTGGACGGGCAGCAACACCGCGCCGTCCTCGTTCGCGCTCAACGGCGTCACCTGCACCGGCGTCGTGGGCGGCTCGGCGTCGCCGACCGTGAGCCCGTCGGGGAGCCGGTCACCGTCCACCAGCCCGTCGGCGAGCAGATCCCCGTCCGCGTCGCCCTCGGTGTCGCCCTCGTCGCCGCCCCCGCCGGGCAACGCGATGGCGACGGTGGCGGCCATGCAGCCCGGGTGGAACCTTGGCAACACGCTCGACGCCATCCCGGACGAGACCGCGTGGGGCAACCCGCTGACCACCCAGGCCCTGCTGCACCACGTGCGGTCACAGGGGTACAACAGCATCCGGATCCCGGTGACCTGGAGCAACCACCACGGCGCGGCGCCGTCGTACACCATCGACGCGGCCTGGCTCAGCCGCGTTCAGCAGATCGTCGACTGGTCCCTGGCCGAGGGTCTCTACGTGATGATCAACCTCCATCACGACTCCTGGCAGTGGATCAACACCTACCCCACCGACCGCACCAACGTGCTCGCCCGGTACGACGCGCTGTGGACCCAGCTGGCCACCACTTTCCGCGGCTATTCGCCCAAGCTGGTGTTCGAGAGCATCAACGAGCCCCAGTTCGCCGGCACGTCCGGCGACGACCAGAACTACCAGGTGCTCAACGAGCTCAACACCGAGTTCGTCCACATCGTGCGCCAGTCCGGCGGCGGCAACGCCACCCGGCTGCTCGTGCTGCCCACCCTGAACACCAACGCCGACCAGGGCCGGCTGGACGCGTTGAACGCCACCTTCAACCAGCTGCACGACCCCAACCTCGCCGCGACGGTCCACTTCTACGGATGGTGGCCGTTCAGCGTCAACATTTCCGGTGGTACCAGCTACGACACCAACGTGGAACAGGACCTGGTCGGGACCTTCGACCGCGTGTACAACTCCTTCGTCAGCCACGGGATCCCGGTCATCATCGGCGAGTGGGCCCTGCTCAACTGGGACTACAACCGGCCCGGCATCATCGAGACCGGCGAGTTCCTGAAGTTCATCGAGGCCGTCGGCTACCAGGCCCGCACCCGCAACGTGACCACGATGGTATGGGACGCGGGGCAGTTCCTGAACCGCAACACCCTGCAGTGGCGGGACCCGGGCGTGTTCGCCATGATGAAGGCGGGCTGGACCACCCGCTCCGGCACCGCGTCCTCCGACCAGGTGTACGTGCCCCACACCGGAGCCATCACCAGCAAGACGCTGACGCTCAACCTCAACGGCACCGCCTTCCAGGGCCTGCGGCAGGGCAACACCGACCTCGTCAACGGCACCGACTACACGGTGTCGGGCAACACGCTCACTCTCACCCAGGCCGCCGTCACCAGGCTGGCCGGCAACCGCGCCTACGGCGTCAACTCCACCATCGAGGCCCGGTTCTCCCAGGGCGTGCCGTGGCAGATCAGCATCATCAGCTCCGACCCGCCGACCCAGGCCGCCGCCAGCGGCACCACGACCGCGTTCACCATCCCGACCCAGTTCCGCGGCGACCAACTCGCGACCATGGAGGCCAAGTACGCGGACGGCAGCCCTGCCGGCCCCGCGAACTGGACGCCGTACAAGGAGTTCTGGGACCACTTCCAGCCCGACTACAGCGCCAACACGATCACGCTGAAGCCGGAGTTCTTCGCCGAGGTCAACGACGGCCGTGTCACGCTCGTCTTCCACTTCTGGAGCGGAACGCAGATCACGTACTACATCACCAAGTCCGGCACCACGGTGACCGGCGGCACCAGCTGACAGCACCACTCCCATAGAGGACGGCGCCGCGGCCGGTCACCCGCCGGTCGCGGCGCACTCTGCTCAGGAGTGCCGCGACCCTTCTTTCCACGTCAGCGCTCGGCGCGTCAGCAGGACCGTGGTGCGGTCGAGCAGGAAACGGACCATCCCGCGCCGGTCACGCGGGCTGGCCGTTGCTGACGACGAGCTGGACCGGGCCGCCCTTGGTCGTGGCGCCGGCCGGGTTGGTCCGGTCGACGGTGCCGGCCGGGCACTTCGAGGCGACCTGGCCGGCCGCGACCGTGACCGCGAAGCCCGCCTTCGCGACCTTGTCCCGGGCCTGGTCGACCGCGAGGCACTTGACCGACGGGATGTCCACGAGCTTGCCCTGGGACCGGTCCTTGTTCGGCGGCGTGAACTTGACCTCCGGCTGGCCGGCCAGGCCGTCGCGCAGCACGCCGAGCGCCGCGTAGTTCACGGGCGCGTGCAGCATGTTCTTGTCGGTCTCGGGCCAGTCCGGGTCGGTCAGGAAGCCCGACACCGCGAGCTGCTTGGTCATGACGGTGAACGTGGCGCTCTTCTCCGAGTCCGTGGTACCCGACTTGCCGGCGATCTGGCGCTTCACGAAGCCCCGCGCGTACTGCGCCGTGGCGCCGTTGCACTTGCCGTTCGCGGACTGGTCGCCGACCGGGCAGCGGGCCATGTCGACGGCCGCGCGGGCGACCTCGGGGTCGACGGCCTGCCTGCACTTGGGGTCGAGGCCCTCCACCTTCTTGCCGCTGTTGTCCTTGACCTCGAGGATCGGGGTCGGCTCGCAGTACAGGCCGTCCGCGGCGAGGGTGCCGTAGGCGTTGGCCAGCTGCAGCGGGGTCGTCGCGGAGACGCCGAGGGTGAAGGCGCCCCACTGCTTCGGGTCGGCGGCGAGCTTGGCGTCGTCGGGGGCGTTGAACTGGATGCCGAGGCGCTTGGCCACGTCGACCACGTGCTCGACGCCGACCTGCTGCTCCAGGGGCACGAAGAACGTGTTGATGGAGCTGCCGAACGCGGTCCACATGTTGTACGGGCCGGACTGCCCGTTGGAGTTCTTCGGGCAGTAGTGCGCCCCGTTGCACGCGGCGGAGCTGCCGGCGCTGATCGGGAAGTCGGAGACGAACTGCTTCTCCGTCTGGATCGTCGTGGCCAGCGGCAGCCCGGACTCCAGGGCCGCGACCGCGGTGAAGATCTTGAACGCGGAGCCGGCCTGGTAGCCGGGGATGTCCGCGTCCCCGGTGATGATCGGCACCGTGGTGTTCGGGTAGTTGCCCTTCTGCCCGCGCTTGCCGGGGTTGGTGTTCTCGCGGTTGCCGGTCTGGTCGTTGCTGAAGGTCCGGTTGGTCGCGAGGGCGGTCACCCGGCCCGTGCCGGGCTGGATGGCGGCCAGCATCAGCGCGTTGGGCGAGCCGAGGTGGACCTGCTGGTTCTTGGCGACCTCGCTGGGCTGCTCCTGCGCGTACTTCGCCGCCGCGGTCTGGGTCTGCAGGTCGAGCGAGGAGACGACCGTGTAGCCGCCCGCCCGCAGCCGGCTGGCGCGCTGGTACTCGTCCTCGCCGAACACCTTCTGGTCGTTCCACCAGCGGCGCAGGTAGTCGCAGAAGAAGCCCGCGTCGAGCCCGGGGCGCTGGATCGACTCGCAGCCCTCGGGGGTGCGCTTGCCGGTGACGGTGAGCTTCGTGCCGCTGGCGGCGTCGGCGGCGGCCTGGTCGATGTAGCCCATCGCGGCCATCTGGTTCAGCACGTACTTCTGCCGCTTGACCGCCTCCGGGTAGCCCTTCTCGGTGGCCGGGTCCATCGTGCCCGGCGCCTTCACCAGACCGGCGATGAGCGCGGCCTCAGGGAGCGTGAGGTCCTTCGGGTCCTTCTCGAAGTAGACGTGCGCGGCCGCGAAGACGCCGTAGGCGCCGTGGCCGAAGGGCGCGATGTTGAGGTACCGCTCCAGGATCTCCTTCTTGGAGAACTTCTTCTCCAGGGCGATCGCGTACCGCATCTCCCGCAGCTTGCGCGTGGAGGTCTTGTCGGTCGCGTTGACCACCTCCTGCGGCGTGCGCGCGGAGTAGGCGATCGCCTGCCGGACGTACTGCATGGTCAGCGTCGAGGCGCCCTGCTCGGTCCCGCCCGCGTTCTGGTTGGCCACGAACGCCCGCGCGACGCCCTTCACGTCCACGCCCCGGTGCTCGAAGAACCGGTTGTCCTCGGCCGCGACCATCGCCTGCCACATGACCGGGGCGACGTCGTCGATCTTCACGTCCCGGCGGTTCTCGTCGTACATCATCGCCAGCAGCGTCTTGCCGTCGGAGGCGTAGACGTACGTGATCTGCGGCGAGGGCAGCACGTCGATGTCGGTCGGCAGGTTCTCGAACGTGTCGGACCCGGTCTTCGCGGCCAGCCCCGACATCGCGATCGCCGGGAACGCGGCGGCGGCCACCACCAGCCCCGCCAGGAGCCCACACAACAGCAGCGACGCCGCATTGGGCAGCAGGCCATGCTTGCGAATCCGTACCCGGGCCACGCGTCGTCCCCCTGTGTCATGCGGCGTCCTCGTTTGTCGTAGACGCGGCACGTGGAGCGTGAGGTTGGCGGCGGGGTGGAACTTTCAGTTTTCGGTACCGGCCGCCGCCGGTGCGCGCCCCGAGGGCATTGACGGGCCTCACTCGCGTGGCTAGCGTCCGCGAAACATAAACACCCAGTGTCCGGAAAGTTTCCAGATCTTGCTGAGATCGGAGAAGCCGATGAACAGACAGGCACGCCGCACGGTGCTGGTGCTGAGCGTGGTCTCCACGGTCGCCGCCGCCGTCGCGGTCGTGGCGACGTCCGCCGCGTACGCCGCGTCCGGATGCCGCGTGGACTACCGGGTGACGTCCCAGTGGGCCGGCGGCTTCGGGGCCGACGTCTCCGTCACGAACCTGGGCGACGCCCTCAACGGGTGGCAGCTGACGTGGACGTTCGGCGCCGGCCAGACGGTCGGGCAGATCTGGAACGCGACCGCCACGACGTCCGGGGCGACCGTGACGGTCACGAACCAGTCGTACAACGCCGTCGTCGCCGCGGGGGCTTCGGTCGCGTTCGGGTTCAACGGCACGTGGGGGCAGTCCAACCCGGTGCCGGCCTCCTTCACCCTGAACGGAACCACCTGCAACGGCGTGGTGGGCAGCCCGCCCGCCTCGCCGCCCGGGTCGCCGTCTGCGTCGCCGTCCGTGTCGCCGTCCGTGTCGCCGTCCGTGTCGCCCTCCGTATCGCCGTCCGCCTCGACGCCGCCCGGGAACGGGTCGGCGGTCGGCGTGACGGTGAACGCCACCGCGGGGTTCGGCCCGATCCCCGCGAACGGCGTCGGCCTGAACACGGCCGTCTACGACGCCAACATGAACCACTCCGCCATGCCGGGCCTGCTGAGCGCGGCGGGCTTCAACGCGCTGCGCTACCCGGGCGGCTCGTACTCGGACATCTACAACTGGCAGACCCACGTCGCCGACGGCGGGTACGTGGCCGGCGGGACGACGTTCGCCGAGTTCATGGGCACGGCCAGGGCGTCCGGCGCCGCCCCGATCATCACGGTCAACTACGGCACCGGCACCCCGGAGCTGGCGGCCGGCTGGGTCAAGCACGCGAACGTCGACAACAGCTACGGCATCAGGTACTGGGAGATCGGCAACGAGACCGCCGGCAACGGCACGTACGGCGCGAACTGGGAGGCCGACAGCCACTGCACGGACGCCGCGGGCGCCCCGATCCCGAAGGGCACCTACCCGAACCAGACGTACAACTGCGGCCCGGCCGTCTACGCCGCCAACTCCCTGAAGTTCATCGCCGCGATGAAGGCCGTCGACCCGAACATCCGCGTGTGCATCCAGCTGACCACCCCCGGGGCCTGGCCGGACGGGGTCACCAACGCCGCGAACCCCAAGTCGTGGAACGAGACCGTGCTGAGCGCGATCGGCGCGAAGACGGACTGCGTCATCATCCACTGGTACCCGGCCGGCTTCCCGCCCAGCACCGACGTGGCGGCGGCGCTGGAGTACCCGGGCCAGATCGCCGGCATGGTCTCCGCGGCGAAGGCGCAGGTGAAGCAGTACACCGGGCTGAACCCGGCCAATGTCCCGATCATGGTCACCGAGACGAACTCGAACGTCGCCGTGGACGTGCAGCCCAACGCCCTCTTCGCGGCCGACAGCTACCTGACGTGGTTCGAGAACGGCGTCACAAACGTGGACTGGTGGAACCAGCACAACGGCCCCGGCACCCCGAGCGTCATCAACGGCGCCCAGGACTACGGCGACGGCGGCATCTTCTCCAGCGGTACCAATGGCAGCGGTGTCACCGAGCCGCCGCTGAACACGCCGTTCGCCCCGTACTACGGCGTCGCCATGGTCTCGAAGCTCGGCTCGCCCGGCGACACGATGGTCGGCGCCCAGTCCGGCAACGCCCTCGTCAAGGTGCACGCCGTGCGCCGGGCCGACGGCGGGCTCAACGTCCTCATCGCGAACGAGGACCCGGCGGCCACCCGCACGGTGAACCTGACCTACAACGGCTTCACCCCGTCCGGCCGGCCGTCCGTGTACACCTTCGCCAACAACGCCACCGCCATCACCGCCACGACGGGGAGCTCCGCGTCCTCGGTGAACGTGGGCCCGTACAGCCTGACCGTCCTGCAGCTCGCGGGCTCGGGCGGCACCGTGGTCAACGTGCCGGGCCCGCCGGGCGCGCCGACCGCGTCGAACCTGTCCTCCAGCACCTCGGGCAGCAACACGGGCAAGGCCACGCTCACCTGGGCCGCGGCCCCGGCCGGCACGTACCCGGTCGCGAGCTACAAGGTCTACCAGCTCACACCGGCCGGCCGGACGCTGGTCGCGAGCCCGGCCACGACCACGCTCGACCTCAGCGGCCTGACGATCGGGGCCACGTACCGCTACCAGGTGGTGGCCGTGGACAGCCACGGCTACGAGTCGCTGCCGACCTCGCCGGCCACGGTAACGGTCCCGCCCCCGGCCGACGCCTCCTGCGCCGCGCACTACGAGATCAGCAACAGCTGGCAGGGCGGCTTCATCGCCGCCATCACGCTGACCAACCGCGCCGCGACGCCGGTCAACGACGGGCGGGTCACGTTCAGCTGGCCGGCCGACGGGCAGAGCGTGACGAACGGCTGGGGTGCCACCTGGACCCAGTCGGGCCGCCAGGTCACGGTGACCGCGGCGGGCACCGTCGCCGCGAGCGGCGGCACCGCGAGCCTCGGCTTCCAGGGCGGCTACACCGCGCAGAACCCGGCCCCGACGGTGTTCTACCTCAACGGCGTTCCCTGCTCGAACGTCTGAGAGCGGCAGCGCCACGGCTGCCCGGGCGATGCTGCTAACGCCCGGCCGGCCGTGGCGCATGGTGCCGGGCTACCCGGGCGCGGCGGTCGTCCGGCGGACGGCCAGGGTCGGGGTGAGCGTCATGTGGGTCGCCGGTCGGGCCGGGTCGGCGATGCGCTCCAGCACCAGCCGGGCGGCGTTGCGGCCCAGCTGGCGCCCGCCCTGGTCGACGCTGGTCAGGCCGACCGGCGCGAAGCCGGCGAACATGGTGTTGTCGTACCCGGCGACGGCGATGTCGCCGGGCACGGCCAGGCCCGCCTCGGCCAGGGCCTGCATGACGCCCATGGCGACGATGTCGGCGCCGGCGAAGATGGCCGTCGGCGGGTGCAGGCGGGTCAGCAGCTGCCGCGCGCCGAGGTAGCCGCCCTCCTGGGTGTAGCTGGTGGAGGCGATGTCGATGTACTCGTGCAGGCCGCGGGCGCGCATGGCCTGGCGGTAGCCCTCGGCGCGCACCGCGTTGGGCATCTCGGTCATGCGGTCCCGGTCGCGCTCGAGGTGCTCGATGTGGGCGATGCGGCGGTGGCCGAGGTCGGCGAGGTGGTCGACGACGAGCGCGGCGCCGGCGATGTCGTCGTCGGCGACCGAGTCGTAGCCGGCGGCGCGCCCGTGCCGGCCGACGATGACCGTCGGTACGCGCTCGGCGACGTGCTGCAGGTGCCGGCGCGACGAGACCGGCGCGACCAGGATCAGCCCGTCGAGGCTGTGGTCGATCATCGTCTCGGTGACCCGGGCCTCCGCCGCCTCGCCGTTGCTGCCGGGCCCCATGAGCAGCTGGTACCCGGCGCCGTCGAGCAGCTCCGCGGCGCCGTCGAGGACGTCGGCGAAGAACGGGTTGCGGATGTTGGGCAGCATCACGCCGATCGTGTAGGTCTGGCCGCGCAGGCCCCGCGCCGAGGCCTGCGGGCGATAGCCGAGCTCGTCGATGGCCTTGCGGACCTTGGCCTGCATCTCGGGGCTCGCCCCGTAGGCGTTGCGCAGCACCTTCGACACGGCGGTGGTGGACACGTTGGCGTGCCGGGCCACGTCGATGATCGTGACCCGCCGCGTGGCCGCCGGTTTCGGCATTCGATCTCCTTGCGGGGGCTGCGGGCAACGTTGCCCGGGAGTCTACGGCCGCGCCGCCGGTGGCGCGGTGGAGCGCCGGGCGACGAGGGTGGGGGAGAGCCGGATGTGGCTGGTCGGGGCGTGCCGGTCGGCGCAGCGCTCCAGCAGCAGCCGGGCCGCGTTGCCGCCGATGCGGCGGCCGGCCTGGTCGACGGTGGTCAGCGAGACCGGGTCGAAGGCGGCGAGGGCGATGTTGTCGTAGCCGGCCACCGAGATGTCGGCCGGGACGGACCGCCCGGCCTCGGCCAGGGCCTGCAGGGCGCCGATCGCGACGACGTCCGCGCCGGTGAACAGGGCGGTGGGCAGGCTCGGGCGCTCGAGGAGCAGCCGTGCGCCGAGGTACCCGCCGTCGTGGGTGTAGGTCGTCGTCACGACGTCGATCTCGGCGGCGAGGCCGTGCGCGCGCATGGCGTCGCGGTAGCCGAGGGCCCGCACGGCGTTGGGCATCTCGGCCAGCCGGGTCGCGTCGGTCTCGTGATGGTCGATCAGCGCGATGCGCCGGTGCCCGAGCCCGACGAGGTGGTTGACGACGAGGTGCGCGCCGGCGTGGTCGTCGTCGGTGACGGTGTCGTACTGCGCGGAGCGGCCGTGCCGGCCGACGACGACCGTGGGCACGGCCCGGGCGATGCGGTCCAGCCGGGCGCGGGAGGCGAGCGGGGCGATGAGGACCAGGCCGTCCAGGCCGTGGTCGATCATCGCCTCGGTGACGCTCGCCTCGGTGTCCTCGCGGTTCCAGCTGGTGCCGTGCAGCAGTTGGTAGCCGGTCCCGTGCAGCTGGTCGTGCAGGCCCTCGAGGACGTCGGCGAAGAACGGGTTGCGGATGTCGGGCAGCATCACGCCGACCGTGTAGGTGCGGCCGCGCATCCCGCGGGCGGCGGCGTACGGGCGGTAGCCGAGCTCCTCCATGGACTGCCGGACGCGGGCCCGCGCGGCCGGGCTGGCGCCGGCGGCGTTGCGCAGCACCTTCGACACCGTGGTCGTGGACACCTGGGCGTGCCGGGCGACGTCGACGATGGTGACGCGGCGGTCCGTCATCGCGGCACTACCTCCGGGAGTGGGTAACGTTTCCCTCGCAGTGTACGGGCGATCACCGTTATCTCTTGACGGAGCCGCGGGCTCGAACCTATGGTCGGCGTCACACATTTGGAAAACGTTGCCCACGATCTTGGTACCAATGAAACGTTTTAGAAGGTGGTTCCCATCGCATCGCTGCAAGCCCGGACCGGTCCGCCGTGGTGGTTCGCGGCGCCGGCGCTCCTGCTGTTCGCCTTCGTGGTTCTGGTGCCCAGTGCCCGGGGCGTGTACTACGCCTTCACCGACTGGGACGGCCTGTCGCCGGACCTGGCCTTCGTGGGGCTCGGCAACTTCGCCGCGATGGCCGACGACCCGAACGCGGTCCAGGCGGTCTGGCACACGCTGGTCATCGCGGTGTCCATCACGATCGTGCAGAACGGCACCGGGCTGCTGCTGGCCCTCGGGGTCAACTCGATCATCAAGTCGCGCAACGTGCTGCGGGTGTTCCTGTTCGCCCCGGCCGTGGTGACGCCGATCGTGACCGCCTACCTGTGGCGTAACCTGCTCGGCCCGGACGGCGCCGTGAACAGCCTGCTGTCCGCGGTCGGGCTCGGGTCCTGGCGGCCGGACTGGCTCGGCGACCCGCAGCTGGCGCTGTGGTCGGTGGTGGCGGTCATCGTGTGGCAGTTCTCCGGGTACTCGATGGTGATCTTTCTGGCCGGGCTGCAGTCGATTCCGAAGGAGATCTACGAGGCGGCGGCGATGGACGGCACCGGCCCGGTGCGCCGGTTCTGGTCGATCGTCCGGCCCCTGCTCGCGCCGGCGATCACCATCAACCTGATGCTGTCGATCATCGGCGGGATCAAGCTCTTCGACCAGGTGTACGCGCTCACCGGCGGCGGCCCCGGGCACGCCACCGACACCATCTCCACGCTGATCTACAAGGACGCCTTCACGCTTGGCGAGTTCGGCTACAGCATCGCCCTCGCGGTCGTCCTCACCATCATCGTGGCGGTCGCCTCGAGCGGGCAGTACCTGGTGCTGGCGCGCAACGAGCGGGCGGCGGCATGAACCGGTACCGCTGGCGGACCTTCGCCCTGGAGGCGGCGATGGTGGCCGCCGCCGCGGTCGTCGGGTTCCCGGTCTACGTCCTGGTGAACCTGGCCGTCCGGGCCCCCTCCGACACGAGCTCGCCGATCCGGCCGACCACCGCGCCGACGTTGTCGAACTTCAGCGCGGCCTGGCAGCAGGCCGGCCTCGGCGGCGCGTTGATCAATAGCGCGCTGGTCACCGCGGTCAGCGTCGCCGTCGTGCTGGCCGTCTCCGCGCTGGCCGCCTATCCGCTGGCCCGGGTCGCCGCCGCGTGGTCCCGGGGCACCTTCCTGCTCATCATGCTCGGGCTCGTGCTGCCGTTCCAGCTCGCCGCGCTCCCGTTGTACCAGACCATGCGCGACCTGGGCCTGCTCGGCTCCGTAGGGGCGCTGGTGCTGTTCTACTCCGGCCTGCAGGTGCCCTTCACGACGTTCCTGTACGTCGGGTTTCTGCGCTCGCTGCCCCGCGACTTCGAGGACGCCGCGGCCATCGACGGCGCCTCCCCGATCGGCACGTTCCGGTACGTGGTCTTCCCGATGCTCAAGCCGGTCACGGTGACCGCGCTCGTCCTGAACGCGGTGGCGGTCTGGAACGACTTCTTCACCCCGCTGCTGTACCTCAGCGGCGGCACCCAGCAGACGGTGCCGGTCGCGCTCGCGGGCTTCTTCGGCCAGTACGTCTCGGACTGGAACCTCGTCTTCGCCGCGCTGGTGATCAGCATCGTGCCGGTGCTCGCCGTGTACTTCGCGCTGCAGCGCAGCATCATCAACGGCTTCGCCGGAGGGCTGAAGGGATGAGCCTGCGCATCTACGGACTGCAGGCCGAGCAGCTGGCGGAGCCGCTCGGCGTGGACCGGCCCCGGCCGCGGCTGTCGTGGAAGCTCGACAGCGACCGGCGCGGGGCGGCCCAGTCGGCGTACCGGATCACCGCCGCCCTCCGGCGCGACGACCTCGGCGAGCCGGGCCGGCTGGTGTGGGACAGCGGGCGCCGCGAGTCCGGCGACGGGCTGCTCGTCGCCTGGGACGGACCCGTGCTGCAGTCGGCCACCCGCTACCACTGGCGGGTCGAGGCCTGGGACGAGACCGGCGCCCCGGCCGAGCCGGCGCAGAGCTGGTTCGAGACCGCGCTGCTGCACCGGGCCGACTGGGCCGCGGCCTGGATCGGCCGGGACCCGGCGGAACTGCCCCCGGTCGACCCGCCCGGCGGCGACGACGTCGCCGGGGCCGACCTCGTGCCGCCGCCGCTGCACCTGCGCCGCTCGTTCGAGCTCGACCGGCCCCCGGTCCGCGCCCGCCTCTACGCCACCGCCCGGGGCATCTACGAGCCGCGGCTCAACGGCGCCCGCGTCGGCGACCGCGAGCTGGCCCCCGGCTGGACCGAGTACCACCGGCGGCTGCAGTACCAGACCTACGACGTGACCGGGCACCTCCGGCCCGGCCCGAACGTGCTCGCCGCGGTCGTCGCCGACGGCTGGTGGAGCGGCTACGTCGGGTTCGACCCGCGCCGGGCCGCCCGGCACTACGGCGACGACCCCGCCTTCCTGGCCCAATTGGTGGTCGAGCACGCCGACGGGTCCCGGCAGGTCGTGGCCACCGACGCCGCGTGGACGGAGGGACCCGGCGCCATCGCCGGCGCCGACCTGCTCATGGGCCAGATCGTCGACGCGCGCCGGCACGTGCCCGGCTGGGACGAGCCCGGCCCCGCCGACGGGTTCCGGCCGGTCGCGGTCCTCGACGCCGAGCCCGGCCCGCTGGTCGCCGAGCCCGACCATCCGGTGCGCGTCACCGAGCAGCTCCCGGCGGCGGCGGTGCAGTGCCGCGCGCCCGGCCGGTACATCGCCGACTTCGGGCAGAACCTCGTCGGCCGGGTCCGGCTGACCCTGCGCGGTGCGCCGGCCGGGCAGCGCGTCACGGTCCGGCACGCCGAGATGCTGGCCGGCGGCGAGCTGTACACCGCCAACCTGCGCCGGGCCGCGGCGACCGACGTCTACGTCGCCGCCGGCGATCCCGTCGAGGTCTTCGAACCGCGGTTCACCACGCACGGCTTCCGCTACGCCGAGATCGACGGCCACCCCGGCGACGTCGTCGCGCAGGTCCTGCACAACGACACGCCCTTCACGGGCCGGTTCGAGTGCTCCGATCCGGTCACCAACCGGCTGTACGACAACATCCGGTGGGGGCAGCGCGGCAACTTCGTCGCCGTCCCGACCGACTGCCCGCAGCGCGACGAGCGCCTCGGGTGGCTCGCCGACGCGCAGATCTTCGCCCCGACCGCCGGCCGCAACGCCGACATCGCCGCCTTCTTCGCCCGCTGGATGCGCGACGTCGTCGACGGGCAGGACGACGGCGGGGCGTTCCGCGACGTCGCCCCGGTCGTCACCCTCGACCGCGAGGCCGCCCCGGCCTGGGGCGACGCCGGCGTGATCATTCCCTGGTACCTGTGGCGCACCTACGGCGACCGGCAGGCGCTGGAGCACGCGTACCCGGCCATGAAGGCCTGGATCGCGCACGTCCGCCGGCACAACCCGGACCTGCGGTGGCGCCGCCGGGCCGGCAGCACCTACGGCGACTGGCTGCAGATCGGCGCCGACACCCCGCGGGAGGTGCTGGCGACCGCCTACTTCGCCCGCAGTACCGCGATCGTCGCCGACGTCGCCGCCGTGCTCGGCCACGCGGCGGAGGCGGCCGAGCACCGCGCACTGCACACCGCGATCCGGCAGGCGTTCGTCGACTCCTACGTCAGCGCCGACGGCACCGTCGCCGGCGAGACCCAGACCGCGTACCTGCTCGCCCTCGGCTTCGGCCTGCTGCCCGAGGATCTCGTCGCGGCGGCGGCCGAGCACCTCGCGGCCGACATCGAGCGGCGCGGCCACCGGCTCACGACCGGCTTCGTCGGAGTACCGCTGCTGGGCCCGGTCCTGACCGGGCACGGCCGGCCCGACCTCGCCTACGCGCTGCTGCACCAGGACGCGTTCCCGTCCTGGGGCTACTCGATCCGCCACGGCGCCACCACCATCTGGGAGCGCTGGGACGGCTGGACCGAGCACGACGGCTTCCAGGCCGACGCCATGAACTCCTTCAACCACTACAGCCTCGGCAGCATCGGCGACTGGCTGTTCGGCCGGGTCGCCGGCATCGACCAGGCCCCCGGCTCGGTGGCCTACCGGGAGCTGCTGCTGCGCCCGACCCCGGGCGGCCGGCTCACCTGGGCCCGCGCGGAGCAGGACACCGCCCGCGGCCGGGTCGCCTGCGGCTGGGCCGTCACCGACGACCGGATCACCGTGACCGCCACGGTGCCACCCGGCAGCACCGCCGTGCTCGAACTGCCCACGGCCGACCCGGCAAGCGTCCGCGAGGACGACCGGCCGGTCGACACCCAGCCGGGGGTACTCCGGGCCGGACCGTCACCCAGCGGCCTCACCGTGGGCCTGACGTCCGGCCGCTACACCTTCACCGCCGCCGCACCCCTCAGGGAGACATCATGAAACGACACGCACTCGTGGCGGCCGCGGCCGCCGCCGCCGTCGTGGCCCTCGCCGCCTGCAGCAGTGGAACCAACGCAGGATCCGGCGGTACCGACACCAAGACCATCACCCTCGCCTCCGTCGACCAGGGCTCCATCGAGGACGTCGTCAAGGCCTTCGAGGCCGCCAACCCCGGCGTCAAGGTCCGCTACACCACCAGCGGCGCCGACCAGTACCAGCAGCAGATCCGCACCCAGCTCGCGTCCGGGACGGCTCCCGACGTCATGACGGTCTGGCCCGGCAACGGCAACCCGGGCGCCACCTACGTGCTCGCCAAGCCCGGCTATCTGCTGGACCTGTCCGACCAGCCCTGGGTGGCCAAGCTCCCCGCCGGGCTCAAGGGCGTCACCCAGTTCCAGGGCAAGACCTACAACGCGGTCTTCGGCCTCAACGGCATCGGCGCCGTCTACAACCAGCAGGCCCTCGACCAGGCCCAGCTCAAGCCGCCGACCACGTGGACCGAGCTGCTCACCTTCTGCCGCGCCGCGGCCGGCAAGGGTACGCCCGCGTTCGCGCTCGGCATCCAGGACAACTGGGTCACCCAGCTCGCCCTGTACGCGCTCGTCGCCACCCTCGTCTACGGCCCCGACCGTGACTTCGACACGAAGATGCAGAGCGGCTCGGCGACGTTCGCCCGGTCCCCGTGGACGACGGCGATGGCCAAGTACCAGGAGATGAACGGCGCCGGCTGCTTCCAGAAGAACCCGCTGGGCACCAGCTACGAGGCCAGCCAGGAGCTCGCCGCCTCCGGCAAGACCCTCGGCATCATCCAGGGCAACTGGGTCGTCGCCCTGCTCAAGGGCAAGAACCCGGCCGCGTCGTTCGTGCTGAAGGCCCTGCCGGCCACCGACACCCCGGCGACGTTCGTGATGCCCGCCGCGGCCGGCGCCGGCTACGGCGTCAACGCCAAGACCAAGAACAAGGAGCTGGCCCTGAAGTTCGTCAGCTACATCATGTCGCCGGAGGGCATGAAGGTCTTCAACGGCAAGCAGGGCAGCCTGCCGGCGATCCCGGACAACGGCTCCGGCGCGGACCCGGCCTTCACCGAGCTGACCACGTTCCTGAAGGACAACCGGACGGTCCCGTTCATGGACCAGCTGTGGCCGAACGCCAAGGTCCAGCAGACCATGCTCTCCGGCCTGCAGGAGATCTTCAGCGGACAGTCCACTCCGGACAAGGTCCTGGCCGCGATGGACGCCGACTACAAGGCCGGCGCCTGACCGTGCAGCGGTTCCCGGACGGCTTCCTCTGGGGCGCGGCGACGTCCGCGCACCAGGTGGAAGGCGGCAACACCAACAACGACTGGTGGGACTTCGAGCAGGCGCCGGGCACCACGGCCGCGGAGTCCTCCGGCGACGGCATCGACCACCTGCACCGCTACGCGGAGGACTTCGAGTTGCTGGCCGCGCTCGGCCACAACACGCACCGGCTGTCGCTGGAGTGGTCGCGGATCGAGCCCGCGCCCGGCAGGTACAGCGCCGCGGCGATCGCCCACTACCGAAGGGTACTGACCGCGCTCGCCGCCGCCGGCCTGACCGCGTTCGTGACGCTGCACCATTTCACGCTGCCGAGGTGGCTCGCCGCCGCCGGCGGCTGGCTCGCCCCCGGCGCCGCCGACCGTTTCGAGCGCTACTGCCGGCACGTCACCGCGGAGCTCGGCGAGCTCATGCCGTTCGTGTGCACCATCAACGAACCACAGATGATCGCCCTGCACGGCTACCTCGAGGGCTACCACCCGCCCGGGATCAGCAACCCGGTGCTGTGGCAGCGGGTCGGCCGGGTGCTGCTGGGCGCGCACCACACCGCCGTGCGGGCGGTCCGCGAGGCCGGCGGCGGCCGGTGCCGCACCGGGCTCGCCGTACAGCTGCCGCTGCTGGCCCCCGCGCGGGACGACGACGCCAGCCGGGCCCTGCACCGGCTGCTGCAGCACGAGATCGTCGACCTGTACCTGGACGGTCTGGCCGGGCCGGACGGCGGCGACTGGCTCGGCGTGCAGTACTACCGCAAGCAATGGGTCGACCCGGCGCTGCCCGGCCGGTTCGGCGAACCACCACCGGACGTCCAGCGCACCCAGATGGGCTGGGCCGTCCACCCGGACGGCCTGCGGCAGATCCTGCACCACGCCGCCGCCCGGACCGACCTGCCGCTGTACGTCACCGAGAACGGCATCGCCACCGAGGACGACACCGAACGGGTGCGGTACCTGCGCACGCACCTCGCCGCCGTCGCCCGGGCCCTCGCCGAAGGCGTCGACGTCCGCGGATACCTGCACTGGTCGGCCTTCGACAACTTCGAATGGGCCGAGGGGTACCGCCCGAAGTTCGGCCTCATCGCCATCGACCACGCGCGGGACTTCGCCCGCGTACCCAAGCCCAGCGCGCACACCTTCGCCCGGATCGCCGCCACCGGCCGCCTCGACGCGACCCCCTGACGGCCCACGAGAAGGAGTCTCGATGCATCGATCCAAGCTCACCCGCCTGCTCGTCGCCTGCGCGGTCGGCGCCACCACGGTCGTCGCCACGCCGGCGGCGGCCGACGCCGCCCCGGAGCCGGCGTGGCACAGGTACGTCCTGGGGCCGGCGGCGCCGACCGTGACCCCGGTGCGGGCCGAGGGCCGCGGCGACGTCACGCGGCCCGACGCGCTCGTGTCCGGCCACGGCCGGGCCGCCACGCTCACCACCGTCGCCGGGGCGACGCCCGCCTCGGTCCTGCTCGACTTCGGCCGTGACATCGCCGGGACGCCCGGCATCGACGTCACCGCCGTGACCGGCGCGCCGACGCTCACCCTCGTCACCGGGGAGGCGCGACAGTACCTGCGCCGCCCCGCCGCCACCACCGTCGCCGCCCCGGCCACCGCCGGCGCCACCGTGGTCACGCTCGCCTCCGCGGCCAACCTGGAGGCCGGCAACACCATCACGTTCGGCACCGGCGCGACGGCGCAGACCAGCACCATCACCGCCTTCGACACCACCGCCGCGACCGTCACCGTCGGCCCGGCGCTGGCGCAGGACGTGCCGGCCGGGACGGCCGTCACCACCAGCCCCGGCGCGCCCGCCTCCGACGAGTCGCGCGGCCTGGCCGGGGTCGGCGGGCCGGACACGTTCCAGCCCACCGCCGCGGGCCGGCTCACCGGCGGCTTCCACGGCGGGTTCCGGTTCATCCTGCTGACCCTGGCCACCCCCGGCTCCGTCACCATCGCCGGGGCCGGCGTGGACTTCCAGGCGTACCGCGCCACCCCGGCCGACTACCGTGGCTGGTTCCTGTCCAGCGACGACCAGCTCAACCGCATGTGGTACTCCGGCGCCTACACCCTGCAGCTCGACATCAAGCCGGCCGGGCTCAACGGCCTGCCCGAGACCCGCATCTACGACGGGGCCAAGCGCGACCGCAGCATCTGGACCGGCGACCTGCTCGTGCAGGCGCCCACCGCGATCAGCACGCTCGGGCCGCCCGGGGCCGACGCCGTGCGCTCCTCGCTCGACGTGCTGCTCGCCACGCAGCGCGCCGACGGGGCCCTGCCCGGGTCGCCGGACTTCGGCAAGGGCCGGAACCCGGCCGGGTCGCCGTTGTTCTACTCGAACAACTACTCCGGCTACGGGGCCCGCGCCGTCATCGACTACTACCGGTACACCGGCGATGCCGCCTACGCCACCGCCGCGCTGCCCGCCCTGCGCCGGGAGCTCGCCTACAACGACACGTTCCTGGACGCCAACCATCTGGTCGTGTCCAACGACCGCGACTTCTGGCAGGCCACCCAGACCGGCGAGGTCACCAAGTACAGCATCGACTACCACGTCCTGCTGCGCGAGATGGCGTGGCTGGAGCGCCGCCTCGGCTCGGCCGACGCGGCCGCCGCCGACGACGCCAAGGCCGATGCGATAAAGGCCGCGGTCAACGAGCGGCTGTGGAGCCCGGCCCTCGGCGCCTACGGCCAGAGCAGCGACCACCCCGACGTGCTCGTCGAGGACGCCAACGCCCTGGCGCTGCAGTACGGCATCGTCCCGGCCGAGCGCCGCGCGAGCGTGCTCGACGCGCTGCGGCGGTTGTGGACCCCGTACGGCGCGATCCTCGGGCCGGGCCTGCAGGACCCGACCGGGCACACCATCGAGCCGTTCGGCAACGGCATGGAGACGGCCGGGCGCTTCGCCGTGCAGGACACCACGGGCGCGCTCGAGCTGATGCGCCGCACGTGGGGGCCGATGGTGGACCCGGGCAACCCGCTGTACACCGGCGGGCTGTGGGAGTTCAAGAACTCCAGCGGCGGCGTCAACCGCGCCACCGCGAGCCTCGCGCACGGCTGGGCCGCCTCGCCCACCGTCCAGCTCACCGAGCAGGTGCTCGGCGTGAGCCCGGTCGGCCCCGGGTACGCGACCTGGCGCATCCAGCCGCACACCGGCGGCCTGACCTGGGCCCAGGGTGCGGTACCGACGCAGTACGGCACCATCACCGCGAGCTGGGCCTCGATCCTGTTCGGCCAGCTCGTGGCCCTGCAGGCGGACACGCCGGCGGGTACCACCGGGACCATCGCCGTGCCGGCCACCGCCCGGACCGTGGTGACCGTGAACGGCCGTGTCGTGTGGGAGCACGGGCACGGCCACGGGTACCAGGCGGCGCTCGCCGACGGCTACGTCCAGCTCACCGTGCCGGGCGGCAGGTATACGGTCGCGGCGGTGGGCCGGTGACCGCCGCTCACCGGGCGAGCGCGCGGGCGTGGTCGCGCGTCGTGTCGTCCATCGGGAAGAAGCACTCGATGCGCAGCTCCTGCAGGGTGACGTCCTGCGCCGTGCCGAGCGTCGTCACGGTCGAGAAGTAGCCGAGGCGCCGGCCGTCGCGGGCGTACCAGATCGGCACGACCGGCAGGACCGGCACGGTGACGTCCAGGGAGCGCAGTGAGGCGGGGACACCGGGGTAGGCCAGCACCTCCCGCAGGATGTGCTGGGCCCGCTCGTCGGTGGCCCCGCCCACCGCCTCGCGCCGCACCCGGCGGACCAGGGCCTCGCACACGTCGGGCCAGTTCTGCACGTGTTCCCGGACGCCGTCCGGGTGGAACATCCGGCGCGGGCACCTCGGCCAGCCGCAGCACCATGGCCCGGGACGGGCTCGCGCGGCCGGTCTCGATGAAGGACAGGTGCCGCAGCGAGACGGCCGACTCCGCGGACAGCGCCAGCTGACTGAGCCCGCGGGCGGCTCGCCAGCGCTTGAGGAGCGGGCCGACGGTCATCGCCTCAGTATTCCGGGTCCCACGCGTGCTCGCGGTACTGATCCTGCAGCGCGGCGTCCGCGAACGTCGCCGTGTAGTTGGTCATCGTGGAGATCGCCACCCCGGCCACCACGTCGAGGACCCGGGCCCGGTCGAAGCCGGCCGCGACGAACGCGTCCGTGTCCGCCGCCCCGAGCCGGCCGCGCTTGGCGACCAGCGCCCGGGTCAGCGCGGAGAGGGCCCGCAGCCGCGGGTCGGCGGGGGACCGCCGCCGCCGGATCGCCTCGACGTCGGCGGGCGGCACCCCGTCCTGGAGCGCTTCGAGCGTGTGGAAGGCCATCGCCCAGGTGCATACGTTGGCGACGGCGTTCGACAGCAGCAGCAGCACCTGGCGCTCGGCCGGCGTGAACGGGGTCTCGCCGCGGAAGTGACCGAACGCCGCGAAGAAGGAGTGCAGCAGCGCGGGCGAGTCCGCCATCGCCGCGGCCGTGCTCGGTACGAACCCGAAGGCCTCCTGCAGGTGGGCCAGTTGCGGCCGGGCCCAGCCGGGCGCGGTGTCGAGCGTGTGGACCGCTTGGTTCGTCATACCCTCGACACTGCGCCCGCGGCTGCGGCGGAACAATTCCCTCCGAGGTAGCTATGCATGGGGGCCCGCCGACGCCTCGGCGGGGACGGCGAGCGTGTCGGTACGGTCGAGCGGGGCCGCGCCGCGGGGGAGCAGCAGGGTGGCGACGGCGAGCACGGCGGAGATCCCGGCGAGCACGCCGAGCGCCGGCTGCAGGCCGCCGGCGGCGGCGCCGAACGCGGCGATCAGCAGCGGGGACAGGAACTCGCCGAGGAACAGGAAGCCGGTCCACAGGCCGGTGCCGCGGCCCCGCTGCGCGAACTCGAGCCGGTTGATGGCCCAGGTGACGAGCACCGGCAGCAGCAGGCCGGTGCCGGCGCCGGTGATGACCGCGCCGACGGTGACGACGGGGATGTCCGGGCTGAGCGCGACGACGGCCAGGCCGGCCGCGGCGACCCCGAAGGCGATCGGCAGCAGCTGGCGGGGCGTGCGCCCGGAGAGCCTCGCGAACGACGCCGAGCCGGCCGCGGTGGCCAGCGACATCGCCGCGCTGAGGGCGCCGATGGTCGCGGTCGCGGTCACGCCGATGTCGTCGAGGACGAACGACAGCTGCACGATGAGGGCGTAGAACACGACGCCGCCGACGAGGGTCACCAGGCACGGGACGAGCAGGGTGCGCCAGGGCAGCGGCGGCAACCGCCGCTGCGGGGCCGCCGCGGCCGGGCGCTCGGGCTGCCACAGGGAGCGGATCATGGGTACCGCGAGGGGGACGGCGACGGCGTAGAGCCAGAACGGGGTCCGCCAGCCGGATGAGCCGAGCGCGCCGCCGACGGCCAGGAACACGGTCGCGGACAGGGTCGCCACGAGCGTCTGCAGGCCGAGGTACCGGCTGCGGCGCGGCCCCGTCCAGTAGTCGGCGATGAGCGTGGTGCAGCACGTCATGATCGCCGCCTCGCACAGGCCGACGAGCACGCGGCTCGCGATGATGGCGCCGAGCGACGGCAGGTACAGCGGCGCGGTGCCGGCGATCGCGTAGACGAACATGGCCACGATGAGCAGCCGCTTGCGGTCGAGGCGGTCGACGACGACGCCGGCGAACGGGGCGGTGAGGCCGATGACGAGGGCCGGCACCGTGAGCACGACGGGCACGAGCACATCGGCGCCGGGCACGGCCGCGAACCGGTCCTGCATCTGGGGCAGTACCGGGGCGATGAGCACGGCGCCGAGCACGGACAGGCAGCTTCCGGCCAGCAGCAGGGCGAGTTGGACCCGACCGGCCTGACGGGGTGCGGACATGGCGGGACGCCTTTCGGGGCGGCGACGGAGTGCGAGCACTATCGGCACGCGGGGCCGCCCGGAGGAAGTGCGAATCGCCGATGGTCGCCATCAGCCGGGCTGATGGGCACCGCCGAGCTCCGCGCCCGCGGCCGCGAAGACGGAGCGCAGCCAGGCGTGGGCCGGGTCGTTGCGGTACATCGGGTGCCACCACAGCGCCTCGGTGAGCGGCACGACCTCGAACGGGCAGGGCAGCACCCGCACCCCGGCCGGCTCGGCGAGGCGCCGGGCGAGCTGCTGCTGGATCAGCGCCACCCGGTTGGTCCCGGCGACCAGGAACGGCATGGGCAGGAACCCGTCGACGACCACCTCGACGCGCGGCTCGACGCCGATCATGCTCAGCTGCCGGGCGGCCGGCGCGAACGCCGTCGGCCCGTTGAACAGCACGACCCAGCCCATCTCCCCGAGCTGGCGCAGCGTGAGCGCGTCGCCGACGTCCGGGTTGCCGGCCGAGACGATGCACACCCAGTGATCCGTGTAGAGGTCCAGGTACGGCAGGTCGGTGAGGAAGCCGTGCGGGATGATCAGCCCGTCGGCGGTGCGCAGGGTGTCCGGGGCGTGGTCGACCGCCTCCGGCGAGGTCTGGCGCAGGTGCAGCCGCACCCCGGGGGCCTGCTCGGCGAGCCGGCGGGTGACGTGCGGGCCCAGCACGGTCGCGGCGTAGTCCGAGCTCACCACGGTGAACTCGCGGACCAGCGAGCTCGGGTCGAACTCGGCCGTCGCGTCGAACACCCGGCGCACCCCGGCCAGCGCCGGCGCGGTCAGGACGGCCAGCTGCGCGGCCAGCGGCGTCAGCTCGTAGCGGTTGCCGACCCGGTTGAGCAGCGGATCGCCGAAGTGGCGGCGCAGCCGGGCGAGGGCGGCGCTCACCGCGGGCTGGCTGACCCCGAGCGCCTGCGCGGTGCGCGTGACGTTGCGTTCGCGCAGCAGCGTATCGAGGCTGACCAGCAGGTTCAGGTCGAGGTTGGCCAGGACCCGGTCCGCCGTCATCGGCCCAGCATAAACACCGGTGATGCCCACCATCAGCAAGTGCTGGCTACCTGATACCCGGGTGATCTCGCACAGTTGTGCCCATGCCAGCAGTTCGTAACGTGCTCGTAATCGGCGCCGGGGCCGCGGGTACCGCGACCGCGATTCTCCTCGCCGAGGGCGGCGTCTCCGTCGACCTGGTCGACATCAAGCCCGGCGCCGGCGCCGTGGGCTCCGGCATCACCCTGCAGGGCAACGCCCTGCGCGTCCTGCGCCGGCTCGGCGTCTGGGACCAGGTGCGGGCGGAGGGCTACGGGTTCGACACCCTGGGGCTGCGCGCGCCGGACCCGCACGGGACGCTCATCGCCGAGCTCACCGACCACCGCACCGGCGGCCCGGACCTGCCGGCCACGGTCGGCATGTACCGGCCGGCGCTGGCACGGATCCTGACCGACCGCGCGGTCGCGGCGGGCGCCAAGGTCAGCTACGCCACCACCTGCACCGGCCTGGACCCGGACGGTGGCGTCACGTTCGCCGACGGGTCCACGGCCCGGTACGACCTGATCGTCGGGGCCGACGGGGTGCGCTCCTGGACCCGCGGCGCGCTCGGCATCGACCTGGCAACGCGACCCGTCGGCATGGGCATCTGGCGGGCGTTCACGCCGCGGCCCGCGAGCGTGACCCGCACCGACCTGTACTACGGCGGCCCCAGCTACATCGCCGGGTACTGCCCGACCGGCGCCGGCTCGCTGTACGCGTACGTGGTCGAGGAGGCCCAGGACCGCAGCGCGCTCGGCCCGGAGGAGTCCCTCGCCGTCATGCGCGGCCTGGCCGAGGCGTACCACGGCCCGTGGGACGACATCCGCCCGCTGCTGACCGACCCGTCCCGGGTGAACTACACCCGGTTCGAGAGCCACGTGCTGCCGGCCCCGTGGAACCGCGGCCGGGCCGTGCTCATCGGCGACGCCGCCCACACCTGCCCGCCCACGCTCGCGCAGGGCGCGGCCCAGGCCCTCGAGGACGCGGCCGTGCTCGCCGAGCTCCTCCTGGGCGCCGACCGGCTCGACGACACGCTGTGGCAGGCGTTCACCGACCGCCGGTACGAGCGGGCCAGGACGGTCGTCGAGGCCTCGCTGCAGCTGGCCCGCTGGCTGCTGGACCGCGAGCGCGGCGACGTACCCGGCCTCATGGCCCGCATCGCCCACCTCGTCAGCGAACCCGCGTAAGGAAACCGATGTCAGAGCGGCTCATCACGCACCTGCGGCACGTCGACCTCGCCGTGCCCGACTACGACCGGCAGCTGGACTTCTACACCACGATGTGGGGCCTGACCCCGGAGACGACCGGCGACGGCATCGCCTTCCTCGCCGCCGCCGGCTCGCCCGAGCAGTACTCGGTGCGCCTGCGCCGGGCCGGCGAGAAGCGCCTCGACCTCATCTCCTTCGGCGCGGCGAACGCGGCCGACGTCGACGCCCTCGCCGAGCGGCTCGGCCGCGACGGTGTGCGGCTCGTCGGCGAGCCGGGCCCGCTGCAGACCCCCGGCGGCGGGTACGGCTTCCGCTTCTTCGACGTCGACGGGCGCACGGTCGAGGTCTCCAGCGACGTCGCCGTCCGGGTCCACCGCAAGGTCGAGGAGGGCGAGTCCATCCCGGTCAAGCTCTCCCACGTGGTGGTCAACGGGCCGAACCCGGAGGCGACGGTCGCGTTCTACGAGCGGCACCTCGGCTTCGCGCTGTCCGACACGCTCACCTCGCCGCACCTGGGCTCGGTGATGTGGTTCCTGCGCACGAACCGGTACCACCACAGCCTCGCCATCGCCCGCGGCCCGCACGTGTCGCTGCACCACGCCTCGTTCGAGCTGCGCGGCCTGGACGAGTACATGCGCGGCACCGGGCGGCTGCTGCGCGCCGGCGTCGAGAAGGTCTGGGGGCCGGGCCGGCACATGGCCGGCAACAACACCTTCAGCTACTTCCTCGACCCGCACGGCAACACCGTCGAGTACACCACCGAGCTGGAGGAGCTCGACGAGGACACCTGGCACCCGCACCTCTACGACTTCTCCGACCCGATGGTCACCGACCAGTGGGGCACCGCGAACCCGATGAGCGAGTTCGTCGCCAAGCGGTCGTTCAACGACCCCGACCGCGGCGTCTTCGTCGCTCCCCCCGTCTGATGGGCGCGGTCTGATGCGGCTCGCGACCTACCGCCACGCCGGGCGGGACCGCGCCGGTGTCGTCGCCGTCGAGCGGGTCCACCCGTTCGACGGCCTCGACATGCGCGGCGTCGTCGCGCTCGGCCTCGACGCCGCGCTGGAGGCCGGCGAGCGGGCGCTGCGGCTCGACGGCGTCCCGCTGGACGAGGTGCGGCTGCTGGCGCCGATCCGGCCGGCGAGCATCCGGGACTTCGTGGCCTTCGAAGAGCACGTGGAAGGTGTACGGCGAAGCGTCGACGGCGCCCGCGGAGTGCCCGACGCGTGGTATGACGCCCCCACGTTCTACTTCACCAACCCGCACACCGTCATCGGCCCGGACGACGCGGCCGCCTTCCCGGCCGCGTGCGCCGCCCGCGACTTCGAGCTGGAGGTCGCCGCCGTCGTCGGGCCCGGGGCGATCTTCGGGTACACCATCCTCAACGACTGGTCGGCGCGCGACCTGCAGAGCCGGGAGATGCAGGTGCGCCTGGGCCCGGCCAAGGGCAAGGACTTCGCGACCACCCTGGGCCCGTGGATCGTCACCGCCGACGAGCTCGAGGGCCGGCGCGACGCCGACGGCTTCCTGGACCTGCGCTGCACCGCGTCGGTCAACGGCGTCGAGGTCGGCCGCGACCGGCTGGCCAACATGGGCTGGACGTTCGAGACGCTGCTCGCCTACGCCGCCCGCGACAGCCGCGTCGTGCCCGGCGACGTCCTGGGCTCGGGCACCGTGGGCAACGGCGGCTGCCTGGCCGAGCTGTGGGGCCGCCACGGCGCCGCCGCCCCGCCGCCGCTGCGGCCCGGCGACGTCGTGACGCTCACCGTCGAGGGCCTCGGCACCCTCACCAACACGGTCGCCGTCGCCCCGCCGGCCCCGCCGCTGCCCGCGTTCCGCCGCCCCGGCGGCCGCCGGTGAGCGTGGTCGTGACCGGGGCCGCCTCCGGCATCGGGGCCGCGGTCGCCGCCGCCCTCCCCGGCGCGATCGCGCTCGACGTCGCGCCCGCCGACGGCGTGCGCCCCTTCGACGTCACCGACGCGTCGGCGTGGGCCGCGCTCGCCGGGGAGCTGCGCGCCGACCCGCCGCGCGGCCTGGTCCACTGCGCCGGCACGACCCTCCGGGCCCGCCTCGGCGAGGTGACCGCCGAGGCGTTCGCGGGCGTCCATGCGGTGAACGTCCTCGGGCCGCTGCTGGGCATCCAGGCCCTGGCCCCGCTCATGCCGCCCGGCGCGTCGATCGTCGTCGTCGGCTCGCTCGCCGCCCTGCAGGGCCACTACCCGGTGGCCTACACGACAAGCAAGTGGGCGGTGCGCGGGCTGGTCCGCGCGGCGAGCCTCGAGCTCGGCCCGCGCGGCATCCGGGTCAACGCGGTGCACCCCGGCTTCATCGACACGCCGATGACCGCCTCCGCCCCGGCGGCGTTCCGGGCCGCGGCCATCGCCGAGACGCCGCTGGGCCGCGCCGGCACCGCCGCCGAGGTCGCCGCCGTCGTGCGGTTCCTGCTCACCGACGCCGCCGCCTTCGTCACCGGCGCCGAGATCCCCGTCGACGGCGGCGCATCCGGCCACGGCGGCGCCAAGTCCGTGTCCGACGCTCTCCGAAAGGCCTGACCGTGTTCGAGTACTTCCCCGGCAACTACGTGTGGAACCTGGGCGTCGTCGCCACCCTCAACAGCGGTGGCCTCATCGACGAGGTCGACCGCGCCTGCCGCCCCATCCGGGAGCTGGCCGCGCGGGGGTCCGACGTCGGCACCCGCGAGTTCATGGCCGCCTGGACCGCCGTCGCCGAGGACCTGGCCGCGCAGGCCGGGGCCGACGAGAAGGCCGGGCACCGGCGTACGGCGGGGCAGAAGTACCGCCGCGCCACCAACTATCTCGTCCAGGCCGAACGGATGCAGCGCGCCCACGCCCCGGACCGCAACGTGGTGTACCGCCGCTGCCTCGACCTGCAGCAGAAGGTGTTCGACCTGATCGACCCGGCCACCACCCGGGTCGCCGTGCCGTTCGAGAGCACGACGCTGCCCGCGTACTTCACGAACGCCGGCGGCACCGCGCCGTGCATCGTCATGTGGAACGGCCTCGACTCGACCAAGGAGCACATGTACGCCTCCAGGTTCGCCGAGGAGCTCGCCGCCCGGGGCATCTCCACCCTCATGGTCGACTGCCCCGGCAGCGGCGAGGCGCTGCGGCTGCAGGGCCTGACCGCGCGGGCGTCCACGGAGGACTGGGCCGCCGCCTGCGTCGACTACCTGCAGGGCCGCGACGACGTCGACCCCGGACGGATCGGCCTGGTCGGCTGGTCGCTGGGCGGCTACTACGCGCCCCGCGCCGCCGCGTTCGAGCCGCGGCTCGCGCTGTGCGTCGCGTGGGGCGCCAACCACGACTGGGGCGCGGTGCAGCGGCGCCGGCTGGAGCGCGAGGGCGAGAACCCGGTCCCGCACTACTGGGACCACGTGCTGTGGGTCTGGGGCGAGACCGACCTCGACACGTTCATCGGCAAGGCCGAGGCGGTGAACCTCGACGGCGTCGTCGAGCGGATCGCGGTGCCGTTCCTCGTCGTGCACGGCGAGAACGACCGGCAGATCCCGCTGCGGTACGCGCACCGCTCCTACGAGCAGGCCGTCAACAGCCCCCGGCGCGAGCTGCGCGTCTTCACCGCGGCCGAGGGCGGCGCCGAGCACATCGGCCTCGACCACCTCCCGCACGTGAGCGTCTTCATCGCCGACTGGATCGCCGACGTCCTCGGAGCCCGCGCATGAGCGGCCCGGCCCCTATGCGAGGCGGAGGTGTCGGCATGAGCCTCGACCGCACCGACCCGGAGGGCGCCATCCGCGCGGCCGCCGCAGAGTGCTCCAACTGGAACCGGTGGGGCGCCGGCGACGTACGCGGCACGATGAACTTCCTCACCGGGGAGAAGCGGCGGCAGGGCGCGGCCCTCGTGCGGCGCGGCGTGTCGTTCTCGCTGGCGCAGCGCTTCGACATGGACGGGCCGCAGAAGGGCTGGCGGCGGCGGACCAACCCGGTGCACACGATGCTCGACACCGGTACCGATGCGGCGGCCGGCATCCAGGGCTTCCCGCACGGGCTCGGCGGCGCCGACGACGTCATCAGCATGCCGCTGCAGTGCTCGACCCAGTGGGACGGGCTCGGGCACATCTTCGACCACGGGCTCGCCTGGAACGGCCGCCCGGCCGGCGAGGTGGTCACCAGCCTCGGCGACAGGGTCACCGGCATCGAGACCGTCGCGGACGTCATCGCCGGCCGGGCGGTCCTGCTCGACGTCGGGCGCGCGTTCGGCAGCGGCGGGGAACTGCCCGACGGGTTCGCCATCACCGAGGAGCACCTGCGCGCCACGGCCGTGCGGCAGGGTCCCTCCGCGGCGGTCGGCCGCGGCGACCTCGTCCTCGTGCGCACCGGCCAGCTCACCCGGGCCCGCCGCGACGGCTGGGGCGACTACGACGGCGGGGCCGCCCCCGGGCTGTCGTTCACCACCGCCGGCTGGCTGCACCGAACCGAGATCGCCGCGATCGCCACCGACACGTGGGGCTTCGAGGTGCGGCCGAACGAGTTCGACGCCGCGTTCCAGCCGCTGCACCAGGTCGCCATCCCGCACATCGGGCTGTTCATCGGCGAGATGTGGGACCTCGACGCGCTCGCGGAGGACTGCGCCGCCGACGGTGTCTACGACTGCTGGCTGACCGCGGCGCCGATCCCCGTCACCGGCGCGGTCGGCGCCCCGGTCAACCCCATCGCGGTCAAATGACCTCACGCAGCAGCGCCGCGACCGCCGCCGGACGTTCGGCCGGGGCGAGGTGGGCCACCCCGTCCAGCACGACGAGGCGGCCGTGCCGGACCCCGGAGGCGATCTCGGCGAGGCCCGCCGTCGGGGTGACCCGGTCGTCGCCGCCCGCGACGGCGACGACCGGCACGTCGATCCCGGCCAGCCGCGTCCGCACGTCGAAGCCGGCCAGCGCCTCGCACACCCCGGCGTAGCCGGCCGCGTCGGCCGCGCGCAGGGCGTCGAGCAGCGCGCCGGCGACGACCGGCTCCCGGGCCGCGAAGCCGGGGGCGAACCAGCGCCCGGCGGAGGCCTCGACGAGCGCGGCGGTGCCCCGGGTCCGGACCGTCGCCGCGCGCTCGTGCCAGCCCGCGGCCTCGCCGATGCGGGCCGCGGTGCACAGCAGCGCCGCGGCGGTGACCCGCCGCGGGGCGTCGAGGAGCAGCTGCAGCCCGACGGCGCCGCCGGCGGAGACCCCGGCGTAGCCGAACGCGGCCCCGGGCCGGAGCCGGTCGGCCAGGCCGAGCACCCCGCGGGCCAGGTCGGCGACGCCGAACGCGGCCGTCGGTGGGGCGCCGCGGCCGTGCCCGGGCAGCTCCCAGCCCACGACGTGGTACGCGCCCCCCAGCTCGTCCACGCAGCGCGACCACAGCGCCTCGGCCGACGTGCCCAGGGACGGGCCGAGCAGCAGCAGCGGCCGGTCGGGTACGTCGGCCAGCACGACTCCGGTCAGGTCACCCACCCCGGCACCATAGACACGGCGCCGGGGTTGGTGCGAGAGTCGGTTTCCGATGAGCGGAAGAGGTGGCGGGTGACGGCGAGCGTGACGTCGCGGGCGCTGGACGTGCTCGGCGCGTTCGACGGCGACCACCGCAGCCTGACGCTGAGCGAGCTGGCGCGGCGGGCCGGGCTGCCGCTGACGACCGCGCACCGGCTGGCCGGCGAGCTGTGCCGGTGGGGCGCGCTGCACCGCCGGGCCACGGGGGAGTACGTCATCGGACGGCGCCTGTGGGACCTCGGCCTGCTCGCCCCGGTGCCGACCGGCCTGCGCGAGGCCGCCTCGCCGTTCCTGCACGACCTGTACGCGGCCACGCTCGCGACGGTCCACCTCGCGGTCGCCGACGGCGCCCAGGCGCTGTACGTGGACCGGATCTCCGGCAACGCGACGGTGCCGATCGTCAGCAAGGTCGGCTCCCGGCTGCCCATGCACGCGACCGGGGTCGGCAAGGTGCTGCTCGCCCACGCCGAGCCGGACGTCCTGGCCGCGGCGCTCGGGGCGCTGACCCGGATCACGCCGTACACCGTCGTGCGCCCCGACCGGCTCCTCGAGCAGCTGCGGCGGGTCCGGGCCGACGGGTACGCCACGACCGCCGAGGAGATGAGCGCCGGCGCCTGCTCGGTGGCGGTGCCGGTGCGCGGCCCCGGCGGCGAGGTCGTCGCGGCCCTCGGGATCGTCGTGCCGGACCTGCGCCGCCAGCAGCAGCGGCTCGTGGCCGCGCTGCGCGTCGCGGCCCAGGGCATCGGCCGCACCCTCCCGCCGGCGCCGCCGCAAGCTCCGGCGCCGGCGTGAGCACGGTGCTCATGGTGAGCGGCCCCTCCGCCGCGCTCCGGACCGCCGGCGCATTGGTGTGTCCGGAATGAGCACCGGGGTCGGCCGGGCCGCCGCGAAGGCGGACACTGACGGCGTGAAGCTGCTGGAGCGCGACTCGGCGCTCGCGTCGCTGGCCGAGTACGCGCGGGACGCCCTGGCCGGCGACGGCCGGCTGGTGCTCGTCGGTGGCGAGGCCGGCGTCGGCAAGTCGAGCCTGGTCGAGGCGTTCACCGAGCGGCTGGCCGGGACGATGCCCGCGGCCCGGGCGGCCTGGGGCCTGTGCGACGGCCTGTCCACGCCGCGGCCGCTCGGCCCGCTGTTCGACATCGCCGGCGAGCTCGGCGGCGAACTGCTCGAGCGCTCCCGCGCCCGCGCGTCGCGCGACGAGCTGTTCGCGACGCTGCTGCGCCAGGCCGACGCGCCGGGCGAGCTGCACGTGCTGGTGCTGGAGGACCTGCACTGGGCCGACGAGGCGACGATCGACCTGCTGCGCTTCCTCGGGCGGCGGCTGCGCGGCGCCCGCATCCTGCTCATCGCCACCTACCGCGACGACGACCTGCAATCGCGCGACCTGCTGCGGATCGCCCTCGGCGACATCGCCACCCAGCGCACGACCCGGCGGATCGGCCTCGCCCCGCTGTCGGTCCGGGCGGTGGAGCACCTCGCCGGCGGCAGCGGCATCGAGCCGGCCGACCTGCACCGGCTGACCGGCGGCAACCCGTTCTTCGTGACCGAGGTGGTGCGCTCCGGCTCCGCGGCCGTGCCGGCCTCGGCGCGCGATGTGGTGCTGGCCCGGGTCGCCACCCTGGGCGAGGACGCCCGGGCGGTGCTCAACGCCGGGGCCCTGATCGGCAACCGGATCGACCCGCGGCTGCTGGCCGCGGCCACCGGCGGCCCGCCGTCCGTGCTGGACGAGCTGGTCATGTCCGGGCTGCTCATCGGCGACGGCGGCCTGCTGACCTTCCGGCACGAGCTGACCCGGCTCGCCGTCGAGCAGGCGATCCCGCAGCACCGGGTGAGCCTGATCCACGCCCGGATCCTGGCCGCGCTGGGCGAGCTGGGCCGCGACGACGACGCCGGGGCGGCCTTCCACGCGGAGGCGGCCGGGGACGCGCCGGCGGTGCTGCGGTACGCGGTGCGGGCCGCCCGCCGCGCGGCCGAGCTGGGCTCGCACCGGGAGTCCGCGGCGCAGTACGAGCGGGCCCTGCGCTGCGCCGACGGCGTGCCGCCGGCCGAGCTCGCCGAGCTGTACGACGCGCTGGCCGCCGAGCTGTCCCTGGTCGATCGCGGGCCGCGGGTCTGCGAGGTGGCCGGGCAGGCCCGGGAGCTGTGGCACCGCGCCGGCAACCGGCTGCGGGAGGGCGCCGCCCAGCGCCGGCTCTCGGCCGCGCTGCGGTACGCGTGCCGCGGCCGGGAGGCCCTGGCCGCCGCCGAGGACGCCCTGGCCACGCTGGCGCCGCTGGGCCCGACCGCCGAGCTGGCCTGGGCCTGGGCGACCCTCGCGTCGCAGCGGATGGTGAGCGAGCAGCACGAGCTGGCGATCGCCACCGCGGCCCGCGCCCAGGAGCTCGCGGTGGCACTGGGGCTGCCCGAGGTGCACAGCGACGCCCTCATCACCGAGGGCTGCTCCCGCGCGATCCTCGGCGGCGACTGGCTCGGGCCGCTGGGCCGGGCGCTGGACCTCGGCCTCGCGCACGGCCTCGACGAGCAGGTCGGCCGCGCCTACATCAACCTGCACGGGATGCTCTGCACCAAGCGCCGCTACCCCGAGGCCGAGCGGTACTACCAGGAGGGCGTGGCGTACTGCGACGAGCACGACGTGCGCACCTACGCCACCTGCATCCGCGCCGAGCGCGTCAACACCCTGGCCGACACCGGGCGCTGGGACGAGTCGCTGGCGCTGGGCGAGTACGTGCTGACCAACCGCGTCGACGCGTCGCCATTGAACCGGGTCACCCCGCTGGTCTGCCTCGGCCTGATCCGCGCCCGGCGCGGCGAGGACGGGGTGTGGCCGGCACTGGACGAGGCGGCCGAGCTCGCCGACGGCTGCGAGGGTCCGCAGTGGATCGCGTTCGTGCGGGCCGCGCGGGCCGAGGCGTACTGGCTCGAGGGCCGCCAGGAGCCGGCCCGGCGCGAGGCGGAGCTGGTCGCCGACGCCGTCGCGGGCGGCGACGAGTGGGCCCGCGGCCTGGCGGTCTTCTGGCTGCGGCGGACCGGCTCGGACCGGATGCCGGAGGGGACGCTCGCCGAGCCGTACCGGCTGGAGGCCGACGGCGACTGGCCGGCCGCGGCGGACCGCTGGGACGAGGGCGGCTCGGCGTACGAGGCCGCACTGGTCCTGCTCGAGTCCGGCGACGAGGACGCCCGGCGGCGCGCCCTGGGCATCCTCGACGACCTCGGCGCGGCGGCCGCGGCCCGGGTCGCCCGGCAGCGGATGCGCCGCGAGGGCGTCCGCGCCGTCCCGGCCGGCCCGCGCGCCGCGACCCGCGCCCACCCGGCCGGGCTGACCCGGCGCGAGCGGGAGGTGCTCGCGCTGATCTGTGCCGGGCACACCAACGCCGAGATCGCCGAGCGGCTGTTCATCGCGGTGAAGACGGTCGACCACCACGTGTCGGCGGTGCTGGGCAAGCTCGGCGTCGCGACCCGCTCCGGCGCGGCCAAGGAGGCCGTCCGGCTAGGCCTGGTCACCGCCTGAGCCGCCGAACCCCGCGTGCAGGGCCTCGAACAGCCGCTCGAAGCGCGCCCGGTGCTCGTCCAGCACGGCGCTGTGCGGCTCCCCGGCGATGAGGCGCTGTGCCGTCTGTACCAGCACGGTGCCGTACCCCGCGACGAAGAACGCGGCGAACAGGTCGGCGTCGCCGGTGAAGCCCGGGTCGCGGCCGAGCTCGCCGGCGAGGGTCCGCTGCAGGTCGTAGGCGATCTCCCGGGCCCGCGCGACAAGCGCCGGCGACGCGGCGACGGTGCCGAAGAACGGCACGGACCGGTCGTTGACGCCGGAGAGCGGGTGCCGGGCGTCGACGAGGCCGAGGGTCGCCGCCCGCAGCGACGCGAGCAGGCCGGTGCCCGCCGGCCGGTCGCGCACGGCCGCGCGCAGGAGCTGCTCGGCGTCGGCCGCCCGGTCCAGGAACAGGTCCTCCTTGCGCGGGAAGTGGTTGAAGACCGTCACGCTCGACACCCCGGCCTCCCGGGCGACGTCGGCGACGGTGACCGCGTCGAACCCGCGCTCGAGGAACAGCCGGGCCGCGACCTCCGCGATCCGCGCCCGCGTCTGCGGCCCGCCGCGCTCGCCGGTCCTGGGCATGTGTGACCCCATTCTCTTGTGTGACTAAATTTAGTCGCTTAATCTAGCACCATGATGCGCGCCAACTGGGTGGCCCTGACCGGCCTGTCCGCGGTGTTCCTGTTCGAGATGCTCGACAACTCCATCCTCAACGTCGCGTTGCCCACGATCGGCCGCGAGCTGCACGCGTCGACGACCGCGCTGCAGTGGGTCACCGGCGCGTACGCCGTCGTGTTCGGCGGCCTGATGCTCGCCTTCGGCGCCGTGGCCGACCGCTTCGGCCGGCGCCGAGTCATGATCATCGGCCTGGCGCTGCTCGGCGTGGCCAGCCTGGCGACCGCGTTCGTCACCTCGGCCGAGCAGCTCATCGCCGTCCGGGCGGTGACGGGTGTCGCGGCGGCGATGACGACTCCAGGGTCGATGGCGCTGGCCTTCCGGCTGTTCGAGGAGGATAGCCTGCGCGTCCGGGCGATGACCCTCATCTCCACCGTGGGCCTGGTCGGGCTCGCGGTCGGCCCGACCGCGGGCGGCTTCGTGCTCGCGGTCGCGCCCTGGCAGGTCCTGCTGCTGGTCAACGTGCCGATCGCCGTGCTCGCCGCCGTCGGCATCCGGATCGGCGTCGCGCCCGACGACCCCGCCGGCCTGCACCGTGACCCGGCCGATTTTCCGGGCGCCGCATTCGGTACCGCCACCGTCGTGCTCGCCCTCGTCGCGCCGACCCTGTTCGTGCACGAGGGCGCCGGCTCCTGGGCCCCGTGGACCGTCGCCGCCGGGGCCTTGCTGAGCGCCGTGCTGTTCGTCGTGCGCGAGCGCTCGGCGCGCCACCCGCTGCTGGACCTGAGGCTCGTCGCGCGGCCGCTCGTGTCCAGCGGGCTGGCGTACAAGGCCGCGGCCGGGCTGGCGGTCGCCGGCCTCGGCTACCTGGCGACGCTGCAGCTGCAGCTGGACTGGGGCTGGTCGCCCGCGCTCGCCGCGATCGGCCTGCTGCCCCAGGTCGTGGTCCTCATCGCCGGCGGCGCGCTGGTCAACCCGTTCGTGCAGCGGGCCGGGCTGGACCGCGCGGCCTGGCTCAGCGCCGCCGCGGTCGTGGCCGGGCTCGCGGTCTACGGGCTGCTGGGCCGGTACGGGTACGTCTGGGTCGCCCTCGCTCTCGTCCTCGTGGCCGCCGGCATCCGCGTGGTCGGCGTGGTCGCCGGGGTGAACGTGCTGCGGGGCCTGCCGAAGAGCCGCACCACGATCGGCGCGGCGCTTGTCGACACCGCCTCGGAGGTCACCTCGGGGGCGGGGATCGCGGTCACCGGTACCATCCTGGCCGCCCTGTTCACCGGGAACATCGCGACCTCGGCCTGGACCGCGGCGCAGACCGCGCAGTTCCGCCACGCCGTGACCGTCGCCGCGCTGACCCTCACCGTCGCGGCCGCGGCGCTGGTGGCCTGGGGCTACCTCCGCGGCCGGGGCGCCGCCGGGGAGCCGGAGCCCGCGCCGGCGGCCGAGGCGCTGGCCGGCTAGAGGCTGTATCGAAGTGGGGGTCTGAGTCCGCCGCAGCCCGGCCATCCATTTCGATACAGCCCCTAGTTCGGCAGCGACTCGAGGCCGTCCAGCAGCCAGTCCAGGATCGCCTCGAACGTCTGCGGGGCCGGGGCGTGCCGTTCCGGGTCGGCGGCCCACCGGCTGAAGTGCGGGTGGGCGCCCGCGGCGGCGATGCGCTCCAGGTAGGGCGCCGCGCTCGCGGCCAGGTCGGCGTCCGTCGGGGTGCCGATGCCGGCGCGCATGCGCTGCTCCTCCAGCAGGGCCAGGCCCGAGCCGAACACGTGGCCCAGGACGGTGTTCACGAAGCCCATGCGCGTCGCCGCGGGCAGGTTCAGCGGGTCGAGCTCGGCCAGGGCGGCGTCGTACAGGTTGAGCGCGTTCGGGCCCAGGGGCGGCCGGGCGAACGCGAGGCGGGCGAACCACGGGTGACGCTGGACCGCCGCCCAGCCCGAGGTGCCGAGCTCGCGCAGGGCCGGGCGCCAGCCGTCGCCGCGGTGCACGGAGAACCGGCCGTAGACCTGGTCGGCCATGAGGTCGGCGAGGCCGTCCTTGCTCCCGACGTACCGGTAGAGCGCCATCGGGCTGCGCACGCCCAGGCGGCCGGCGAGCGCGCGCATGGTGATCTCGCCGCCGGGCTCGCGGTCGGCCAGCTCGGTCGCGGCGGCCACGATGCGTTCGCGGCTGAGCGGCTCCGTGGTGCGCGGGGGAGCGGGGGCGTCGAACCACACCAGGCCGCCGGGTTCGGGATTGTTCATGGTGGACGAAGATTATCAGGTGGTGTACAACGTACACCATGAGTGGACACCGTACACCGGACGTGCTTGTCGTCGGGGGCGGGCTCGTCGGGCTCACCGCCGCGCTCGTGCTGCGCCACCACGGCGTCTCCGTCACCCTCGTGGAGCGGCGGGCCGGCACCTCGCCGCAGCCGAAGGCCCGCCGCTTCCACATGCGCACCATGGAGATCTTCCGCGAGCTCGGGCTGGCCGGGCTCGTGCACGAGGCCGCCCGCGACCTCGCCGGGCACGACCACATGGCGGCCGGGCGCACCCTCGCCGAGGCCCGGCAGCTCCCGCTGTGGCAGCCCGCCGGCGGCCCCGCCGCCGAGGTCAGCCCGGAGCGGCCGTGCCTGCTCGCCCAGGACGCCCTCGAGCCGCTGCTGCGCGCCGCCGCGGTCGACGCCGGGGCCGACGTGCGCTTCGGCACGCCGCTGGCCGGCCTCGAGCAGACCGCCGGGGAGGTGGTCGGCCGGCTCGCCGACGGCGAGATCCGCGCCCGCTACGTCGTGGCCGCCGACGGCGCCCGCAGCGGCATCCGCGAGGCGCTGGGCATCACCCGGTCGGGCCGCGGCGCGATCGGCGGGCCGAGCGTGAATGTGTACTTCACAGCCGACCTCGGCGACGTCGTGCGCGGCCGCGAGTTCAACCTGTGCCAGATCGAGCACCCGGACGCGCCGGGCGGGCTCGCCTCGGTGGACGGGCGGTACCGCTGGGTGTTCATGAGCCCGGGCGGCGAGACCAGACGCGACTGGCCGGCGCGGCTGCGGCAGGCACTGGGGGTACCGCTGCCGGATCTGGAGGTTCTGAGTGTGCTGCCGTGGCAGGCCGAGATGCTCGTCGCCGACCGGTATTCGGACGGTCGCGTCCACCTCGCCGGGGATGCCGCCCACTTGATGCCGCCGTATGCGGCCAGCGGGGCGAACACCGGAATCGCCGACGTGCACAACCTCGGCTGGAAGCTCGCCGCCGTCCTGCGCGGCGAGGCGGGGCCCGGGCTGCTGGACAGCTACGACGCCGAGCGCCGCCCGGCCGGCTGGTTCGCGGCCGACCAGTCCGCGCGCCGCACCGACTCGTTCAAGCTCGGCACCCCCGACCCGACCCTGGCCCACCCGTACGTGCTCGCGGCCGGCGGCTTCCAGTACACCGCCGGCGCACTGGTGCCGGACGGCTCCGAGGAGCCGGTGCTCGACTTCGCCCCCGCCGGCCGGGCCGGCACCCGGGTGCCGCACCGCTGGCTCGACGACGCGCGGACCCGCTCCACGCTCGACCTCGCCGGGCCCGGCTGGGCGATCCTGCCGGGCGGAAATCGGGTGGATTTCGCCGGTACGGGCGAGTGCCTGCTCCTGCGCCCGGACCACGTGGTCGCCTGGCGGGGCCGCGGGGCCGGCGAGGCCGCGAAGGTGCGGGTCGCGCTGCTGGCTGCTAGTAACGTTGCGAAGGTGTGGGTCTGAACCCCTCCGGCGGAGCCTGGTCGCCTTCGGACTGGTGGCCGCGGTCGTCGGCCTGGCCAGCTCCGGCTGGTTGAGCCCGTGGTGGTCGGTGTTCGTCGACGACGCCGCGCAGTTTCTCGCCGCGCTCGCCGCGATGCTGGCCTGCTGGATCGCGGCGGCCCGGCACCACGGCGCCCAGCGGTGGTGGCGCGTGTGGATGGGGGCCGCTGCGTGCGGCTGGGTGCTGGGCCAGCTGGTCTGGTCGTGGTACCAGCTCTACGCCGACGTCGGGCTGCCCTCGCCGTCGCTCGCCGACGCCGGGTACCTGACCCTGCCCTTCTTCGCGCTCGCCGCGCTCGTCACCCTCTCCGCCGGCCAGTCCGTACACCGCCTGCCCCGCCACCTGGAGGGGCAGGTCCTGAGCACCCTCGACGGCCTGGTCATCGTCGGCGCGCTGTTCGTGCTGAGCTGGGTCACCGTGCTCGGGGCGGTCGTACACGACGGCGCCGCGAGCCGGCTGGCCTACCTGGTCGCGCTCGCGTACCCGATCACCGACCTGCTGCTCACCGTGCGGGTCCTGATGCTCATCGGGATGGCCTCGGCCGGCAACCGCGCGCAGCTGATGCTGCTCGGGGTGGGGCTGTTCGGCATCGCGATGTCCGACAGCGTCTTCGCCTTCCAGGTGACGATCGGCGCGCACGGCATCCCGCCGCTGGGCGACGCCGGGTTCGTCGCGGGCTTCGTCCTCGTCGCCATCGCCGCGTGGACGGAGACGAGGCAGCCGCAGGGCTGGACGGCGCGTCCGGATCCGCACTGGGGGCGGCTGCTACTGCCGTACTTCGCGGTCGGCGCCATGGCCCTGGCGCTGATCGTGCAGCGGGCCCGCGGCAGCGAGCCCGACGACACCGCCGGGTTCGTCGCGTCCACGGTCGTGGCGCTGCTCGTCATGCGCCAGGCCGTCACCCTCCTGCGGGTGGGTGGGCTGGTCGAGTCGCGGACGCGGCTCGTGCTCTCCACGGACGACGATCGGCGGCAGCTGGAGCGCGGCCTGCACGACGGCGTCCAGCAGCGGCTCATCGCCCTGGCGCTGGACATCCGCCGGGCCGAGGCGGAGGTGCCGCCGGAGTACCCCCGGCTGCGCGACCAGCTCAACAACGTGGTGGGCGCGCTGAACGGCACCGTCGACGAGGTGCGGGAGCTTTCGCGCGGGGTACACCCGGCGATCCTCACCCAGGGCGGTCTGCGCCTCGGCCTGCGCGCGCTGGCCCGCCGCTCGGCCGCACCCGTCGAGCTCGACGTGCGGGTGGACGGGCGGCTGCCCGAGCCGGTCGAGGTCGCGGCGTACTACGTGATGGCCGAGGCGCTGACCAACGCGGCCAAGTACGCCGAGGCGAGCGTCGTGTCGGCTGCGGTCGAGGTGCACAGCGGCGTGCTGCACATGTCGATCAGCGACGACGGGGTCGGCGGCGCGGACCCCCGGCGCGGCACCGGCATCATCGGCCTGACCGACCGGGTCGAGGCCCTCGGCGGCACGCTCGCCGTGGACAGCCCGCCCGGGCAGGGCACCCGGCTGACCGCCGAGTTCCCGCTGGACCGGCCCTGACGCGTTTCGATCAGGGGTGCTCGGCGACCAGGCGGATGGTGAAGCCGTCGGGGCCGTGGTGCAGCGACACGTACGCGCAGAGCTGGTGGGTCAGCCACAGGCCCAGCCCGCCCGGCCCGCCCGCCGGCATCAGCCCGGCGGCCGGGTCGGCCGGTCCGGGGCCGGCGTCGGTCACGGCGACGACGATGCGGCCCGGCTCGGCCCAGCCCCGCAGCCGCACCGGCGACGCGCCGTGCCGGGTGGCGTTGGTGACCACCTCGGTGACGCTCAGCTCCAGCCCCTGCCGCTCCTCGTCGCCCAGCCCGGCGATCAGCTGGAGCACGCCGACGGCGTGGCGGCCCTGCGCGGGCGACGGGTCCGCGAGCTCCAGCGCCGGCGGCGCGGCCTGCAGCGGTAACGTCCACGGGGCGACCGCGGTGGCGAGGAAGTCGCGCGGGCGCACGTACAGGGGGCTGGGCCGGCGGTCCCCGTCGGCGGTCACCACGTGCGTGTGCGTGCGCCGCACGTCCTCGAGCACCTCGGGCGGGGCGGTGCGGGTGTCGTAGGGGCACAGCCCGTACATCGGGAACTCGTCGTAGACCTCGTTGGCGGCGGCCTCGTACCGCGCCCACCACTCCCAGGGCACGCCGACCCCGGGGTGCGGCACGTCGCCCGCGATGCGGATCTGCGCCGCGCCGCCCGCGACGTAGCCGGCCAGCATCTCGCGGTGGCTGCGGATCGCCGAGGCCGGGCGCAGGTAGTGCGGGCCGCCGTCGATGAACCGCACGCCGCTGCCCTCGCCGAGCGCCGCGCGCAGCAGCCGCTGGTTGCGCTCGCCGAAGATCGAGACCGTCGGCTCGCCGGCCGCGACGCCCTCGCGCAGGAACGGCAGCACGACGGCGAGGAACTCCTCGTCGGAGCCGTAGAACGCGGCTTCGTGCAGGATGCCGTCGTGCCCGGCCGCGGGGCCCGATCTCACGACATCACCACCCGGAGGTCACCCAGTTGCAGCAGACCGGCCAACCGTGCCACGGGGCTGCCCGGGTCGACCAGCAGCGCGGTGCCGGCGCCGCGGCCCCGGACGTGCTCGACGAGCCGGATCAGGGCCCGGTGGTCGATGAAGGTGAGCTCCCGCGCGTCCAGGGTGACCACGCCGCCGTCCGCCGGCAGCTCGGCCCGGCCGAGCGCGTTCTGCAGCTGCGCGTGCCCTCCGGGGTCGACCTCGCCGGCCAGCACCGCGGCGACGCCCGGCCGGTCGGTGGCGAAGAGCCGCAGCGGGGTCGAGCCCCGCCGGGCCACCGGGTGCATCCCGGCCAGCTCGGCCACGGCTTCGTCGCCCAGCTCGCTGCGGTTGAACCCGCACAGGCCCGACATCGGCCGGCGCGCCATGAAGACGTCCATGAGGAACTCGTAGCGGGCGAACGCCGCCCGCTCCTGCGCGGTGCGCACCAGTGGGGTCGCGTCCGCGGCGACGCGCAGCCCGGTGTAGCCGTCGGCCAGCGCCCGCTCGGTGGCCCGGGCGTAGGTGCGCACCTGCGCGGCCGGGTCCGCCGCGGCCGTGGGATCGCCGTCGGCGACGAACATCACCTGCTGGCCGGCGGCCCGGCCGTCGGCCAGGAACCGCTCCACGACGGGGTGGTACTCGTCCGGGTCGTCGAACACCCAGCCGACGTGATCGTGGCCGCCGAGGGCGTCGACGGTGTCGACGAAGCCCGAGTGGCGCATGCCGGAAAGGTAACACGGGCGCCGCCGGACCCGCTGTGACCAGGCCAGGGTCCGGCGGCGGCGCGCTCGCTCGGGCGCTGCGGTGCGGGACTCGGCGATGTGGCGCGCGGCGGGTACCCTTAGTCGCGAAGGGGAGTAGTCCTCCGCCGGTGTCGCCGTCAGTTCGGAGCCCTCGTGGCTCCCGGTGCCCGGGCCCCGCACCGCGGGGTGGACGAGACCTTCGACCCAGCAGGTGACGAACACGTTGCCGCGGACGGGGTCGGGGTCCTCTTCGTGGATTCGGCCCCCGCCGGCGGCGGGAAGGCCTCACTCATGCCAACGCTTGCCGACCGTTTCCGCCGGTTCCTGCGCAGCCCGCAGGGGCAGCGGCTGATCGTCCGGGCGCAGGAAGAGCTGCGCAAGCCCCAGAACCGCCGCCGCCTCCAGCAGGTCGTCGCCCGTGTCCGCCGTCGCGGTTGAGCGCCCCGGCGAGCTCCGGTACGGCACCGACGCCGTGCTGGTGGTCGCGGGCGTCCCGGGCGCGGGCAAGACGACCCTGCTCCGGCGCCTCTTCCCCACCGGCGGCGCGGGCGTGCGCGTGCTGGACTCGGACCACTCCCGGGAATGGTGGCGGCCGTACCTGGGCCGGCTGCCGTACCGGTACTGGCGCCCGATCGTGCACGCCACCCACTACGCCCGCCTCGTGCACACCCTCGGCGGGCCGGGCCCGGTGGTCGTGCACGAGTGCGCCACGCGGCCCTGGGCGCGGCGACTGATCTTCGCCGCCGCGCGCCGGTCCGGCCGCCGGGTCCACCTGCTGCTGCTCGACGTCAGCCCGGCCGACGCGCTCGCCGGGCAGGAGTCGCGGGGGCGCCGGGTGCGCTCCGCGGCGTTCGCGGCGCACTGCCGCAACTGGCAGGACGTGCTGCGCGACGCCCACCGCGAGGCCGCGACCGTCACGCGCATCGACCGCCCGGGCGCGACCGCCCTGCGCGCGATCCGGTTCGGCGCCGTCGACCGCGCCGACCGGGTCGCGGTCCGGCCCGGTTAGCGTTCGCCGTCCGGGTCGCGGGTGCGGCTTGGCCGGCGTTCGCTGACCACGATCGCGGGCGCCCGCAGCGGTCTTGGGTCCGGTGGCAGGCGGAGCCGCGCGGCGTGCCCGGCGGCCCGCTCGTTGCCGAGTCCCTCGGCGTCCCGGGGCCGCCGGTCCGGCGCGGGGAACTCCCCGGCGTCATGTCCGGTCGCGGCGAGGTGCCCGCTCAGGGTGCGCCGGCGCCGCGGCCCGGGCTCAGCTCAGCTCGGCCCGCAGGGTGGCCAGCGAGGCCTCGATGATGTCGTACAGCCGGCGGTCGTCGTCGCGGTCGAGCCACTCGGTCACGGAGACGTACATCAGGGTCACCGACGTCTCGGCGAGCAGGGCGGCCCGGGTCGGCTCCAGGCCGCGGGCCCGGAAGCCGTCGCGGACCACCTCGGCCAGCGCGGCGCGTTTGTGCAGGTCGCGCTCGCGCAGGCCGGGGTCGGACTCGACGATCGACCGGCGCTGGCGCAGGGCCGGCTTGCGGCCCTCGAACTGGGCATCGGCGACCGTGCGCAGGCCCTCGAGGAGCGTCGTGAGCGGGTCGCCGGCCGCCGGGGCCGCGGCCATGAGCTGCCCGGCGAACGCGGAGATGGCCTCGTCCGCGAAGAGCACCTCGCGCTTGTCGGCGAAGTACCGGAAGAACGTGCGCGTCGTCAGGCCGGCCCGCGCGGTGATCGCCGGCACCGTGGTCGCGGCGAAGCCCTGCTCGGCGAAGAGCTCGAGGGCCGCCTGGCGCAGCCGCTCGCGCGCGTCGGGTTGCCACCGTGCCATGTCCGCAGTCTAGCGGTGATGACATGTCGTGTCATGAGGGGTACGGTCATGACACGGCGTGTCGTCAGAGGGACGGCCGCCGCACCAGGGCGGAGCTTTGCCATGACCGAGGTTTGGATTCTGGGCGGGACCGGCCGCAGCGGGCGGGCGATCGCCGCCGAGCTGCTGCGCCGGGGCATCGGGCCGGTGCTTGTCGGACGGGACGCCGGCCGGCTGGCGGAGGCGGCCGCCGGGCCGCGGCCGGCGGGGGCCGGTGCGGCCGGCGGGCTCCGGACGGTCGTGGCCGGGTCGGTCGCCGAGACGGCGGAGGCGATCCGCCGGGAGCGCCCCGCCGTGGTCGTCAACACCATCGGGCCGTTCATCGAGACCGGGGCGCCCCTCCTGGAGGCGTGCCGGCCGTCCAGCCACTACCTCGACCTCGCCAACGACCTGGCCGCGGTGGCCGCGACCCTCGGCCGGAGCCAGGCGTTCACCGATGCCGGGCGCACCGCCGTCACCGGGGCCGGCTTCGGCGTCACCGCGACCGAGAGCGTCGTGGTGAAGCTGTGCGAGGGGCGGCCGGCCCCGCGGCGGGTGCGGGTCGACATGGTGCCGTCGCTCGTCGTGGAGGCCGGGGCCGTCGGCGATGCCCTCGCGGGCACCATCGTGGAGGGGCTGCCGGGTGTCGCGGGCGGCGGGCGGTTCCAGGGCCGGCGGTACCGCGGCGGACGGCTGGCCCCGGCCCGCCTGGGCGGCGACCCGATCCGGCTGGTGCTGCCCGACGGCTCGACGGTCACCACCGCGAGCATGCCGCTGGGCGAGCTGATGGCGGCCCAGCGCGCCAGCGGCGCCGCGGACGTGGTCGCCGCGTCGAGCGAGGCCCCGTCCTCGCCGCTCGTCCGCGCGGTCCTACCGGCCGCGACCGCCCTGCTCGCGATCGGTCCAGTGCGCGCCTTCGCCCGGCGGCGTCTGGCGGCGGTACGGTTCACGGCCCGGCCGAAGCCGCGCGAGCACTCCTGGGGCCACGCCGTCGTGCAGTGGCCGGACGGGAGCACCCGCGAGGGCTGGCTGCGCGTCGGCGAGGCCCAGGCCTTCACCGCCGCCGTGCCGGCCGAGGTCGTCCGCCGCCTGCTCGACGGCGAGGGCAAGCCGGGCGCGTACACCCCGGCCGCGCTGTTCGGCCCGGGCCTCGCCGAGTCCTGCGGCGGCGAGTACCGGCTAGAGGAGCCCGGCCTCGCGCGGCGCCCGCATTGAGATGCGGGTCGCGGCGGCGCCGTGGTTGCGGCCCACCGGCCGGGCCGCGGGCAGATGCCGGGACACCGGCCAGTGCCGGCCGCCCGGCACCGCGGGCATCGGCTCGTCGTCGGCGGCCGGGTCCGGGTCGTCACCTCAGTCGCCGCCCGCGCCGAAGCCCGGGCGGCCCGGGGTCCACTGGGGCTGGGTGTGCACGGCCCGGCGGGCGAAGCCGCGCTTCTCGATCAGCAGGCGCTGCACGAGGCGGCAGGTGTCGCTCTCGCCGGCCACGTACGCGACGCCGGCGCCGGGCGGCAGCTCCAGGTCGGCCACCGCGCGCAGCAGGACCCGGGAGCCGACCGCCGACGCGCCGCCGCGGTGGACCCACGGCAGCGCGGGCACGCCGTCGGCCCCGGGCATCTCGTCGGCGGGCGCCGGGGCCTCGAAGACGCCGAGGGCCGGGGCCGAGCGGGGCAGGGCTCCCCGCATGGCCAGGAGCGGTACCGCGCCCGTCTCGTCGCCCGCGAAGAGGTGGAACGCGGCGGAGCCGGCCAGGGTGATCTTGCTACGCGGCGGCTCCAGCGTGACCCGGTCGCCGGGCGCCACCTTGCGCGCCCACGCGCAGCCGGGGCCGCCGGCGTCGTGCAGGGCGATGCGCAGCGACAGCAGGGAGCCGGCGGGGTCGTGGCGCCAGACGGAGTACACCCGGCGCGCCTCCCCGTCTTCGGCCGGCACCCGCACGACCAGGTGCGCGCCGGGCCGGAACCGCAGGCGCGGCACCTCCGGGCCGGCCAGGTCGATCTGGCGCATCGAGGCGGTGACGTCCCGGACGTCGCGGACCCGGGCCTGCAGCGGCGGCCGGGCCGTCCTGCGCGGATAGGTCACGCCGCGAGACTAACAATCCTCGTCGGGTCGCAGCGTGCGCCGGCGCAGCGCGGAGGCGGCGAGCCGGCGCACGGCCACGATCGCCGCGGCCACCAGCAGCGGCGGCCAGCCCGGCGGGCCGCCCAGGCGCAGCAGGCCGGCGGCGAGCCAGAAGTCCAGCGCCACCTGCAGCGCCGTGCGCACACCCCCGCCGATGACGAGGGTGACGGCCCCGATGACGAGCCCGGCGGCGACACAGGCGAGGGCGGCGTAGGCCAGGAGCACGCTCACGGCACCGGCGCCCCGCGGCGGGCCAGCTCGGCGCGCTCCTCCTTGATCTCGCGGCTGAGGAAGTAGTTCAGGGCGGTGCGGATCGCGGCGATCGCGGCGAGCTCGCCGATCTCGCGCAGGGTGGGGGCGATCGCGGTCCGCAGGATGTCCGAGGCGAGCTGGAACTCGAGGCCGAGCGCGAGGAAGCGGCCGAGCCCCAGGCGGATGGGGGTGAAGCTCTCGGTGCGCCGGGTCCGGACGGCGGCGACCGCGAACCGCCCGAACGCGACGACCGCACCGGTGAAGATGATTACCGCGCCGCCGGCCTCGACGGCCCGGACGAGCAGATCGACCGCCGAGGCCAGCCACGCCTCACCGAACACGGGGCCCCCGTCCGGGGGCGCCCTCGGCCGCGATCTGCGCCGCGCACTCCTCCAGCGCCGCGTCGGAGATCCACGCGACCGGGTGCCGGCAGATGACGAGCGGCTCCTCGTCGCGGCCGCGGCCGCACTCCTCGGCGCGCAGGAGCCACGGGCGCACCCCGGGGCCGCACGGCTCGTGCCGGGCGCGGCAGTCGGTCAGGCGCCGGGCCACCCATAGAAGTACCGGGCGCTCACCCCACCACGGCTCGACCCGCAGCGAGTGGGCCGGCAGCTCCGGCAGCGCCAGGCCCGTGAGCCCGCCGGCGCCGTGCTGCAGGCCGCCGGTGGACGCGAGGTCGGCCTGCGGGCCGCGCGACCAGCGGACGTACAGCTCGTCTCCGCCGCGGCGCACGAGCTCGGCCAGCCGGTCCAGGACCTCGATCGTGTCCACGCCGGGCGGCCTCAGCGGAGGGCGGTGCCGTTGCTCATACCGCCCGGCCTACCCGGCGCGAGCGGCGGAAAACCACCACCGGATGCTAAGAAGGACGGCGTGGCCTCACTGAGCGGTGCCGGGCGGGGGATGGCGGTCGCGACGCTGGCGTCCCGCATCGCGGGGTTCGTCCGGATCGTGGTGCTGACCGCGGCGCTCGGGCTCGGGACGCGGCTGCTGGACACGTACAACGTCGCCAACACGCTGCCCAACGCCGTCTTCGAGCTCGTCGTCGGCGGGGCGATGGCGAGCGTCGTCGTGCCGCTGCTCGCGCGGGCGGCGGTCACCGAGGCCGACGACGGCGTCGTCTACGCGCAGCGGCTGCTGTCGCTGATGGTGTACGGGCTGGGCGCGGTCACCGTCGTCGCCGTCGTCGCCGCGCCGTGGCTCGTGCGGCTGTACGCGCCCGGCTTCACGGGGCCGCAGCGCGACCTCGCCGTGGTCTTCTGCTGGTACTTCCTGCCGCAGATCCTGTTCTACGGCGTCGGGGCCACCGCCGGGGCCGTGCTCAACATCCGCGGGCGGTTCGGGGCCCCGGCGTGGGCGCCGCTCGTCAACAGCCTCGTCGTGATCGCGGTCGGGCTGGGCTACCTCGCGGTCGACGGGCTCACGACGGTACACCTGACGCTGCTTGCGATCGGCACGACCGCCGGGGTCGTCGCGCAGACGGCGCTCGTCGTGTGGGCGCTCGCGCGCAGCGGCTTCCCGGTGCGGCTGCACCTGGACCCGCGCGGGATCGGGGTGCGCCGGATCGGCCGCCTCGGCGCGTGGGTGCTGCTGTCGGTCCTCTCCGCCCAGGTCATGCTCGCGGCGGCGACGCGTGCGGCGTCGCTGAGCGGGCCGGGCGGGGTCACGGTGTACCAGAACGCGTACGCAATCTTCCAGGTGCCCTTCGCGGTCGTCGCGCTGTCGGTGATGACGGCGATGCTGCCCCGCCTCAGCCGCAGCGCCGCCCGCCACGACCACGAGCGCGTCATCGGCGACCTGTCCCTGGCCGTGCGGGTCGCGGCCGTGGCCCTGGCCCCGGTGGCGGCGGCGATGCTCGTGCTCGGCCGCCCGGTCGCCGCGCTGCTGTTCGGCCACGGCCGCAGCGCCACCGCGACCGTGGGCGTGCTCGGCGTCGCCGTGGCCGCGTTCGGGCTGGCGCTGCTGCCGTTCACCGCGTACATGATCCTGCAGCGCGGCTTCTACGCCCTGCAGGACACGAGGACGCCGGCGCTGATCACCGCGGCCGTGAGCGCCGTCGGCGTCGCCGGCTGCGTGGCCGCGATGTGGTGGCTGCCCGCCGCCGACATCGTGGTCGGGGTGCCACTCGCCTACGCCGCGGCGTACACCGTGGGCCTCGTGGCGACGGCGCTCGCCCTGCGCCGCCGCCTCGGGCGCATCGACGGGCGTCGCATCGCCGGCACGCACGGCCGGGTCCTGGTCGCGGCCGGCGTGGCCGGGGCGGGCGCCGCCCTCGCCGGCACCGTCATGACGGTGGCGCTCGCCGCGCTCGTCGGGCTGCTGCTGTACATCGCCGCCGCGGCCGCGCTGCGCCTGACCGAGCTGCGCCACGTGCGGTGGTGATCCGCCGTGGAGGCCATCCTCGACGTGCGCACGGCGTTCATCGCCAGCGAGGAGCTGGGCGGCCTCGCCGCCTACCGCGACCGCTAGCTGTCCGCCATGACCTCGTAGAGGTTGCCGGTCGCGTCGCGGAAGAACAGGCCCCGCGGGCACAGCGGGTGGTCGATACGACAGTTGTCCGGGGTCGCCGGGTGGTTGCCGAACGGCACCCCGGCCGCCTCGACGCGGGCGTGGACGGCGTCGAACGTGGCGCCGTCGACGGCGAAGGCCAGGTGGTGGCCGACCGGCTCCGCGGTGGTCATGAAGTCCAGCGTCAGCGTGTCGTTGACCCGGACCGGCCGGAAGTGCCCGTGCATCCCGGCCGGCGGCAGGAGCTCGAAGCCCATGACGCCGGCCAGGAACCGGGACGCCTCGTCGTTGTCGAGGGCGGGAACGATTGTGTGGTTCAGCGTGACGGTCATGGTCCCATCGTACGGAGTGAGTACTCACTCCGGCAATGGGGTTCAGTACTGGCCCTGGCGGATGTTCTGCTGGATGTAGCGGAAGTACGGGCTCGCCGGGTCCATGTCGATCGACGTCTGGGTGCTGCCCGGACGCTGGTTGCCGACGAACCAGTCGGCGACGATCGCCGCCTGCTGCTCCAGGTTGAACTCCGAGAACGACGCGCCCGGGGGCCCGTACTCGTACGGGTCGTGCTTGAGCTGGTTGCCCAGGACGCCGGCGATCAGGCTGAGCTGCATCGGCGTGTGCGCGATCTGCCACGCGTGGGTCAGCTCGTGGACGAACGTCTCGCCGTACTGCTTGCCCCGGGCCAGCCCGAACTTGCGCGGGTCGGCGAACGCCTCCCGGCCCATGTTGAGGTAGATCCAGTCGCCGCTGCCGGGCATGGTGAACGCCCGGTCGTCCTTGCCGATGATGTCGGTCAGCAGGATGTCCTCGCGGGGCGGCAGGGTGCCGCCGAACACGGTGGAGTCGGCCCAGTCGTACTCCTCCGGGGTCAGCGACCGTGACTCGCTGCCGAACGAGGCGAGCCCCTCGGCGGCGATGGACAGCAGGGTGTTCGTCGGGCCGGCCATCCACAGGCTGCTGCCGATGATCCGTGCGCCGGGCACCAGCGACCCGGTGGCGAACAACGAGCCGACCTCGACGCCGATGAACGCGACGAGCCCGACGACCGCGCCGACCGGCGACGCGCCCAGCTCCCAGGTGACGATGAAGTCGACGACGTCCACCACGAACGTGCCGATGTCGCTGGAGTACGACACCGGGATGGCGACCTCGGCCGCCGCGAACGTCCGGAAGTACTGGGCGATGACGGGGTCGGCGGGGCGGAACTCGTCCCAGTCCTCGTCGCGGCCGCCCTCGGTGGAGAGGGTGCCCTCCACGTGCCCGTGGTGCGAGAAGGCGAGGACCCGGCCGGCGCGGTTGCTGATTGTCGCGCTGACCCCGAAGGCGTACCCGTCCAGGCCGCTGTCGTGCGCGTGGCCGCGCCACCGGGAGGTGCCGTCGGGGAAGATCCGCGCCTCGACCCAGCCGCCGAGCGCGGCCAGGCCTTCGCTGGCGATCGGGCCGCCGAAGATGAGCGCCGGCTGGGCGTCGCCGATGCGGAACCAGTCGTGCCAGTCCCCGTGCCACCAGGCGCTCCAGACGCCGCCGTCGTCGCCGGCCGCGAACACGTCCATCTGGTCGGGGTTGCGGGACAGCACCGCGAGGGATGCCCGCTGCGCAAAGGTGCGCGTGCCGATGCGGAACCAGTCGTGCCAGTCGCCGTGCCACCAGGCGCTGTAGACGCCGCCGTCGTCGCCGACGGCGAACAGGTCCATCTGGTCGGGGTTGCGGGAGTTGACCGCGAGTGGCGTGCCCTGGCTGAAGGTGCGGCTGCCGATGCGGAACCAGTCGTGCCAGTCGCCGTGCCACCAGGCGCTGTAGACGCCGCCGTCGTCGCCGACGGCGAAGAGGTCCATCTGGTCGGGGT
>NZ_JBEZDS010000027.1:0-50234 GCF_040648435.1 Dactylosporangium sp. NPDC049140 | reverse complement strand
CCAGTCGTGCCAGTCGCCGTGCCACCAGGCGCTGTAGACGCCGCCGTCGTCGCCGACGGCGAAGAGGTCCATCTGGTCGGGGTTGCGGGAGTTGACCGCGATCGGGGTGCCCTGGCTGAAGGTGCGGGTGCCGATGCGGAACCAGTCGTGCCACTCCCCGTGCCACCAGGCGCTCCAGAGGCCGCCGTCGTCGCCGACGGCGAAGAGGTCCATCTGGTCGGGGTTGCGGGACAGCACGGCGATCGGGGTGCCCGGGGCGAACGTACGGGTGCCGATCCGGAACCAGTCCTGCCACTCGCCGTGCCACCAGGCGCTGTAGACGCCGCCGTCGTCGCCGACGGCGAAGAGGTCCATCTGGTCGGGGTTGCGGGAGTTGACGGCGATCGGGGTGCCCGGGCCGAAGCCGCGGGTGCCGATGCGGAACCAGTCGTCGTGCCACTGCCCGTTCCACCAGGCGCTGCGCACGGCGCCGTCGGCGGCGACGGCGAAGAGGTCCATCTGGTTCGGGTTGCGGGACAGGGCGGCGACCGGGGCCCCAGCGCGAAAGACCGCCGGCTGTACCCCGACCGGCGGCTCGGGCTCGCCGCCGGCCCCGGCGGCCGCCCGGCGCTGCTCGATCACCAGGCGCAGCCAGTCGAGCAGCCCCTGGTAGGCCGGGTTGCGCGCGGCGAGCTGCTCGGCGAACGGCAGCAGGTCCAGCACGGCCCGCAGCGCCTCGACCGGCGGCAGCAGGCCGGAGACGACCGCGACCTCGGTGATCAGCTCGGCGAGCAGCGCGTCGGGGGCGGCGGGGGCGATCGCGAGGTGCCGCCGGACCGCCTCCCGGGCCGGCGGCTGCGCCTCGGCGTGCTGCCCGGACGCCTCGAGCCGCTGCGCGAACACGACGAGCGCCCACGCGAACCGACCCTGGTAGTCGAGGTTGCCCGGGTTGCGGGCGGCGAGCGCGGCGGCGGACGGCAGCATGGCGCGGATGGCCTCGGCCCCCTCGGCCGCCGGCAGCTGCCCGGAGATGACCGCCAGCTGCACGATCATCTCGAAGATGAGCGCGTCGGACGCGGCCGGGGCGAACTGCAGGAACCGGGCGATGGCGGCGCGGGCCGGCGGCACCGACTCGTCGTGCTGACCGGCCGCCTCCAGGCGCTGCGACAGCACGACAAGCGTCCACGCGTACCGGTACTGGTATTCGGCATTGGCCGGCTCGCCGGCCACGAGCCGCTCCGCGACCGGCACCAGGCCGCGCAGCGCCGTGGCCGCCTCCGCCGGGGGCAGCTGCCCGGAGATGACGGCGACCTGCACGAGCATGTCGAACGCCAGCCCGGCCGGCGTGTTCGGTCCGAGGCCGAGGAACCCGGCGATCGCGTCCCGGGCCGGCTGGACCGAATCGTCGTGCCGGCCGGCCGCCTCGAGGCGCTGCGAGAGGACGACGAGAATCCACGCGTACCGGTACCGCATGTCGAGGTTGCCCGGGTTGCGGGCGGCGAACCCGGCCGCGTACGGCGTGATGGCCTGCATGGCGGCGACGCCGTCGGCGGCGCCCACCTGCCCGCTCAGGACGGCCACGTCGACGACGAGGTTGAACAGCCGCGTGTCGTCCGCGGTCGCCGCTTCATCGATCAGTGCCTGGATGCTTGCCGCCGGATCCATCCCCGCTCGCCCCCTGTCAGGTCATGCGCGCTTCCTCATGACGGATGCGGCCGGAGGGGGTCTGATACGAGGCCGTTGTCGCGGATGACGCCGGCGTACCAGTGGGCGCTGCGCTTCGGCCGGCGCGACTGGGTGGGGTAGTCGACGTAGTAGATGCCGTAGCGCACGCCGTAGCCCGAGGCCCACTCGAAGTTGTCGACGAACGACCACGGGAAGAAGCCGAACAGCGGCACGCCCCCGTCCAGCGCCTCGTGGGCCGCGCGGAGGTGGCCGTCGAAGAACGCGATCCGCTCGTCGTCGGCGATCTCCCCGTCGGGGCCCGGGTAGTCGTGCAGGGCCAGGCCGGTCTCGGTGACGACGAGGGGGAGCGGCGTGTACTCCTTCGCGACCCGCCGCAGGATCTCGGTGAGGCCCTCCGGGTGCACGCCGATGCCGGTCACCGTCGGGTGCTCGGGCGGGACCCGCAGCCAGCCGCGGTCCGGGTCGGCCGGGTCGGCGCGGGCGTGGTGGCGTTCGTAGTAGTTGATGCCGAAGAAGTCCAGCGGCGCCGCGATCGCCTCGAGGTCGCCGTCGCGGACGAAGCCGAAGTCCGTGACCGGGGCGTAGTGCGCGGCGGCGTCGCCGGGGTAGGCGCCGCGGAACAGCGGGTCGAGGTACATCCGGTTCTCGTGCAGGTCGAGGCGGCGCGCGGCGGCGAGGTCGGCCGGGTCGGCGCTCGCGGGGTGCACGGAGGTCAGGTTGCAGGTGATGCCGACCTGCCCGCGCACCCCGCCGGCGCGCAGGGCCGCGACGGCCCGGCCGTGGGCCAGCAGCAGATGGTGTACCGCGGTGACGGCGACCCGCTCGTCGCGCAGCCCGGGGGCGTGGCGGCCCTCGAGGTGCCCGACGACGGCCGCGCAGTAGGGCTCGTTCAGCGTGAGCCAGTACGGAATCCGGTCGCCGAGGCGTTCGTGCACGGTGGCCGCGTAGTCCGCGAAGTGCTCGGCGGTGTCGCGGTTCGCCCAGCCGCCGCGGTCCTGCAGGGCCTGGGGGAGGTCCCAGTGGTACAGCGTCACCATCGGGGTGATGCCGCGCTCCAGCAGCCCGTCGGTGAGCCGGTCGTAGAAGTCCAGGCCGGCCGGGTTGACCGCGCCGGCGCCGGACGGGAAGACGCGGGGCCAGGCGACCGAGAAGCGGTAGGCGCCGACGCCGAGCCCGGCCAGCAGGTCGAGGTCGTCTCGCCAGCGGTGGTAGTGGTCGCAGGCGATGTCGCCGGTGTCGCCGCGCCGGACCGCGCCCGGGGTGTGGCTGAACGTGTCCCAGATGGACGGTCCGCGGCCGTCCTCGGCGACGGCGCCCTCGATCTGGTACGCGGCGGTGGCCGCACCCCACAGAAATCCGTCGGGGAAGCGCATGGTTGTGCCTTTCTGCGAGGAGCTACTCGGCGGAGCCGCGGGCGAGGCGCCGGCGGCGGCCCACCGCGTCGAGCACGACGGCGACGACGAGGATGACGCCGGTGGCGATGTTCTTCACGGCGGCCGGCTCGCCGAGCAGGTCGAGGCCGTTCTGCACGCTGCCGACGACGAGGGCGCCGAGGATCGCGTGGGAGATGCGCCCGCGGCCGCCGAAAAGGCTGGTCCCGCCGATCACGGCCGCCGCGATCGCATTGAGCTGCAGGGTTCCGCCGCCGAGGGCGTTGGACGCGGAGAACTGCCGGGACGCCTCGACGACGCCCGCGAGCGCGGCGATCGCCGAGACGAGCACGAAGACGACGACCACCGTGCGCGCGACCGGGATGCCGGCGCGGCGGGCCGCCTCCCGGTTGCCGCCGATCGCGGTGACGTGCCGGCCGAACGGGGTGCCGGTCATGAGCACGCCGGCCGCCCCCGCCAGCGCCAGGAGCAGGACGAAGACCCAGGGGATCCCGAAGTACGAGTTCAGCAGCCACGTCACGGCGCCGACGAGCACCGCCACGGCCGCCACGGCGATGACCTCGGCCCGCGCGGGCGGGTTGGCCAGGCCGTGCCGGGCGCGGCGCCGCCGCCGCAGGGCCCGCAGGCCCGCGAAGCCGGCGACGACCAGCAGCGCGAGCACCCAGCCGAAGCCGGGCACGACGTAGCTGGAGGCGATCGAGCGGATCGCGGTGTCCCGGATCGGGATCTGCCCGCCGTCGCCGACGAGCGCGAGCTGCACGCCCTGCCAGACGAGCAGGCCGGCGAGGGTGATGATGAACGACGGGATGCCGGCCGCGGTGATGACGACGCCGTGCAGAAGGCCGATCACCGCGCCGGCGAGCACGGCGGCGGCGATGGCGAGCCACGCCGGCGCCCCGTGGTCGGCGATCAGCCGGGCCAGGACCGCGGCGCTGACGCCGGCGACCGCGCCGACCGACAGGTCGATCTCGCCGAGGACGAGCACCAGCACCATGCCGACGGCGAGGGTGCCGAGCACCGCGATCTGCAGCAGCAGGTTGGACAGGTTGCGCGCGGACAGGAAGTTGTGGTTGAGCGCCTGGAACAGCGCCCACACCACGACCAGCCCGACCAGGACCGTGGTGGTCCCGCTCGCCCGGCGGATCATGAGCGGCTCCCGGTGATGGCGGCGACCACGTCGTCGGTGGTGTCGGCGCCGGGTCGGAACTCCCCGGCGTTGCGGCCCAGGCGCAGCACGCTGATCCGGTCGGCGACGGCGAACACGTCGGCCATGTTGTGGGAGATGACCACGACGGCCAGCCCGCGGTCGCGCAGGCGGCGGATGAGGTCGTACACCATCGCCGTCTGCGCCACCCCGAGCGCCGCGGTCGGCTCGTCGAGCAGCACGATCCGGGAGCCCCACAGCGCGGCCCGGCTCACCGCGATCGCCTGCCGCTGCCCGCCGGACAGCGCGGAGACCGGCTTGTCCAGGTCGGGCAGGTGGGCGGCGAGGTCGGCGATGACCCCTGCGGCGTGGGCCTGCATCGCCTCCCGGTCCAGCAGCGGCGAGTACCGGCGGCGCCGCTCCCGCCCGAGGTACAGGTTGGCGGTCACGTCGAGGTTGTCGCACAGGGCCAGGTCCTGGTAGACGGTCTCGATGCCCAGCGCCGAGGCCTCCTTGGGCGTGCCGACGGTCACCGGCTCGCCGTCGAGCAGGATCTGCCCGGCGTCGATGCGGTGGGTGCCGGCGATGGCCTTGACGAGCGTCGACTTGCCGGCGCCGTTGTCGCCGACCAGGGCCACCACCTCGCCGGCGGTGGCCGTGAAGCCGACGTCGGTGAGCGCCGCGACGCGCCCGTACCGCTTGACCACGCCGCGGAGCTCGAGGGTCGGGGGATCTACAGGCTGCACTTGTCCGCCGCCAGTCCCGCGCAGATCTTGTCCTTCGTGCTGTACCCGTCCTTGATCACCACGTCGGCGATGTTCTCCTTCGTGACCGCGACCGGGTCGAGCAGCAGCGCCGGGACCTTGCCGGTGCCGTTGTCGACGGTGCTCGTGGTCAGCCCGGTGACCGCGGCGGCGTCGCCCTTGGCCAGCGCGACGGCGATCTTCGCGGTCGCGGTCGCCTCGGCCCGGATCGACTTGTACACGGTCATCGACTGGTTGCCGGCCAGGATGCTGCCCAGGCCCGCGTCGGTGGCGTCCTGGCCGGTGACGAGGACCTTGCCGTTGAGCTTGCGGGCGGTGAGCGCGGTGATGACGGCGTTGGCGAGCCCGTCGTTGGGGGCGACGACGCCCTGGACGTTGTCGGCGAGCTTGGTCAGCCCCTGCTCCATCGCCTGCTGGCCCTTGGCCGGGTCGAAGCCGGGCGTGTCGGACTCGTAGCCGAGCTTGAGCCGGCCGGACTGGAACGCGGGGTCGAGGATCTTGTGCGCACCGGCCTTGAACTCGCGGCCCGGGGCCGAGGTGATGTCGCCGTTGATCATCGCCACGGTGGCGCCCGGCGGCAGCTTGTCGAGCAGGAACTGCCCCTGCAACTCGCCGACCTTCTCGTTCTGGAACGAGACGTACGCGGCCGGCACCGCGCCCTCGATCGCCCCGTCGTAGGCGATCACCCGGGCCCCGGCGGCGTCGGCCTTGGCGACGATCGACGCGCCCGCCTCGGCCGTGAACGGGCTGACCACGATCACCTTGGCCCCGTTGGTCAGCGCCGACTCGGCCTGCTGCAGCTGGACGGCGGCGTCGCCCTGGGCGTTGCCGGCGATCACCTTGATGTTCGGGTCGATGGCCTTCACGGCCTCCTCGAAGTACGGCTTGTCCTTGCTCTCGAAACGGTCGGCGCAGGTGGAGCAGGGCATCAGGAAGGCGATGGTGAGGTCCTTGCCCGGGTTGCCGGTGTCCTGGGTGGCCGGGGCGGCCTGGGTGCAGGCCGCGGTGGCCAGGACGGAGGCCAGGACGAGCAGTCGTCGCAGCATTGGGTGTCCTTTTCTGGGGTGTTTTCGGGTGTACGGCACCACGCCACCGGCATAGCGGCGGCGGGAGGGTGTGCCGGGTCAGCGCAGGCGCTCGACGCCGGCGCCGGTCTCGATGAGCTGGCTGATCGGCAGGGTGGCGGCGCCGCGGACGGCGGCCTCGGGGCCGAGCTGGGAGCGCACGAGGACGACCTCGCCGCCCGGCTGGGCGAGCGAGTCGGCGCGCACGGCGACCTGGAGCTCGTCCAGCAGCTCGGCGGCGATCCGGTCCCCGAACCAGCCGCCGACGATGATCTTCTCGGGGTTGTAGAGGTTGACGAGGTTGGACAGGGCGAGCCCGAGGTGGCGCACCAGGCCGTCGATGGCCCGGTGGGCCGCGGGATCGCCGCCGCGCCACGCGGTCAGGATCGCCTCGACGCCCTCGGTCTCGCGGCCGAGCCACGTCTCGTCGGGCCCGCGCCATTGGTTGAGGACCGCCGAGGCGCCGACGAAGGTCTCGACGCAGCCGGCGCGCCCGCACCGGCAGTGCGGGCCGTCCAGGCTGATCTTCGTGTGGCCCCACTCGCCGGCGCTGCTGGACGAGCCCCGGTAGAGCCGGCCGTCGGTGATGATGCCCGCGCCGGCGCCCTCGCCGATGAGCACCATGACGGCGTGCTCGGCGTCGCGGGCGGCGCCGTACCAGGCCTCGGCCTGGGTGGTCGACTTCGCGCCGTTGTCGATGTACACCGGGATGCCGGGTCCTTCGCCGCGCCCCTTGCCGGGCCCGTCGCGGTCGCCGCCCCCCAGCTCGTTGCCGAAGCCCGCGAAGTCCGCGCCGTGCCAGCCGACGACCTCGGCGTGCACGAGCTGCCGGTCCTCCTCGACGATCCCGGGGACGCCGAGGCCGAGCCCGACCACGTCGGCGCCGCCGACGCCGAGCTCCGCGAGCATCGAGGCGACCTGGTCGGCGATCGCCGTGCGGGCCTCGCCGACCTCGATGCGGCGGCTCTTGAACGGGTACACCCGGGCGGCGAGGCGATTGAGCCCGAGGTCGAACACCTCCACGCCGATCTGGGTCTCGCCGACGTCCGCCCCGACCACGAGCCCGGCGTCGTGGGCGACCCGGACGATGGCGCGGCGCCGGCCGCCCTCGGAGTCGTGGAAGCCCTCCTCGCGGACCGTGCCCTCGGCGAGCAGCTCGTTCATCACGTTTGTCACGGTCGCGGGGGAGAGCCCGGTCGCCGTGCCGACCTCGCTGCGTGAGGTGGGTCCGTTGAGCCAGACGTGCCGCAGGATCAGCGCGCGGTTGCGCCGCCGCACGTCCTTGACCGAAGCCTTCTTCGCCACCGTTGCTCCAACCGTTGGTTCAATGGTTGTTTTATAGTCTGAAAAAAGTGGCCACGCAAGGGTCCCGCCGGCCAACGGCGCCGGGTACTGGCCCGCCTTCTGGATGCTCGGCGCCCCGCTGCGGGCCGGCGTGCCGTGGCCGGGCTCGGGCGAGATCGACGTCATGGAGGACATCAACGGCCGCAGCTCGCTCTTCAGCACCCTGCACTGCGGCGTCAACCCGGGCGGCCCGTGCAACGAGAGCACCGGCCTCGGCAGCGGCGAGCGCGGCTGCCCCGGCTGCCAGACCGGGTTCCACGACTACGCCGTCGAGGTCGACCGCTCGGTGTCGCCCGAGCAGATCCGCTTCTACTTCGACGGCGGCAACTTCTTCACGCTCAACGCCGGCCAGGTCGACGCGACGACCTGGTCCAACGCCGTGGACCACCCGTTCTTCATCATCTACGACCTCGCGATCGGCGGCGGCTTCCCGGACGCGTTCGGCGGCGGCCCCAACGCGTCGACCGTGTCGGGCGCGTCGCTCGTGGTCGACTCGGTGGCCGTGTACAACAAGGGCCCGGGCGGCGGTTCGAGCGGCACCGGGTACAACGTGCTCGGTCCGGGCGGCAAGTGCGTGGACGTCGCCGGCGACGACACCGGTGGCAACGGCGCGGCCGTGCAGCTCTGGGACTGCCAGTCGTGGGCGGTCGACCAGCACTGGGTGCTGAAGAACAACGGCACGCTGCAGACCCTGGGCCGGTGCCTGGACGTCGCCGACGCCTCCACCGCGGGCGGCGCGAAGCTGCAGCTGTGGGACTGCCACGGCGGCGCCAACCAGCAGTGGCGCACGACCCCCGGCGGAACGCTCGTGAACGTCGGCTCGGGCCGGTGCCTGGACTCGCCCTCGGGCAACACCGCCAACGGGACCCGGCTGCAGATCTGGGACTGCAACGGCTCGGGCGCGCAGGCGTTCCCGTACAACGGCGGCGCCTCCAACATCGTCGGCCCGGCCGGCAGGTGCGTGGACGTGGCCGGCGACGACACGGGCGGCGACGGCGCGGCCGTGCTGCTGTGGGACTGCCAGGACGCGGCGCGCGACCAGAACTGGAAATGGACCGGCTCGGCGCTGACGACGCTCGGCAAGTGCCTCGACGTTGCCGGCGGCGGAACCGGCAACGGTACCGTCCTGCAGCTGCACGACTGCACGGGCAACCCGGCCCAGGTATGGGTCGACGGCGGCAACGGCACCCTGCGCAACCCGCAGTCGGGCCGGTGCCTGGACACCCCGGGCGGCGCCACGGCCAACGGGACGCGGCTGCAGATCTGGGACTGCAACGGCAGCGGCGCGCAGACGTTCCGCAAGTCCTGAGGTTTGAGTACGACGACTCATGACCGTCGGGTTCACCGCGGCCTGGACCGTCACGGCGGCTGCCGCCGACGAGACGGGCCTGTTCGCCGTCGGCGCCGTGCTTGTCTTCCTCGGCCTCGCCGCCGGCACCGCGTCGGTGTCGGCGGCGATCTGGGCCGTGCGCCGGTCCCGGCGACCGGGGTGAACCGCGCCGCCACTCGCCCGTGCCGTCGGGCCGCCGCGCGCTACTGAGGCCGGCGTTCACCCGGAACGTGTTCGGTGTGTCGGCGGATACCCGCCGCGGCGGGGGCGTGGTGCACTGAGTCGTGGGCAACGAGGTGCATCTCTACACGTCCGGCGCGGACCCGTATGTGCTGCAGCTGGGCGACGTCGCGTTCTACATCCACCAGGGCGCCCCCGATGCGCCCACGCCGCCGGTGACGACGCCGCCGGCCGCGCCGGAGATCTTCCGGCCTACGAAGCTCAGCGAGCCGTACGCGAACTATATCGTCGCGCCGATCCACGCCCGCGACCTCAGCCGCATCCTGCTGGCGCAGGACTCGGCGAGCATCGATCTCGGCGTCGCGGTGGGCGGGCCGGAGGCCGGCGGGCAGCTGCGGGCGGTGCTGGACGTGCTCAGCGAGTACGACGCGGGCGGGGTGTCCGTGCACGTCGTGGACATGGACACGGTGCGGGACGCCGACGGCGATGGCTGAGGAGTCGACGGGGCTGTCCGGGGCCGCCGACCGGCTCCGGGAGTCGGCGAAGTGGGTGACCGTCAGCCTGGCCGCGGTCGGTGGCGTCCTGGTGGCCGGCCTGCAGCTCAGCGACCTCGGTCAGCTCGAGGTGGGCAGCGACCGGTTCGTGCTGGCCATCGCCGGCGGCGCCGTCGCCTTCGCCGGCGCGGTCATCGTGCTGTACGCGACCAGCTCCGTCCTCACCGGCTCGTCCGTCAGCCTGAACTCCGTCGCGCGGCGCACCCCGGCCGGCGCGGGGCACGTCGTCGACGACCCGACGCTGCTGAACGGGCACGCGGACGTCGCCGCCCTGCGGACCGAGTACCTCGCGGCCGTCGACGAACGGCGCACGACGCTGCGGGACCACCTCGCGAGCCCGGCCGACGCCGACCGGCGCGCGAAGGCGCAGGCCGCCGACGCGCGGGCGGTGGCCGTGAGCGAGGTGACGCAGGCGCTGCTCCGGGTCGTGTCGTACGAGAACCTCGCGCACCGCTGGCGCGTCGCCGCGCCGTGGATCGCCGTGGGCGGGGCCCTCGCCGCGGCGGGCGTCGGCTGCTACGCCTGGAGCGCGAACCCGCCGGCCAAGGCGGTGGCGAGCGCGGCGGTGCCGAACGTGCTCACCGCCCCGGCCGCCAAGCGGCTCACCCTGACCGCGCAGGGCGTCGAACAGCTGGGCAAGGCGCTCGGGTCGTCGTGCGACACCAAGCAGCCGATCAAGGTCCTGGTGCTCGACACGACCGCCGCCGGCCCCGACGTGGTCACCGACCAGCTGCCGCCCTGCGCGCGCGTCCGGTTCATCCTGGGCGCGGACTGGGGCACGATCGGCGACTGACCCCCGGGGGCGTCAGGCCGGGCCGGGGTCGACCGCCTCGCGGAGCAGGTCCCGGGCGGTGGTGTCGCCGTCGAGCTGGCGGTTGACGCGGTGGGTCACCTGCCAGCCGTGCTCGGTGCGGACGAACTCCCAGCGGTTGACGCCGGTACGCCAGATGCGGAAGCTGTCCGTCGCCTCGTCGCGCAGGACCAGCTGCGAGTAGGCGGTGGCCACGGCGCGGTCGCCCTCCACGTGCAGGTGCGGCAGGCCCTGCAGGTGGGCGGCGCCGGCGTGGATCAGCCGCTGGTGCAGCTCGCCGGTCACCATCTCCGCGATGGCCGCGCGGCCGTGCAGCACCGCCGGGAACGTGTCGTACACGCCGTTGTCGGTCCACAGCCCGGCGGCCGGCGCGGCGGACCCGCTGTCCACGGCCGGCCCGTACGTGGCGAGGATCTGCATGAGGGCCAGCCGGTCCTCGAGGTCCTGGACGCGGCGCTGCAGCTCGGCGAGCGCGTGGCCGGGAGGCTCAGTCATGCGGTACCCCCGGAAAGAACTGCGGGAAGATCTGCTGGAAGGCCTCGAGCTGTTCGACGCAGTGCCCGGCGTCGCGGTGGCGCAGGACGATGTTCAGCATCGTGGCCCCGGCCGCGTGCGACTCCTCGACGTGGCGGCGCGCGCCGCCGGGATCGGCGATCGGGTCCAGCGGCGGCGGGTTGAGGATGACGTCGAAGCCCGCCGGCCGCTCGACCGCGGCCAGCATGGCGGCGATCCGCTCCGGCGGCAGGCCGAAGGGGACCCACGCGTCGCCGAGCTCGACGGCCCGCCGCAGCGAGCGCGGGGTGTACCCGCCGATCCACAGCGGCACCCGGCGCCGCGGCGCGTGCGGGTCGATGCGGAAGTCCCGGAACCGGTGGTGCGTGCCCTCGTACTGCGGGAGCGGCTCGCCCCAGGCGGCGCGGATCGCCCGGATCGCGTCGTCGGCCGCGGCGCCCCGGCCCTCGAAGTCGGCCCCCAGCAACGCGAACTCCTCGCGCAGGCTGCCGACCCCGAGCCCGAGGACGACCCGGCCGCCGCTGAGCAGGTCCAGGGTGCCGTAGCTCTTGGCGATCGCCAGCGGGTGGTGGTACCCGAGGACGAGCACGTGGGTGGCGAGCCGGATGCTCGTCGTGCGCGCCGCGAGGAAGCTCAGGGTGGCCAGCGGGTCCCAGTACGTGCCGCCGGCGCGCGCGGCGATCCGGTCCGGCACGCCGACGTGCTCGCTGCAGGTGAGATGGTGGTAGCCGAGCCGGTCGGCCGCCTCGGCGATCCGGACGAGCTCGGCCGGCCCGGCCCCGGCCTCCCAGTCGCTGCTCTGCCCCGGGGGCCGGAAGACGACCGGGCTGAGAATGCCGCACCGCATGCGGCGAGGCTACCAAGCGCTTGCTTGATTAGGAAGACACGCTCGCGGGGTCAGAAGTCGTCGTCGAAGGTCACCGTGCCCGTCACGCCGTGCTGGTAGGCCGAGACCCGGCGTTCGAAGAAGTTGGACAGTTCCTGGACGTCCTGCAGCTCCATGAACGCGAACGGGTTGCGGCTGCCGTACAGCGGCTCGATGCCCAGGGTCGCCAGCCGGCGGTCGGCCACGTGCTGCAGGTACTCGCGCATGTCCGTCAGGGACAGGCCCGAGACGCCCTGCTCCAGCAGGTCCGCGGCGAACTGGACCTCGCACTCGACCGCCTCGGCCAGCATGTCGCGCACCTGCGCGGCCATCGTGTCGTCGAACAGGTCCGGCTCCTCGGCGCGGACGGTGTCCACGACGTCGAAGGCGAACGCCATGTGCATCGACTCGTCGCGGAACACCCAGTTGGTGCCCGAGGCGAGGCCGTGCAGCAGGCCGCGCGAGCGCAGGTAGTACACGTACGCGAAGGCGCCGTAGAAGAACAGGCCCTCGATGCACGCGGCGAAGCAGATGACGTTGAGCAGGAAGGCGCGCCGGTCGTCGCGGGTCTGCAGCGAGCGCAGCGCGAAGACCGAGTCGATCCACTTGAAGCAGAATGCCGCCTTGCGCGCGATCGACGGGATGTTGTCCACGGCCGCGAAGGCCGCGAAGCGCTCGGCCTCGTCGGGTACGTAGGTGTCGAGCAGGTTCAGGTAGAACTGGACGTGCACGGCCTCCTCGAACAGCTGGCGCGAGAGGTACAGCCTGCCCTCCGGCGAGTTCACGTGCTGGTACAGGTTCAGCACGAGGTTGTTCGCCACGATCGTGTCCCCGGTGGCGAAGAAGGCGACCAGCCGCGAGACCAGGTGCCGCTCGGCCGGGGTCAGCCGGTCCAGGTCCGGGCGGTCGCTGTGCAGGTCCACCTCCTCGACGGTCCACGTGTTCTTGATGGCGTCCTTGTACCGGTCGAAGAAGCGCGGGTACCGCATGGGCCGCAGGGTCAGGTCCAGGCCGGGGTTCAACAGGCGCGACGGCACCTCCGCAGGCTCCGGTACCGGCGCGAGAAGGCTGAGCCTCTGGTGAGCGGCCCCTCCGCTGCGCTCCGGGCCGCTCACTGGCAGGCCTCGCACGACTCGGGGTTCTCCAGGGAGCAGGCCACCGCGATGAGCGGGACCGTCGCCTGCTGGATGCGCGTCGCCGGGCGGGAGCGCAGGTAGTAGGTGGTCTTCAGGCCGGACTTCCAGGCGTGCAGGTACATCGAGGAGAGCTTGCCGATCGTTGGCGCGCTCATGAACAGGTTCAGCGACTGCGACTGGTCGATGTACGGCGCCCGCGCGGCGGCCAGGTCGATCAGGGCGCGCTGCGGCAGCTCCCACGCGGTTCGGTACAGGTCGCGGACGTCGGCCGGCAGCTCGCCGATGCCCTGCACCGAGCCCTCGGCGCGCTTGATCTGCTCGCGGACCTCCGGCGTCCAGAGGCCGCGGGTCTTGAGCTCGCGCACCAGGTACGAGTTGATCTGCAGGAACTCGCCCGACATCGTCTCGCGCTTGAACAGGTTGGACACCTGGGGCTCGATGCATTCGTAGCAGCCGGCGATCGAGGCGATGGTCGCGGTGGGCGCGATCGCCACGAGCAGCGAGTTACGCAGGCCGTTTTCCGCGATCTGTGTGCGCAGCGCGGCCCAGCGCTCGTCATCCGTGGTAACGCCCCACAGGTCCGGGTGCAGCACGCCCGCGGCCGCTCTGGTCTCGGCGTACGCCGGGTGCGGGCCGAACCGCGCGGCCAGATCCGCCGACGTCTCCAGTGCGGTGAGCAGAATTTCCTGCTGCACCGCTGTGGACAACGCCCGCGCGGCCTCCGAGTCGAACGGTAGTTTCAGCGCGAAGAAGGCGTCCTGCAGGCCCATCAGGCCGAGGCCGACCGGCCGCCACCGCGGGTTGGACGCCCCCGCCTGCCGCGAAGGGTAGTAGTTGATGTCGATGACGCGATCGAGGAAGACCACGGCGGTGCGGACCGTCTCCCGCAGCCGCTCCCAGTCGACGCCCGCGGCCGTCACGTGCGCGCCGAGGTTGATCGAGCCGAGGTTGCACACGGCGGTCTCGTCGTCGCTGCTGACCTCGAGGATCTCGGTGCACAGGTTCGACAGGTGGATGGTGTTGCGCGGGCCGCCGGTCTGGTTCGACAGGGCGTTGGCGCGGTCCTTGAACGTCATCCAGCCGTTGCCGGTCTGGGCGAGGGTGCGCATCATGCGGCCGTAGAGATCGCGGGCCTTGACGGTGCGCACCGCCTTCTTCTCGGCCGCGCGGTAGGCCGCGTCGAACGCCTCGCCGTAGAGGTCCGGCAGCTCGGGGGCGTCGGTGGGGTCGATCAGCGACCAGTCGCCGTCGGCCTCGACGCGGCGCATGAACTCGTCCGGCACCCAGTTGGCGAGGTTGAGGTTGTGGGTGCGGCGGGCGTCCTCGCCGGTGTTGTCCCGCAGCTCCAGGAACTCCTCGACGTCCGGATGCCACGGCTCCAGATACACGCACGCCGCGCCCTTGCGCCGCCCGCCCTGGTTCACCGCGGCGACACCCGCGTCAAGCGTCTTGAGAAAGGGCACGATGCCGTTGGATATCCCGTTGGTGCCGCGGATGAGTGCGCCCCGCCCGCGCACGCGCGACCACGAGATCCCGATGCCGCCGGAGAACTTCGACAGCCGCGCGACCTGGTGGTAGCGCTCGTAGATGGAGTCGAGCTCGTCCCGGGGCGAGTCGACGAGGAAGCACGACGACATCTGCGTGTGCCGGGTGCCGGAGTTGAACAGCGTCGGGGAGCTCGGGAGGTAGGCCAGGGAGGACATGAGGCGGTAGAACCCGATCGCCTCGCCCGGGGTCTGCGACAGGCCGCAGGCCACGCGCAGCAGCCAGTACTGCGGCGTCTCCACGACCAGGCGGGCCTCGGGGTGGCGCAGCAGGTAGCGGTCGGCGACCGTACGCAGGCCGAAGTACTCGAACCGCAGGTCCCCGTCGAGGTCGACGGCGTCGTCGAGCTTGCGCGCGCTCGCTGCGACGAACGCGGCGGTGTCGTCGCCGATCAGGCCGAGCTGGTGGCCGTAGCGGATCGACTGGCTGAAGCTCGCGACGCCCTGGCCGCGCACCTCCTTGTCCACGTACGCGGCCAGCAGCCGCGCGGCCAGCCGCGAGTACTGCGGCTCCTCCCCGATGAGCTCCGCCGCCGTCTGGATCGACAGCTTGTCCAGCTCGGCGGTGCTCGCCCCGTCGTACAGCCCGCTGATCGTGCGGGTCGCGACGCGCAGCGGGTCGACCTCGTCCAGGTCACCGGCCCACCGCTCGACCGCGCGCACGATCTTGTTCACGTCAACGGCCTCGGTGTCGCCGTTGCGCTTGCGTACCTGCATCCGCGTGCCCTTTCTCGCCTCAGGTCGGAGGGCCGAAGGAGCGCGCGGAGACGCCGCCGGGACCCCTGCGGCGGCATGCGGCCAGGGTCCGGCTCGTGGCGTCGGCCGTCCCGCGCGGCCTTCGACCGCCGCGCACCGGGCGGTGCGCGGCGCGCTGGCAGGTCTTCGGACTCGTGGGCGCCGAGCGCATGCCTACTGACCGTCGCTTCCCAGGCCTGATCGGGCCCAGTGCACATGACGGCGATCGTTCCCACTGACCGCTGCGGGGCAGTCCCGGACTCGCACCGGGTTCCCTCTTGCCTCGGCCGCCCTGGGCGGGCGGCCGAACCAGCTGTGGTCATCACTATATATAGGGCCGCCCGAGAATTGGAAACACCAGATGTCGTGTCGGCGTGTCGCGGCTCAGGCGAACATCTCGGCGAGCATCTCCGGGCCGACCGGGATGGCGGCGGGGCGGTAGGCGGGCGGCGGGGTGCCCATCAGCTCGCGCACCAGGAAGTCCCAGCAGCGCTTGCGCACGTACGCGAGGCAGTCCAGGAACGTGTGCTCGGCCCCGGGCACGATGAGCAGCTCGAAGTCCTTGTCCGCGGCGATGAGCCGGTCGGCCAGGCGCAGCGTGTGGTCCGGATGGACCTGGTCGTCGAGCTCGCCGTGGACGAGCAGCAGCGGGCCGGCCAGCCGGGCGGCAAGGTCCACATTGGACGTCCGGGCCCAGGCGTCCGGGTCGTCCGCGCCGTCGTAGGACTCCACGAAGCCGGCGTTGAAGCAGCGGGCGTCGTGCGAGCCGGCCAGCGCGACGCCGGCCCGGTACACCTCGGGGAAGTCCAGCATCGCCCGCGCCGCGGCGAACCCGCCGCCGGAGTGCCCGAACGCGCCGACCCGGTCGAGGTCCATCCACGGCCGGTCTGCGGCGAGTTGCCGCAGCGCGGCGACGTGGTCGGCCAGGCCCCCGGCGTCGCCGAGGCGGCCGTAGGAGGCGTCGTGGAAGGCCTTGCCGCGCCCCGGGGTGCCGCGCCCGTCGAGCGCGACGACCACGAACCCGAGCGCGGCGAGGGGCTCGGCGTCCAGGCCCATGCCGCCGGGGTCGAAGCCGGGCTCGACCCGGCCGACCTGCGGGCCCGGGTAGAGGCTGTCCACGACCGGGTAGCGGCGCGCGGGGTCGAAGCCGTGCGGGCGGTACAGCACCCCGTAGACGTCCGTCACGCCGTCGGCCGCCTTGACGCGGAAGCGCTCGGGCGGGGTCCAGCCGGTGGCCTCGAGCCGGGTGATGTCGGCCCGCTCGAGCTCGACCAGCACGCGCCCGGTCCAGTCGCGGACGGTGGTCACCGGCGCGGTGTCCACCGTGGACGCGCTGTCGACGAAGTACCCCCGGTGCCCGGGCAGCGTCACGACGTGGTCGAGCTCGTCGTCGGTGAGCCGGGCGAAGCCGGTGCCGTCCAGGCCGGCCCGGCACACGGTGCGCCGGTACGGGTCGGCCTCGACGAGGCCGGCGGCGGTGAAGTACACCGTGCGCTCCGCCTCGTCGACGTGCAGGATCTGCCGCACCGACCAGGGCCCGGAGGTGACCCGGCCCAGCGGCGCGCCGGTGTGCCGGTCGTAGCGGTACAGGTGGCCGGAGCCGTCACGCTGGGAGTACCACAGCACCTCGTCGGCCAGCACGCGCACGATCGGCGGCTCGTAGGCCCACTGGTTGGGCTCCACCCGGGTCGCGCCGGCCTCGCTGAGCACGGTGGTGACGGCGCCGGTGGCCGGGTCCAGGCGGTGCAGCGCGAGGGTGTGGCGGTCGCGGGGCTGGCCGAGGAAGTACACGGCCGAGCCGTCCGCGGCCCACCAGGCCCACTTGATCATGATGGGTGACAGCTGCGGCATGAGCAGGGGCTCGGTCTGCGCGCGGACCACCGTGCCGGTCGCGACGTCCAGCACCACGAGCTCGGCGAGCGGGAGATGCTCGTCGCCGGGGTAGGCGTACCGCTGCGGGTGCGTGCGCGGCGGGCCGCCGTCGGCCGGCCGGGCCTCGACGAGGTGGGTCTCGCGCACGTGGCGCTCGTCGGTGCGGTGGGCCAGCACCCGGCTCGAGTCCGGCGACCAGGCGGTCGCCGGCGGCAGGTGCGGCAGGCCGATCTTGCGCAGCAGCGTGGCGTTGCCGGTGCTTTCGGGGCCGCTGCCGTACCCGTAGTGGGCCTCGCCGTCGGTGGTCAGCGCCCACTCGCGGCCGTCGGCGCGGGAGCGGGCCCACAGGTCGTGCCCGCGCCGCGACACCGCGACCGTCCCGTCGGGCGACGGCACCTCGAGGGGGCTGCCCGGCGGCGTGAACGTGGCCCGCTCGCAGGCGTAGCCGTCCAGGTCGCAGCGCCAGTACTCGCCGAGCGCGAAGAACTCCACGGCGTCGCCGGCGGGCACGATCGCCGCGAACGGCAGCGCCTCCGGGTCGACCGGCTGACCGGCCGCCGCGGCCAGGGCGGCGGCGAGCCGGTCGTGGTCGAAGAAGGGCTCGCGGATGCCCGCGGCCGGGTCGACGCGCAGGAAGTGGCCGTTCGCGGTGTACCAGAACCCGCCGTCGACCCACTGCGGCCTGATCTTGTCACCGGCGACGAGCTCGCCGGGGTACGCCGGGCGGCGCAGGAGTTGTTCGGCCGTCCGGTAGTGCTGCTCGGTGCTCATGTCCGCCGTCCCCGTCCTCGTGGTTTCTGACAGCGGAAACGCTACGTTGCGTTCATTGATTGGGCAACGACAGCTCCACATAATCGCAGGTCACGGCCGCAATTTCATTGCGACGGCTGAGTAATCAACGCAACGGCCGTTGCGTTGACTGGGCGGTGAACGCTAAGCTCGCCCACGGTGACGAGGCGGAGGGAGACCGCGGTGCGGCTCAGCCAGCAGGACCGGCAGCAGATCGCGCTGGGCGTGGCCGAGGGGCTCGCCTACGCGGAGATCGCCCGGCGCCTCGCCCGGCCCACGTCGACGATCACCCGCGAGGTGATGCGCAACGGCGGCCCCACCGCCTACCGCGCCGAGCCGGCCCACCGGGCCACCGAGCAGCGCGCCCACCGGCGCCGGCCGACGGCGCCGCGCGGTCCGCGGCCGGAACCGCCCCGCGGCCGCGACGCCGGGGCCGTGCGCGACTACGAGGAGCGGTTCACGACGTTCCTGATGCAGTCGGGGCTGCCCCGGATGATGGCCCGGGTCCTGACCTGCCTCTACACCACCGATGCGGGCAGCCTCACCGCGGCCGGGCTCGTCGCGCGCCTCCAGGTCAGCCCGGCGTCGGTCTCCAAGGCGGTCGCCTTCCTGGAGCGCCAGGGCCTCGTGCGCCGCGACCGCGACGAGCGGCGCCGCGAGCGGTACATCGTCGACGACGACGTCTGGTACCAGTCGATGATGGCCACCGTCCGCGCCAACGCCCGCCTCGCCGAGACCGCCCGGCAGGGCGTGGAGGTCCTCGGCCCCGACAGCCCGGCCGCGGCCCGGCTGGCGAACATCGCCGACTTCGTCGACTTCGTCGGCGAGAGCATCAGCCGCGCCGCCGAGCAGGGCCGGGAGATCCTCAGGAAGGACTAGCCGGGGTACGGTCCTCGCCGACCGTCGCCGCGGGCTTGAGGCCGCCGCGGTGGGTGTCCCAGACGTCGCGCACGATGATCTGGATCATCCCGGCGACGGGGATGGCCAGCAGCGCGCCCAGGATGCCGGCCAGGTCGACGCCGGCGAGGATGGCGATCAGCACCGTGAGCGGGTTGAGCTTGACCGTTCGCGAGAGGATCACCGGCTGCAGCAGGTGGTTCTCCAGCTGCTGGTACACGACGAAGAAGACGATCACGATGATGCCCGCGGTCGTGGAGTGCACGAACCCGGCCACGGCCGCGACCACCGCGCCCAGCGTCGCCCCCACCAGCGGGACCAGGTCGGCCACCGCGACGAACACGGCGATCAGCCCCGCGAACGGCACGCCGGTGAGGAGCAGCACGACGTACGTCAGCAGGCCGCAGATCACACTGATGAGGAGGTTGCCGCTGATGTACCCGGTGATGGTCTTCGCGCAGTCCCGCCCGACCCGGCGGACGCGCTCGGCGCGTTCGGGCGCGAACAGCGCCAGGAACGTGGCGAGGACCTTCGGCGCCTCGAGCACCATCAGGTACGACAGCACGAAGATCGTCACGATGCCGGCGACCGTGCTGGCCGCCGAGCGGGCGAAGGCCAGGGTGCCGCCGCCCAAGCTGCGCACGTACTGCTGGATCTGTTCCCGGTGCTGCTGCATCCACTGCAGCACGTGGAACCGCCGCAGCACGTCGCCCACCGGCCCGCGCCCGGCCCGGGCGTCCGCGATCAGCTGCGGTGCCTCGTCGGCGAACCGGGCCCCCTCGTGCACCAGCGGCGTGACGAACAGCGCGACGAGCCCGCCCAGCAGCACGAAGACGGCGAGGAACACCACGAGCGTGGACAGCCAGCGCCGGCACCACGTCACGTGCCGCTCGACCCAGTCGGCGAGCGGGTGCAGGGCGGTGGCGAACAGCGCGGCGACGACGATCCACACCAGCACCTGGCGCATCTGGTACAGCAGCAGCAACGCCAGCCCCGTCGCGAGCACCATCGCGATGACGATCGCCGTGATGCGGGCCACCGAGCGGTTGTCCGAAGCGGGCATGCGGTCCCCGTGCCCCGCCGCGACCGCGTCAAACGAGGAACGCCGCCAGCCGGCGCCAGACGTCGTCCACCGTGTCCGGCCGCACCTCCCGATCGAGGTAGTGCCGCTCGAAGAACCCGTGCGGCGCGCCGGGATAGACGACGAGCTCATGCGGTACACCCGCCGCAGTCAAATGTTCGTCGAACGCCCGGTGGACGGCGGCCGGAACGACTTCGTCGGCGCCGCCGAAGAGCCCGAGCACGGGGACCCGCACGCCGGCGACGAACGCGTCGGGCAGCGCCGGCTCGCGGCCCAGGTCACCGGTCCACGGGTAGAACGCGACGACGCCGGCGACGTCGATGCCGGTGGTACCGGCCAGCAGCGCGGTGGCCCCGCCGAGGCAGAAGCCGAGCACGTAGGGCCGGCCGCCGAGACGCTGCACCGCGGCGGCCACGTCGAGCAGCATCGCGTCGCGGAGGAGCCGCTGCTGGTGCGGCAGGTAATCGAAGCCGCCGTCGCGCGCGGGTGACGCGGTCGTGCGGCCGTAGTAGTCGATCGCGAGCGTGGGGTGCCCGAGCCCGGCGAACCTCCCCGCCAGCTCGCGGTAGAACGGGTCGAGGCCGCCGGCGTCGGGCAGCAGGACGATCGCGGGCCCGGCCGGTCGCTCGGGCCGCGCCAGGAACGCGGCCACCCGGCTGCCGTCGGCGGCGGTCAGCTCGAGCTCGGCCCCGCGGACCGGATGCTCCTCGCCGGGCGGCACGGGCACGAGGTCGCTCTCGTCGTAACACATGCCCGCAGTTATCGCAGCCTCCCGCTCGCGGGCCAAAACGATGTAGCGTTGTGCTTCATGATCAGGTACGAGCTGGGCGGCCCGGACCTGGGCGACGTCCGGTTCGCGGTGTCGCCGCTGAACGAGCTCGTCCTGTCCCTGCGCGCCTGGCGGCACCCCGGCCTCTTCCCGCTGCACCTGCCCTGGCTGCGGGATCTGGCGTCGGTACGCGACCAGCTCGACGACGCCGTCCTGCTCGCGCTCACCAACGAGCGCGGCTGGACGCCCGACTTCCTCAGCCCGCGCCCGCACTCGCCGCTGACCCGCCTGGACGACGAGCTGGCCCGGCTGGCCGGCACCGACCCGGCCGCCGTGCGGCGCGACCTGCGGGCCGTGCACGGGACCACCCCGCTGCCGCCGCCGCTGCGCGGCTCCGGCCCGCGCGTGCTCGCCCGCATCGTCGCCGCGCTGCGCGACTACTGGCAGCGATGCTTCGCGCCGCACTGGCCCCGGATGCGGGCGCTGCTCGAGGGCGACGTGACGTACCGGGGCCGCCGCCTCGCCCAGGGCGGCCCGGCGGCGATGTTCGCGGAGCTGTCGGGCACCGTGCGCCTCGCCGGCCGCGTGGTCGAGGTCCGGCTGCCGAACGCCGAGGTGCGCTACACCCGGGTGGTCACCGACGGCCTGACCCTGGTTCCGACCCTGTGGACCTGGAACGCGTCGGCCCCGATCGCGCCGGAGGAGCCCCCGATGATCCTGTACGCGGCGCGCGGCCTGGCCACCCTGTGGCAGCCGCAGACCCTGCCCGCCCCGGGCGCCGTCGCCGAGCTCATCGGCGCCACCCGCGCGGGCCTGCTGCAGCACCTGGAGACGCCGGCCTCGTCCACGGAGCTGGCCTCGCGCCTGGGCGTGACGCCGTCGGCCGTGAACCAGCACCTGCGGGCCCTGCACGCGGGCGGCCTGCTCATCACGGCGCGGCACGGGCGGTCGGTGCTGTACCGCCGCTCGGACCTCGGCGACCGGCTGCTCGGGCTGAGTACCGAAACGCCGTCACCAGGTCCCTCAGCTGCCCGCCGGACCGGTTGAGGTCCTCGGCTCGTCCAGGCGCTCCAGCCGGGTCCAGCTGGCCCAGCCGCGCTCGCGCATCAGGTCCAGCATCCACTCCGCGCGCGGGTCGGACTCCACGGCCAGCGCGTCCAGGAGGTGGAACGGCAGGTCGTCGTGGGTCGTGTCGCGCGGGTCACCCTCGCCGGCCGAGCGGGCCTCCTCGAGCATGGCCGCCATGATGTCGGCGGCCTCCGCCAGGCGCGGGTCGCCGCGGTCGCCGCCGGTCTCGAAGAGGTCGGAGAAGAGCCGGTACAGCCGCACCACCCGCGGGTTGTCGAGCTGGGCCATCTTCGCCGGCATGATTGCGCCGATGTACTCGGGCCAGCGCGCCGAGACCAGGATCCACCCGTCGCGCTCGCCCGCCACCAGCCGCTCCGACGCGCCGATCGCCCGGAGCCGGTCGAGGTACGCGATCACCGACGGCGGGAGGGCCAGGCTGTCGCCGGCCGCGAGCTGCGCGATCTGCTTGCGGCTCGTCTCCAGCCGCTCGATCTCGTCGCGCAGGTGCCGGTCGATCCGCTCGATCGCCCCGGCGAAGGCCGGGGCGTCGGCGTCGAGCATCTCGCCGATCCGCGCCAGCGGCACGCCGGCGTTGGCGAGGGTGCGGACCCGCACGAGCGCGACGACCGCCTTGGCGCCGTACCGCCGGTAGCCCGACGCGTCCCGCTCCGGCTCGGGCAGCAGTCCGATCTGGTGGTAGTGCCGCACCGCCCGCACGGTGACGCCGGCGTACGCCGCCAGTTGACCGATCGTCAGCATGCCCGGTCCTCGCCGTCGTCAGGAGATCCTGCGACGGTACGTGACGTTCGCGAACACGTAGGCCACGACGAGGATGCCGGCGCACCAGGCGAGCGCGACCCAGATCCCGGTGCCGACCGGCTGCCCGGTGAACAGGTCGCGGACCGCGTCGACGATCGACGTCACCGGCTGGTGCTCGGCGAAGGCGCGTACCGGGCCGGGCATGGTGCCGGTCGGCACGAACGCCGAGCTGATGCACGGCAGGAAGATGAGCGGGTACGCGAACGCGCCCGCGCCGTCGACGGTCTTCGCGGTCAGGCCGGGGATCACGGCGATCCACGTCAGGGCCAGGGTGAACAGGGCGAGGATGCCGGCCACCGCGAGCCAGGCCCCGACCCCGGCGCCGGAGCGGAAGCCCATGAGCAGGGCGACGCAGATGACGACCACGAGCGAGATGACGTTGGCCACCAGCGAGGTCAGCACGTGCGCCCACAGGACGCCGGACCGGGCGATCGGCATGGACTGGAAGCGCTCGAAGATCCCCGACCTCATGTCGGTGAAGAGCCGGAACGCGGTGTACGAGATGCCCGAGGCGATCGTGATGAGCAGGATGCCCGGCAGCATGTAGTTGACGTACGGGACCGCGCCCGTGTCGATGGCGCCGCCGAACACGTACACGAACAGCAGCATCATGGCGATCGGCGTGATCACGGTCGTGATGATGGTGTCGAGGCTGCGCGTGACGTGGCGCAGGGTCCGCCCGGCGAGCACGGCGGTGTCGCCCAGGAAGTGGGTGGCCATTGTCGCTCCTTATTTCCCGGCCGTGGCGTCGCCGACGACCGCGAAGAAGATGTCCTCGAGGGTGGACCGCCCCTCGCCTCGTTTGAGGTCTTCCAGGGTGCCGTCGACCACGATTCGACCCTCGTGGAGGATCGCGATCCGGTCGGCGAGCTGTTCGGCCTCGTCCAGGTACTGGGTGGTGAGGAGCACCGTCGTGCCCCGGCCGGCGAGCTCCTTGACGGACTCCCACACCTCGGCGCGCGCCTGCGGGTCCAGCCCGGCCGTCGGCTCGTCGAGGAAGATGACCGGCGGGTTCCCGATCAGGCTCATCGCGATGTCGAGGCGGCGGCGCATGCCGCCGGAGTACGTCGCCACCCTCCGGGCGCCCGCCTCGGTCAGCGAGAAACGCCGCAGCAGCCCGTCCGCGATCGGGCCCGGGCCGTCGAGGTGGCGCAGCCGGGCGATCAGCACGAGGTTCTCCCGCCCGGTGAGGATCTCGTCGACCGCCGCGAACTGCCCGGTGAGGCTGATTGACGCGCGCACGTCGGCGGCCTGCGCGGCGACGTCGAAGCCGTTGACCCGGGCCGTACCGGCGTCGGCCCGCAGCAGCGTGGACAGGATCCGGATGAGCGTGGTCTTGCCCGCGCCGTTGGCCCCGAGGAGGGCGAAGATACTGCCCGGCGCCACGGTGAAGTCCACGCCGCGCAGCACGGGCAGCTGCCGGTACGACTTCTCGATGCCCTGCACGTGGATGCTCATGGCGGCAAGCATGGAGGGTTGACGCTGCGTCAGGGTCAAGCCGTGCTAGGCAGAAGGATGCGGATTCTGATGACCGGGGGCACCGGGAACGTCGGCCGGCTCGTCGTGGAGCAGCTCGTCGCGGCGGGCGTGGACGTGCGGGTGATGAGTCGCAGGCCGCGCCCCGACCGGCCCGGCGGCGTCGAGGTCGTCCCGGGCGACCTGGCCGAGCCGGACAGCCTGGGCCCGGCGCTGCGGGGCGTGGACCGGATGTACCTGTTCCCGTACGCGGCGACGGCGCCGCAGGTGGTCGCGCTGGCCGCGCGCGCGGGGGTCCGCCGGATCGTGACGCTGTCCTCGGGGGCGGTGACGACCGGGTACGACACCAACTTCCACCTGCCCGTCGAGCAGGCGGTGGAGGCGTCCGGCCTGGAGTGGACGCACGTGCGGCCCGGCGAGTTCATGCTCAACACGCTGTGGCTGTGGGGGCTGTCGATCCGGGCCGAGCGGGTGGTGCGCGACCCGTTCCCGGACTGGGCCGGCCACCCCGTGCACGAGCGCGACATCGCCGACGTGGCCACCGTGGCGCTGCTGGGGGAGGGGCACGAGCACAGGGCGTACACCCTGAACGGCCCGGCCTGGATCAGCCGGCGCGAACAGATCCAGTCGATCGCCGGCGCGATCGGGGCGGACATCCGGCTCGAGGTGGTCACGCCGGCCAGGGCCCGTGAGCTGTACCTCGCGCAGGGCGGCTTCGCGGCCGCCTCGGCCGACTTCCTCACCGGCTTCGAGTCGTACTCCGGCGTCGACGAGCCGGTCGTCGACGAGCCGGTCGTCGACGCGCCGGCCGACACCTCGCTGACCACGGCGCAGGACGTCACCGGCCGGCCGGCGCGCACGTTCGCCGCGTGGGCCCGCGACCACGCCGGCGACTTCAGGTGAGCTGCTGGCCGCCGTCGACGTCGTAGGTCGCGCCGGTGAGGGCCGTGTTCGTCATGAGGTGTACCGCCAGGGCCGCCACGTCGCCCGGGCCGACCACGCGGCGGATGGGCAGGTGCGCGCGCAGCTCCGCGCGGCGCACGTCGAGTTCGTCGCCGAGCAGGCGGGCCGACAGGTCGGTGTCGACGAACCCCGCGGCGATGAGGTTGACCCGCACCGGCGCGAGCTCGAGCGCCAGGTTCGCCACCAGCGCGGGCATCGCGGCGGTGAGGGCGCCCGACAGCAGCTGGCCGGGGCCGGGACGGCGGCCGCCGGTACCACCCATGAACAGCAGCGTCCCGGACGGGCGGATCTTCCCGGTGACGGCGCGGGCGAGGTGCAGGGGCAGCCACAGGTGCTCGTCGACGAGGCGGCGGGCCTGCTCGAGGTCAAGGTCGGCCAGGCGCGTGTAGTAGTTGCCGCCCACGGTCACCATGACGTGGTCGACCGGCTCGGCCCGCTCGGCGAAAAACCCTTGCAGGGACTCGGGATCCGTGACGTCGAAGGCCGCGACGCCGGCGGCGTCGAGGTTCGCCGCGGCCCGGGCGAGGCGGTCCTGGTCGCGGCCGACGAGCAGCACGTCGGCCCCGGACGTGCTGGCCTGGCGGGCCGTCTCCAGGCCGATGCCGCCGCTGCCGCCGAGCACCACCACGGTCTGCCCGGACAGCGGGGCGCTGCCGCCCGTCACCCGAACCCCTGGACCGGCTCGACCATCTCGACGCGCCGGTGCACGGCCCAGTGCTCGGCCTCGGTGAGCAGCCGCCGGGTGTGCGCCTGCCGCCGGTGCTCGTCGAGCGCCTCGTCGTCGCGGTAGAGCTCATAGACGACCCGGGCGAGCGGCTCGCCGGCGACGTGATGCATGGTGTACGCGATGGCGCCCGGCTCGCTCGCCCGGACCGCCGCGCTCGTCTCGGCCGCGAGCCGGTCGAACGCGCGGGCCGCTTCCTCGTCGCGCAGGTCGAATCGCACCAGGAGTCCCAACACGGTTCCGAGCGTAGGGCGGCCGGAGGTACCGTCGCCTCACCCCAAAAGCGGTGCGAGCTCCTCGAGCTGGCGCAGGGTGTCGTTGGGGCCCTCGCCGAGGGGCTGGACGAGCACGTGGTCGGCGCCCGCGTCGTGGTGGGCCTTCACGCGCTCGACGATGTCCGCGGGGGTGCCCCAGGCGACGATCGCGTCGACGAGCCGGTCGCTGCCGGCTCCGGCCAGGTCCTCGTCGGCGAGCCCCAGGCGGCGGAGGTTGTTGACGTAGTTCGGCAGCTGCAGGTACCGCACGGTGTGCCGCCGCGCCACCTCGCGCGCCACCTGCGGGCTCGTCTCCACGACCACGGCCTGCTCGGGGATGAGCAGGCGGTCGGGGCCGAGCGCGGCGCGGGCCTCGGCGGTGTGCTCGGGCGGCACGAAGTACGTGTGCGCGCCGTCGGTGCGGTCGGCGGCCAGCTCCAGCATGCGCGGGCCGAGCGCGGCGAGCACGACGGGCAGGGCGGCCGGGGTGTCGCCCAGCGCCGTGAGGTACTCGCGCATGCGCTGCAGCGGATGACGGTACGACTGGCCGGACTGCTCCACCATCGGCGCGTGGCTGACGCCCAGCCCGAGGACGAACCGCCCCGGCCAGGCATCGGCGAGCGTGGCCGCCGCGGCGCGGGCCGTGCTGCCGTGGCGCGCCCAGATGTTCGCGATCCCGGTGCCGGCCACGATCCGCGAGGTGGCGGCCAGCCACACCGCCTCCTGCGCGAAGACGTCGTTGGCCCCGACGACCTCGCCCTGCCACACCGAGCGGTACCCGAGCGCCTCGATGCGGGCCACCACCTCGCGCTGCACGGCGGCGGGCTCCCGCTGCACCGTGTTGGTCCACACCCCGACGCCGCCGAGGGCCTGCCTGATCGCCGTCACACGCTGCGGTACCGACATACCGGCATTCTTCCCGACCGGCGGCCGAACATGCGCGGCATCACGCCGGCGGGGCGCGGCGGCGGTACCGGGCCGCGCGGACCGACAGGATGGCCGCGGCGAGGACTGTCGCGATCGCGGATCCCGCGAGCACGCCGCTCTTGGCGTCGTCGAGCAGGCGCCGGCTGCCGTAGGACAGCTCGGCCATGAGCAGCGAGACCGTGAAGCCGATCCCGGCCAGCTGGGCCAGGCCCACGATGTCCCACCAGCCCAGCTCGGGGCTGAGCTCGGCCGGCGTGAGCGCCGCGGTCAGCCAGGCCCCGCCGGCGATCCCGGCGACCTTGCCGGCGACGAGCCCGAGCACGATCCCGACGGTGACCGTGTCGCCGAAGGGGCCGGCGGTGCGGAAGGTGACTCCGGCGGCCAGGAAGGCGAAGACGGGCAGGACCACCGCGGCGGTGACGGGCCGCAGCAGGTGCTCGGCCCGGCGGCTCGGGTCGGTCGCCTCGCCCGGCAGGGCCCGGGTCCGCATCAGCAGCCCCAGCGCGGCGCCGGCGATCGTCGCGTGGACCCCGCTCTCGTGCGTCAGAACCCAGACCGCGACCGCCAGCGGTACCGCGACCGCCGACCCCGGCACCCGCAGCGCCCGCAGCCACGCCGCGGCCCGCCCGGTCTGCAGCAGCCCGAACACGGCGAGCAGGCCCAGCGCGGCCACGAGCGGCGGCCAGCTCACCCCGGCGGCGTAGAACACCGCGATCACGACGATGGCGACGAGGTCGTCGACGACGGCGAGGGTCAGCAGGAACGTACGCAATGCCGGCGGGATCCCGCGGCCGACCAGGGCCAGCACGGCGACGGCGAACGCGACGTCGGTGGCCATCGGGATGCCCCAGCCGGCGGCGGCCTCGCCGTGCCCGGCGTTGACCGCGGCGAACACGAGCGCCGGGACGACGACACCGGCCAGGGCGGCGGCGATCGGGAGCAGCGCCCGGCGCGGGTGGCGCAGCTCGCCGTGGACGAACTCCTGCTTGAGCTCGTTGCCGACGAGGAAGAAGAACACCGCGAGCAGCCCGTCGGCGGCCCACACGGCCAGCGGCAGGCGCAGATGCCAGGCGGCCGGCCCGACCTCGGTGCCGCGCAGCGTCTCGTAGGCCGCGGCCCACCGCGAGTTCGCCCAGACCAGCGCCGCGACCGTCGCCACGAGCAGCAGCACGCCCCCGACCACGTCCCGGCGCAGCGCCGCAGCGACCTTCACCGCCGCCATCCTACGGTCGGGACCAGCGGCTTTCGCTCACTCGCACCGCGCCACGGGTGGCCGTCCGCGGATGAACTACGCCCCGCCGCCGCGCGCCGGCAGGAGCCCCTCGATGGCGGTGAGGAAGGTCTCGGCGACCAGGGCCGGGTCGAACAGGCAGCCGGCGGCCATGGCGCCGTCGCGCAGCATGACGTAGTGGCGGGCGGTCGGCTCCGGCACCGCCTGAGCACGGCCTCCGGCGGGACAATGCGAACCGCGGACATCGACTACGGTGACGTCCGTGACCTATCCGCCGAACGGTGAACCCAGCCACAACCAGTACTACGGCGCCCAACCGGCGCCGTCCGGGCCACCGACCGGTGCCTTCCCGGGCCAGCCGGCCGCGCCCGGCTACCCGCCGCAGTACGGGGAGCCGGCCGCGCCGGGCTACCCGCCGCCGCAGTTCGGGGAGCCGGCCGCGCCCGGCTACCCGCCGCAGCCGCAGTACGGGGCGCCGCAGTACCCGCCGCCGACCGGCGCTTTTCCGAGCCAGCCGCCGGGGCCGCCGCCGACCGGGGCTTTCCCCGGCCAGCCGGCCGCGCCGGGTTACCCACCGCAGTACGCGCCGCCCCCCGGGTACCCGCCGCAGCCGCCGCCCACCCAGTCCTGGCAGGCGCCCGGGCCGCCGCCCGGCGGACCGCGCGGCACGCTGCCCTGGGTGCTGATCAGCGTGATCGCCGGCGTCGTGGTCCTGGCCCTGGTCGGCGGCGTGCTGGCCATCCGCCAGCTGACGAGCTCCGACGACCCGGAGACGCCGGGCGCCCAGTCGGCCTCGACCACGGGCGCGACCACCACCGGCCCCGCCCTGCCGACCAGGGCCCCGACGAAGGGCGCCACCCCGACCAAGGCGGCCGCGCCGGCGAAGTACGCCGCGCCGGGCGACCTGTGCTCGTCGGACCTGACCGCGCTCGGCCCGTACGCGGCCAAGAAGGAGAAGTCCACGCCGAACGTGCGCAAGACCGGCGACGTCGCCCGCTCGGACTGCGACTTCGACCTGCGCATGTCCTCCGGCGTGAAGGTGACCTTCGGCATCAAGACCCAGGTGTACGCGACCGCCGACGACGCGAAGGACTACTTCGACGTCGGCTACGACGCGGACAAGAAACGGTTCTTCGACGCCGACCTGAGCGGCCTGGGCGAGCAGTCGTACGGCACCAACCGGGACTGGGACATCGGCTCGAAGACCAGCGACTACACGATCCGCCTGGTCGACAGCAACCTCTACTTCTCCGTGAGCCTGGTGACCTTCGGCACCAGCTTCGTGCCGAAGGACCAGCTCAAGCCGAAGGTGATCGACGAGGCCAAGGCGCTCATCGCCAAACTGCCCAAGGCCTGACGCCGTCCGCGCGGCCGGGGGAAGCGCCCGTCGTTTCCCCCGGCCGCGGGGGCGTCAGAAGGTGTACGGCGTGTCGTACTCCGGCATCAGCACCCGGGCGCGCGGCGAGGCCTGGTGGATCGCGGCGACGAACGCGTCGAGCTTGGCCTGGTCCGAGGCGGCCACCGCCGGCGGGTTGTGCAGCGGGGTCTCGAAGTTGTCCCAGTGCACCGGGACGACCACCCGCGGGTGGTCCAGCGCCGTCAGCAGCCGCGCGGTGTAGTCGTGCACCACGCCGCCGGACGGCAGGGCGACCATCGCCACGTCCGGGGCCAGGCCGGTGAGGTTGCGCTCGACGAAGTCGCTGCCGCCCATGAAGAAGACCTTCGGGCCGCCCGCGATCGTCACCTGGTAGGCGAGGGTGTCGCCCTCCGGCAGGTCCGCGATCGTCTGCGGGGCCGGCGGCTGGGCGACCCGCACGCCCGGGAACGCGAGCGAGTAGGCGGCGTTGCGGCTGTGCAGCGCCGCGACCACCTCGACGGTGTAGTCGCCGAAGTCGAGGTACTCGCCGCCCTTGACCGGGATCGCCTGGCCGCCCGGCACGCCCGAGGCGAGCGCCAGGTGGTAGGCGGTGAGGGTGCCCAGGACGCGGACGCCGGCGACGGTCTTCGCGATGTGCGGTACGTCGTTGAAGTGGTCCCAGTGCGTGTGCGTGACCAGGACCGTCTCCGGCCGGCCGATCCGCGGGCCGATCGCGTCGGGGTCGGCCCGCAGCGGCGTCGCCGGGTCGAACGCGCCCGTGAACAGGCCGGTGGGGTAGCGCGTGAGGTACGGGTCGACGAGGACCGTGCGCCCGTTGACGTCGATGCGCCAGCCGGAGGTACCGAACCATCGGAATGTGCCGTTGCCGGAGCGGTCGGCGGCCGGGTCGGCCGCGGCCCGGCCGGCGGCGGCGAGGCCGGTGGCCACGGCGGTGCCGGCGACGGCGGTGCGGATGAGGGCGCGGCGGTTCAGATCACGAGTTTCGATCATGGCGACCACCCAAGCACCGCGCCGCTCGGGCTGTCCAAGACCAAGGCCCGGCACGGCCCATATCCGAGTGGATATCAGCGCTGGTCACGCAGCTCGGAGACGGCGGCCGCGGCGGCCCGGCCCAGGGCCGTGTCGACCTCGATGCGGGGCGCGCGGCCGCCGCCGGTGACGAAGACCGCGATTGCGTAGCGACCGCCGTCCGGGTACTCCGCGACCCCGATCTCCATCGCGAGCCCCGGCAGCGTGCCGGTCTTGCCCGCGACCCGGACCTCGGCCGGGAACCCCGACCGGAGCCGGGTCCAGGACAGCTGGCGGGCCATGAGGTCGCGGACCGCCGCGCACGCCGCGGGCGGGCCGGCCTCGTCGCGCCAGACCAGGCGGAGCAGGCGGGTCATCTCCTCGGGGGTGCTCGACGTCGTGCGCCGCGGGTCGAACACGCGCAGCGCCGCCACCCGCTCCGGCGGCAGCGTCGGGAACAACCGCGCGAACTCGGCGTCGTCGCGGGCGCCGATGTCGGCGAACATCGACTCGAGCATCTCCCGGGGGCCGCCGACGACCCGGGTGCGGTGCAGGCCGAGCTCGGCGGCGAGCAGCGCGAGCAGGTCCGGGCCGCCGAGGCGGCGCAGCAGGACGTCGGCGGCGCTGTTGTCGCTGACGGACATGGCGAAGTACGCGAGGTCGCGCAGGGACAGCTCGACGTCGTCGGCGCATCCGGCGGTACCCCAGCCGCCGAAGCGGTCGCCGGCGCCGATCACGACACGCTCGGCCGGGTCGAGGGCGCCGGCCGCGACCTGCCGGGCGAACTCCAGCACCAGCAGGACCTTGACGATCGACGACAGCACGACCGGCTCGCCGGCGCCCACGCCGACCGCCCGCCCCGAGTCGATGTCGCACGCGTGCAGCCGGCCCCGCACCCCGGCCGCGGCGAAGGTCTCCTCGATCAACATAAGGTCAACACTAAGGTCGACTCCATGGCCGACCTGTCGAGGCACCTGCGGTACTTCCTCGTCGTCGCCGAGGAGCTGCACTTCAGCCGGGCCGCGGAGGTGCTCGGCATCGCCCAGCCGCCGCTGAGCCAGGCGATGCGCCGCCTGGAGCGCGAACTGGGCGTGACGCTGTTCGACCGGCTGCCCCGCGGTACCGAGCTCACCGCGGCCGGCCGCGCCCTGCGCGACGAGGCGCCCCAGTTCCTGGCGGCCGAGCGGCGCCTCCGCGCGCTCATGCACAGCATCCGCGACGGCGACCTCGGCACCCTGCGCGCCGGGGTGCCGCCGGAGACGCCCGCGGCCGCCCTCGGCGAGATCCTGCGCCGCCTCGGCGAGCAGGCCCCCGGGCTGGACGTCGACCTGCAGGAGCTGACCACCGCCGAGCAGCTCGACCTGCTGGCCGCGGCGCGGCTGGACGTGGGCCTCGTGCACCACCCGGTCGACGCGGCCGACCTGCGCCGCGGACCGGTCACCCGGGTGCGCCTCGGCGTCGTGCTGCCGCGCGTCTCGCCGCTGGCCCGGCTGGCCGAGCTCACCGTGGACCAGCTCGCCGGGCAGGGGCTCGTGGTGTTTCCGCGGGCGACGGCGCCGCAGTGGTACGACACCCTGATCGGCGCCTGCCGGGAACTCGGGTTCGTGCCGTCGCGGGTGCGCCACGCCCGCAATCCGGAGTTCCTCTGCGGCCTCGTCCTGGCCGGGCTCGGGGTGGGCCTGGAGCGCGAGGACGCGGTGCGGCGCGAGCCGCGGGTCGCGTGGCGGCCCCTCGCGGGCGACCCGCTGTGGCAGGAGACGTCGGCGGTGTGGCCGCGGCGCGCCCCGCACCCGGCGGCGGCGCGGTTCGGCGAGCTGGCCGGCGCCGTGCTGGAGACCCGTGCCGACGTGCCCGGGCGCATCCTGGGCGCGCCGGGCCCGTGGTCGGTGGTGTTCGACCGCGCGAACACGGATGGCGTCAGCCGGAGGCCGGACTAGGGGGAAAGCCCCCGATGGAATTCGGGGGAGATCCGGATCGTTTCGAGCCGTCCGGAGGTCGAGACTCTTCCCATGACTGACAGGCCCAGGTTCAGCATCGTCATTCCGTGCTTCAACGAGGCGGCCTACCTCACCGACGCCCTCCTCTCCCTGCGCAAGCAGGACTTCGAGGGCGAGTTCGAGGTCGTCGTGGTCGACAACAACTGCACGGACGACACCGCCGGCATCGCCCGCGACTTCGGTGCACGGGTCGTGACCGAGCCGGTGCCCGGCGTGTGCAACGCCCGGCAGCGGGGCACGGAGGCGGCGCTCGGCGAGATCGTGGTCTCGGCCGACGCCGACACGGTCTACGACCGCGACTGGCTCAGCCGCATCGACGCCCGGTTCCGGGCCGACGAGGGCGTCGTCGCGGTCGTGGGGCCGTGCCGGTACGCCGACGGCCCGCGCTGGGGCCAGACCTACGGCCGGATGCTGTTCGGCGCCGTCAACGGCGTCTACAAGATGACCGGCCGCGCGGTCTACGCGAGCGCGACGAACATCGCGTTCCGGCGCGAGGCCTGGACCGGCTACGACACCACCCTGACCCAGGGCGGCGACGAGCTCGACCAGCTGCGCCGCCTGCGGCCGCAGGGCCGGATCGTCTACGATCACGGCAACCCGACCTACACCTCGGGCCGGCGGCTCAGCCGTGGACTGACCTACAACCTCTTCGTGAGCCTGCCCGTGCACTACGTGCTGACCTACGCCGTGAACCGCGCCGCGGGCCGCCGCGTGCTCGGCCAGGCCCCGGCGTTCCGGGAGACGTCCCGATGATCGTGCTCGCGGTCCTGACCCTGGCGGCGGCGCTGGGCGTGTCCTACTGGCTGCTGATGTCGCCGTTCGCGCCGTCTTCGCGGCGGTACCCGTACCACGCCCCCGCCGCCGAGAAGGTCGTCGCCCTGACCTTCGACGACGGGCCCAACGAGCCGTACACCTCGCAGATCCTCGACCTCCTGAAGGCCAACGACATCCGGGCGACGTTCTTCCACGTCGGCCAGTGCGTCGAGCGCCACCCGGAGGTCGCGGTGCGCGCCCTGGACGCCGGCCACGTGCTGGGCAACCACTCGCTGAGCCACCGGTTCGGCACCTACCTGCGGCCGCGGGCCTTCGAGCGCGAGGTCGAGCGCACCCAGCACATCCTGGAGGGGGTCACGGGCCGCACACCGGCCCTGGCCCGCACGCCGTGGCTCTGGCGCCAGCCGGCCCTGCTGCGCATGCTGCGCCGCCGCGGGCTGCACGCCGTGGCGGGCGAGTTCGTCCACGCCCTCGAGGTCTTCCAGCCGTCGGGGGTACGGATGGCCCGCCGCGCGATCGCCAAGACCCGCCCGGGCTCGATCCTCATCTTCCACGACGGCTTCGACAGCCGCGGGGGAGACCGGACGCAGACGGTGGTCGCGGTGCGCGAGACGATCGCGGGGCTGCGGGCGCGGGGGTACCGCTTCGTGACGGTGGACGAGCTGCTCGGCGTGCCGGCGTACCAGGCGTAGCCGTCACTGTGGGACAGGGGCGCGCAGCCGGCCGATCTGGGCGCGGCGGCGCGGGACCGGGAGGCGGCGGATCAGGTCGGCGGCGGGTTCGGCGCCGAGCTCCGAGCGCAGCAGCGCCCGGTACGCCTCGTAGCTGCGCCGGGCCTCGACCCAGTTGCCCTCGGCCAGGTGGGCCTCGATCAGGGCCCGCTGCGCGCTCTCCCGCAGCGGCTCCGCGCCCACCGCCGTCAGCGCCGCCTCCACCGCCTCCGCGCAGCGCGACGACGCGCGCAGGCGCTCGCTCACGGCCTCGATCGCGTGCAGCATGCGCTGGCGCAGGCGTTCGCGCTCCATGAGGAGCCAGTCGTCGTACCAGCCGGGCAGCAGGTCCAGGGCGTCGCCCCACCACGGGGCGATGACGAGGTCGGCCGGCTCCTCGGTGCGCTGGATCAGGCGGGCCGCCCAGGCGTTGATCACGCTCAGGTCCACGGTGACCGCGCCGGACACGCACAGGGTCCACTTGTCCGCGTGGATCAGCTCGACCGGCAGCGTCCGCAGGCGCCACAGGGCCGAGCGCAGGTTGCCCGCGGCGCGGGCGTCGTCGCCGGTGGGCCACAGGGTTCCCGCGGCGCAGCGGCGCTCGATGCGGCCGGTCCGCAGCGCCACGAACACGAGCAGGCGCTTGCTGCCCTCCGGTACCTCGTAGCGGCGGCCGCCGAGGCTGAGACAGGGGCCGCCGGCCAGGTGCAGGACGGGGGTTCCGGCATCGGCGAGCACACTGATCGTCACCGGCTCGCCTCCTCCGCGAAGTGCTCGAGGAACTCATGGACGGCGGCGGTCGCCGCTTCCACGTCGGGCAGCCGCCGGGACTCCTCGGCCGTGCGAGTGTCGATGTCCGGGTTCATGAGCACGGTGATCAGCAGGCCGGACGGTTGCCGTTGCACGCGGAGCACGCAGACGCCGGTACGGTTGGCTGGCATTGGCATGGCCCCAGCCTCGCCGGTCATCGTCACCGCACCGTGCTGCGCCGCCCCCCGTATGCTCGCAGACTCCCGGGCGCGGCGACATACGACGTGTCACGTAGCCCGACCGGCGGACCTCGATAGGCTGAACGTCTAGACGAGGAGCCGACAGTACGGTCGAGTCCGGCTCCGCGGCCGAGATGCTGACAGTATGGCGGCGCTGTCGGCACGCGACTACGAGCGGATGCTCGACCTCGTCATGTGCGCGATGGTCGACATCGACGAGGGTCGCTCGGCGTGGCAGCGGGTCTGCGTCGAGCTGGGCGGGTCCGTCGACGCCGCGCTCGCCGGGATGTTCGACATCGGCTGGCCCGAGGGCGTCGCGCGCCGGCGGATGGTCTGGCCCGCCTGGGTCGACGAGGTCGCCATGACCAACGGCGACTCCGCCGCGCACCCGCTGGTCCGGCACTTCGGCCTGCGCCGCGCCTGGCGTACCCGCACGCTGCGGGACGTGCCCGACGACTGCGGCTGGCTCACCGCGCCGCGGTACGCCGCCGCCCGCGAACAGCTCGGCGACGTCACCGAGCACGTCGGCGTGCCGCTGTCCGTCGTGCGCGGCGGGTTCCGCTTCGTGGCGCTCGGGCGCCCGGACACCAACTTCACCGACCACGAGCAGGCGTACCTCTCCCGCGTCCAGCCCGTGCTCGCCCGGCTCGACGGCCACCTGGAGACCGTCGTGCGCTGGCGGGGCGCGAACGGCACCGGCAGCGCGCCCAGCGCGCTCGAGGAGCACCGGATCACCCCGCGCGAGCTGACCGTGCTGGCCCTGTTCGCCGACGGCCTGACCATCCCCGCGATCGGCCGCCGGCTCGGCATCTCGCCGCGGACGGTGACCAAGCACCAGGAGAACCTGCAGCGCAAGCTGCGCACCCGGGACCGGCTCACGACCGTCCTGCGGGCGCAGCGCCTCGGCATCGTCTGACCGGGGCCGCCTTCTCCGGTGACGCCCGGGTGACGCTCGGGCCCCACGCTGGGTCCGGAAAGTCTCCCTGGAAAGGCCGACCATGCTCATCACCGAACTCGCGCTGGTCGCGGACACTCCGAACGTGACCGGCTCACAGCTCAACCGCGTCGCCGCCGCGCTGCAGAAGCAGGCGATCCGTGACTTCGCGCCGATCTGGGACATCGTCGCCACGATCGACGGCTTCGAGCGCCTCGAGGACGTGCCGATCGGGTACTGGCCGATCATCGTCCGCGACGACATCGACGCCCCGGGCGCGGCCGGCGTCCACCTGGACCGCAACGGCCAGCCGTTCGCGCTCGTGCAGGTCGGCGACAGCTGGTCGCTGACCGCCAGCCACGAGATGCTCGAGATGCTGGTCGACCCGTTCGGCAACCGGCTCGTCGCCGGCCAGTCGCCCAAGCCGGACCAGGGCCGCGTCGAGTTCCTCGTCGAGGTCGCCGACCCCTCCGAGGACGCGCAGTTCGGGTACACCGTCAACGGCCTGCTCGTCTCGGACTTCTTCACGCCGCAGTTCTACGACCCGGTCGCCGCCGGCGGGGTGCGGTACACCTTCGGCGGTCACCTCACCGGCCCGCGCCGCATCGCCAAGGGCGGCTACCTCAGCTGGCACGACCCGATCAGCGACCACTGGTGGCAGCAGATCTGGTTCGACACCGACGAGCCGCAGTTCCGCGACCTGGGCCGCCTGACCGACCGCGCGGGCAGCCTGCGCTCCGCGATCGACGCCCGCACCCAGACGGCGCTGCGCATGGCCCGCGAGGGCGCCGGGTCGGCCCAGCTCACCTCGGCCCGCGAGCTGACCGCCCAGATCAAGACCACGACCGGCTCCCGGGCCGGGGACCTGCGCCGGCAGATCCAGGACATCCGCGACGCCGGCGCCACCGAGGGGGTGTGGGTCGACGTGCCGTAGTACCGGGCCGGTCAATCGGCGGCGCGGGCCAGCAGGAGCGCGCCGTGCAGGGAGGAGACGGCCCCGAGCGTGGCCGCCCGCACCGGGGCCGGGGGATGGCCCGGCCGGCCCAGGGCCGCGCTGCGCTCGGCGACGGCCGGCACGAAGCCCGGCAGCCCGGCCGCGAAGCCGCCGCCGATCAGCGTGAGCGACGGGCGGAACAGCTCGCCGAGGCTCACCGCGGCCGCGGCCAGGGCCGCCGCGCTCTCCTGCACGGTGGACACCGCCCACGCCGCGCCGGCCGGCCAGGCCTCGCGCAGCTCGTCGAAGGTGACCGGGGCGCCGCGGGCCGCCGCCGCGCGCCGTAGCGTCGACGCGCCCGAGGCGATGGCCTGCAGGCAGCCGGCCCGGCCGCAGTCGCAGCGGGGTCCGGCGCGGTCGACCAGGATGTGCCCGACCTCGCACGAGCCGCGCCCGGGCCCGGGGCACGGGCGGCCGCCGACGACCGCGCCGCCGCCGATGCCGGTACCGACGCCCAGGTAGACCACGTCGGCGCAGCCGGCCGCGGCGGCCTCGGCGATCGCCGCGAGGTCGCCGTCGTCGGCCACGCGCACCAGGGCCGGGCCGAACCGCCGGTCGAGCGCGGCCCGCAGGTCCAGCCCGGTCCAGGCCGGACGGGTGGGCCAGGCGGTCACGCGGCCGGCGCCGTCCAGGGTGGCCGGCATCGCCACGCCGACCGCGCGGACGACGTGATCGCCGATGAGCGTGCGGGCGTGCCCGTGCAACCGGGCCAGGTCGTCGTCCGCTGTGGACGAGCCGGGCCAGGCGAAGCCGGCCTCGCGGGGCGGTTGCCCGTCCGGCTCCAGGCGCAGCGCCACCTTGGTGCCGCCGACGTCGATGCCGAGGACCGCGCTCATCGGGGGCCGGCGTTCACCGGGGGGCGGGCAGGGCGATCGCCGTGAGGACCAGCCCCGAGCGGGCCAGCCACCGGCCGTCGAGGCGGCTCATCGGGCCGGGCACGAGCAGCCGGGCCGTGAACGCGCCGGCCTCGGCGTCGATGGTGATGTCCGCCTCCGTGAAGTCGAGCCAGCGCCGCGCGAGCGGGTACCACGTCTTGTACACCGACTCCTTGGCGCTGAACAGCAGCCGGTCCCAGCGCACCTCCGGCCGCGCCAGCAGCAGCGCGCCGATGCGGTCCACCTCCCCGGGCCGGGCGATGGAGTCGAGGACGCCCTCGGGCAGCGGCTCGTCCGGCTCGGCGTCGACCCCGATGGAGGCGAGATCGCGATCGCGGGCGACAACGGCGGCACGGTACCCCGCGCAGTGCGTGATGCTGCCCACGACGCCCGGCGGCCACAGCGGCTCCCGCTTCGGGCCCGACAGCACCGCCACCGGCGGCTCCCCGAGGCCCAGCAACGCCTGCCGCGCGCAGTGCCGGGCGGTGGTGAACTCCCGCCGCCGCTTCTCGACCGCGCCGGCGACCAGGCGCTCCTCCTCCGGCCACAGCTTCGCGTCGGGAGGGTCGCCGGTCACCTCGAAGGCGCTGGACGCCGCGGGCAGGATCTCCTCGATCAAGACGTCGCGAGCCGTTCGGTGATGTGCTCGGCCGGGGCGGGGCGGCCGAGATGGTACCCCTGGCCGGTGTCGCAGCCGAGCTCCAGCAGGCGCCGGCGCTGGGCCTCCGTCTCGATGCCCTCGACGGTCACCGCGAGGCCCAGGTCGCGGCCGAGCTTGATCATGGCGGTCAGCACCGTCTGGTCGGGGCCGTCGGCGGCGTGGCGGCCCTTGAGGTAGCCGGCGAAACAACCCGCGATCTTGATGGTGTGCACGGGCAGGTTGCTGATCTCGGCCAGTCGGCAGTTGCCGGTACCGAAATCGTCGAGTGAGATCCGCACGCCCATGCGGGCCAGGCCGTCGAGCGTGCCCAGCCCCTCCGGGTCGAGCAGGACGTTCTCGGTGACCTCCAGGTGCAGCAGGCCCTCGGGCAGCCCGGTCTCGTCGAGGATCGCCCGCACCATGGCCGGCAGGCCCGGCCGGCGCAGCTGCGCCCCGGCCACGTTGACGCTCACGAACATCGGCCGGTCGGGGTCGGCGGCGCGCCACGCGGCGGCCTGGACGCAGGCGCGGCGCAGGACGTCCTCGCCCAGGGGCACGATCAGGCCGGTGTGCTCGGCCAGGTCGATGAACCGGCCCGGCATGATCACGCCGTGGACCGGGTGCCGCCACCGCACCAGCGCCTCGGCGCCGGCGAGGTGCCCGGTGGCCAGGTCGACGAGCGGCTGGTACTCCACCGCGAACTCGCCGCGGGTGAGCGCGTCGGGCATCTCCGCGCTGAGCGCGTGGCGGGCGCTCTCCTCGGCGGCGCGTTCCGGGTCATAGACCATCCAGTGCCCGCGCCGCTCGCGCTTGGCCCAGGCCAGGGCCTGCTCGGCCGCGCCGAGCAGGGCCGCGGGGTCGGTGTCGGCGGCGGCCTGCTCGACGACGCCGACGCTGGCCCCGATCGGCAGGTTGTACCCGTTGTTGATCGGGAACGTGTGCGCGATCGCGGCGAGCGCCTCGTCGGCAGCCTTCGTCACCTCGTCCGGGCCGGTGGTGTCGGCCACGAGCAGGACGAAGGTGTCGTTGTCGAGGTGCGCGGCGAAGTGCCCGGCGGTGCGGGCGAGCCGGTCGAGGCGGTGCGCGACGGTACCCAGCACCTGGTCGCCGCTGCGGTAGCCGAGGCTCTCGTTGACGGTCCGGAACCGGTCGAGGTTGATCAGGCACAGCCCCAGCCGGCGCCGCGGATGCCCCTCGAGAGTGTCGCCGAGCTGCCGCAGCAGCGCGTCGCGGTTGCGCGGGACGGTGTGGGTCCGCACGGTCAGCGTGCGCTTGGCCAGCTCGGCGCGCCGCAGCTCCTCCTGGGCCGCGACCGTCTGGTCGATGAGGGCGCCCGTGAAGCCGGTCGCGACGGCGCCCAGCAGCTCGTCGAGGCGGGCGCGGGCGTCCGGGCGGAGCATCCGCACATCGGTGAGGAAGCGCCGCCCGATGAGCATCGTCGTGCCGCCGAGCAGCTCCGGCGTGGCGATCCCGGCCGCCACGAGGTCGGCGCCGAGCTGCCGCCCGGGGGCGGCCGCGAACGGCTCGGCGTGCAGTGCCTCGGCGAGCCGCCGCGCGAACCGCTCGAGCAGGGCGTAGACCTCTTCGCGGCTGTGGCGCAGCACCGTCTGGCCGGTGACGACACGGGTCCAGGCCCGGGTGAACGCGTCGATGCCGGCCGTCCGGCCATCGGACGGGATCACGCCGCTGATTATGGTCCAACGACAACGCTGAATGCCAGCGCCACGCGGACGCAAAGCCGATCTACGGTTTGCGGCCGACGGCCGCGAGCACCTCCGGCCGGGGCTCGGTGCCGCGGTCCTCGGGCTCGGGGTGCCAGTCGGTCACCGGTACGACACCCGGCGCGACGACCTCCAGCCCGTCGAGCAGCCCGCGGATCTGCTCCGCGCTGCGCAGGTGCAGCGGCGTCGAGGTGCGCTGGTACACCCCCTTTACCGCATCGGCGTCCTCCTCGTGCTGCGGCGGCGGCGAGCCGTGCGAGATCGCGATGAAGCTGCCCGGCTTCACCGCCTCCCGGAACCGGCGCACGATGCCCGCCGGGTCGTCCTCGTCCGGCACGAAGTGCAGCACCGCGATGAGCATGACCGCGACCGGCTCGGTGAAGTCCAGCAGCCCGCTCACCGCGGGGTGGCGCACGATGTCGTCCGGGCGGCGCACGTCGCCGACCATCACGTCGGCGTTCGGGTTGCTCGCGAGGATCGCGCGGCCGTGCGCGACGGCGACCGGGTCGATGTCGACGTACATCACCCGGGCCCCCGGATCGGCCTGCTGCGCCACCTCGTGGACGCTGGCCAGGGTCGGGATGCCCGAGCCGACGTCGAGGAACTGGCGCACGCCGCCGGCCACCAGCCGGCGCACCGCCCGGCCAAGGAACGCCCGGTTGGCCAGCCCGATCTGGCGCGCGTTCGGCGCCATCGACACGACTCGCTCGACCATCTCCCGGTCGGCCGCGAAGTTGTGGAACCCGCCCAGCGAGTAGTCGTACATCCGCGCCGCGTTCGGCACGCTGATGTCAATGTCCTCCGGTGCCCACTCCGGTCGCGTCATCGCCGTACCGCACCCCCCATGTCGTCGTCAGCGCCGTCATATTATGGCCACATGGCCTCAGACGCCAGGCCCTGAAGACCTTGAATTTCCGGCCCGACGATCAATCGACGCTGTCGACCATACCGATGCGGCGGAGGATGCGGTCCGCGTCCCGGTGGCCGGCCGCGCCCGCCGGGTCGCCGAGCTCGTCCGCGCACCGCGCCGCGCCCGCGAGCGCGCGGGCCCGCTCCAGCGGCGACCCGACCGCGACGGCCAGCGCGAGGGCCCGGTGGTGCCGCGCGCGGGCGCCCTCGGCGTCGTGCCCGCGCAGCAGCAGGCGGCCCTGCAGGTTGAGGACCTCGGCCTGCCCGCGCCGGTCGCCCACCCGCTCGTAGGTGTCGAGCGCGGCCGCGAGGTCGGCCGCGGCCGCGTGGTCGTGCCCCTGGGCCAGCCGCAACGCGCCGAGGGCGGCCCGCACGTACGCGGCCCGGTGCGGCTCCCCGGTGGCGCGGGCCCGGGCCAGGGCCGTGTCGAGCAGCCGCTCTGCCTCGTCGAGGCGCCCCGCCTCGCGGTGGACCACGGCGAGCTCGCACAGCATGCCCGCATACGGCTCCGGCTGGAGCCGGCGGTACCCGTCGTGCGCCTGCCGCAGCCACTCGGCCGCCCCGTCGAGGTCACCGGCCAGGCGCCGCTGCACGCCGAGCTCGAACTGCGCGGACGCCTCGCCGAACGGGTCGCCGACGGCCCGGAAGATCTCCAGCGCCGCCTCGCCCAGCGCGCTTGCCCGCGGCAGGTCGTCGAGCAGCCGGCGGACACCGGCCAGGAAGCAGCGCGCCCAGCCCTCCCCGGCCCGCTCACCGCGGGCGACGCGGAGGTCGAGCGCCCGCTCGAGCGCCCGCAGCGCCGCGCGGTACCGCGACGCCCCCTGGTGCGCGAGGCCGAGCTGGGTGAGCACCCACGCCTCGGACGACCGGTCGCCCGTCGCCCGGCAGCGCCGCAGCGCCCGGTTCAGGTCCCGCACCGCCGCGGGGTAGTCGGCCCGCGCCAGATGCTGGTTGCCCCGCTCCGCGATCACCCGCAACTCGACGGTTCCCGTGGCCCCCGGCAGCGCCCGCTCGAAGGCGTCGGCCGCACGGTCGTGGTCCCCGCCCGTCCGCCACACCACGCCCAGGTCGCACTCGACCTCGGCCGCGTTGGCCCGGTCGCCGGCCGCCGCGAACCGCGCGCCCGCCTCCCGCAACAGCTCCACCGCGCCGTCCCGGTCGCCGCCGCCGAGCCGCACCTGGGCGAGCTGCCGCCCGCTCCACGTCTCGCGCGCCGCGTGGCCCAGCTCGGCCGCGATCAGCCGGGCCTCCGCGAACGCCTCGCCCGCCTCCGCCCACCGGCCCATCGGCAGGCACAGCAGCCCGAGCTCGGCCAGGGTCTCGCCCAGGCCGGTGCGGTCGGCGAGGCGGCGGCGCACGTCGAGCGCCTCGCGCAGCTCGGGCGCCGCCCGGGCGTACTCGCCGAGCAGGCGCAGGACGACCCCGTGCTCGTGCAGCGACCAGCCGAGCGCGGCCGCGTCGTCGAGGTCGCGGCGGACGGCGACCGAGCGCGCCAGGGCCGCCTCGGAGGCGGGCAGGTCGTCAAGCAGCCGCCGGACCACCCCCAGCTCCGCCGCGGCCCATCCGGCCTGGCGCCGGTTGTCGGACCGCGTGCCCGCCTCGACCGCCCGCTCGAGCGCGATGGCGGCCTCGGCCGGGCGGCCCGACAGCCGCAGCACCGTGGCGAGGCGGCCGGAGGTGCCGGCCTCGTCGTAGAGGTTGCCGTTGTCGCGGTCGATCGTCGCGGCGCGCTGCAGCGCCAGCCGCGCCTCGTCGTACCGCCCGGCCGCCCGATGGGCCTCGCCGAGCGCCTTGAGCACCTGCGTCTCGGCCCGCCGGTTGCCCAGGTCCTCGACGATCGCCAGCGCCTCGCGCAGTACCTCGGCCGCGCCGGCGTGGTCCCCGCCGCCCGTCCGGGTCTCGCCGAGCTGCCGGAGCAGGTCCGCCTCCACGCTGCGCTCGGCCAGCTCGCGCGCGGTGCCGAGGGCCGTCTCCAGGTGCGCCGTCGCGGCCGCGTGCTCGCCGGTCGCCGACAGCGCGGCCGCGAGCTGGCCCTGGAGGTCGGCCTCGCCCAGCCGGTCGCCGAGGCGCCGGCGGACGGCGAGCGCGCGCTCGAAGAGGGGCACCGCCGCCGCCGGGTCGCCGTGGAAGCGCCGCAGCACGCCCCAGGCCCGCAGCGCCGTGGCCTCGCCGGCGTGGTCGCCCGCGGCGCGCCGGCCCTCCACCGCCTGCTCCAGCTCGGGGTCGCCGTCGAACTCGCGGCTCACCGCGAGCCGGACGGCGCGGATGATGTTGGCGGTGAAGACCTGCCCGGCCGCGTTGCCGGTCTCCTGCCTGATCGCGAGCGCCTGTTCGAGCGTGGCCAGGGCGGTGCCCGGGGCGCCGGTGAGGGCCTGGACGACGCCGAGCTCGTGCAGCGCCCACGCCTCCACCTCACGCTGGCCGAGTTCGCGGTGGATGAGTACCGCCGCCTCGAAGTTCTCCCGGGCCGCCGGATAGTCGCCGAGGCGGCTGCGGAACGAGCCCAGCTGCCCGAGCGCCCACGCCTCGTTCTGGCGGTTCCCGCGGCGGCGGGCGGCGGTGTTGTACCGCTCCACGAGCTCGATCCCGAGGGTCAGCGGCCCGTCCAGGTTCACCACCGTGACGCAGCTGTACGTCAGGTCATCCGCCCGCTCCGACCAGCCGCGCTCCTCGGCGCAGCGCAGGGCGGCCAGCAGGTTGCCGCGCTCGGCCCGCATCCAGGCGGCGGCGCCGGCGAAGCCGAGCAGGTCCGGCGCGTCGGGCGGGGCCGTGCTGCCGGTGCGGATGCTGTACCCGCTCAGCTGGTCGCTGGCCAGGGCGGCCAGCGCCTGGTAGTGCGCGAGGAGCCGCTCGACGGCCGGGTCGCCCTCGCCCGGCTCGGCCTTCGCCCGCAGGTAGCGCCCGACGAGGTCGTGCAGGCCGTACCGCTGATGCCCGAACTGCTCGAGCAGCCGGTGGGTGTGCAGCTCCCGGAGCCGGCGGTGGGCCTCGTCGAGGGGCAGGCCGGTCAGCGCGGCGACGGCGGGCGGCCCGATGTCGCCGCCGGGCGCGATGCTGAGCAGGCGCAGCACCGCCTGCCGGTCCGCGCCGAGCCGCGCGTACGACAGCTGGAACGCCGATGCGACGCCGACGGTACCGTCCTCGAGGTGCGCGTCGATGCCCGCCAGCCGGTCCCGGGCCGACTCCAGGTCCGCGAGCAGGTCGCGGACGTGCCCGGCCTCGGCGTCGGCCCCCGCGGCCACGATGGTGATCGCCAGCGGCAGCCGGCCGCACAGCCGCACCAGCGCCTCGGCCGCGGCGTGCTCGTCGGCGCGCAGCGGGCGCGGATGGACGCGGGCGAACAGCGCCACGGCGTCGGGCACCGGCAGCGTGTCGACGGTCAGCAGGGTGGCCCCGTAGTCCCGGCGCAGCCCGGCCAGGCGCTGCCGGCTGGTGACGAGCACCAGGCACGACGCGGCCCCGGGCAGCAGCGCGGCGATCTGCCGGACGTCGGCCGCGTTGTCGAGCAGCAGCAGCATCCGCCGCCCGGCGACCAGGTCCCGCCAGGCCGCGGCCCGCTCGTCGGTCGCGGCCGGGATCTGCTCCGGGGGTACCCCGGCCGCGGCCAGCAGCACCGCCAGGACCTCGGCGGGCTCGGCCGGCTGATGGTCGGCGCTGTGCGCGTGGAGGTCGACGAAGAGCTGCCCGTCGGGGTACCGGTCGGCGATCCGGTGCGCGACCCGCAGGGCCAGGGCGGTCTTGCCGACGCCGGGCATGCCGTCGAGGGCGCAGATGCTCGCGGTACCGTCGGCGATGCCCGCCAGGATCCGCTGGATCTGCTCGTCCCGGCCGGTGAACGTGGCGATGTCGGCCCGCAGCGTCCGCATCCGCGGCGGCGGGGGAGTCGCGGCCGCCACGACGATGTTGTACTGGTCCCCGGCGAACTGGTTGAACGTGCCGCCGAACGACTGGCCCGTGAGGGTGACGCCGGGCTCGCGCGGCGCCCCGCTCATGGCCGGTGGTCGTGGTAGTGCTGGTCGCCCACGAACTGGTTGAAGGTGCTCGTGCCGTGCGCCTCGCCGCGCATCGTGACGCGGCCGATCGTGACCTGGGCCGAGGCGGCCGGCGCCGGGACCCGTTCGAGCAGCGCCCGCAGCTCGTCGCCGGCCTCGGGGTGGTCCATCAGCAGCTCGAGGGCGCGCGCCTGCCAGATCCGCACCAGCGCGTCCTCGACGTCGGCCCGGCCGGCCCGCCGCGCCCCGGTCACCCGCTCGCGCAGCGCGTCGAGGTCGGCGGCGATCGGGTCGTCGCGGCGGTACCGCCGCCAGACGGCGACGACGCCCGCGTGCGCCCGCGACCACTCGTGCGTGGCCATCGCCGCCACGAGCGCGGCGCCGAACGAGGTAACCACCGGATCCACGTCACTCACGATACGTGGCCGCGGCCACTACGCATCGGTACGGCTCGGTGGTTACCGCGGCACGACGTTGCGCAGGGCCGCCCCGGTGCGCAGCGCCGCCAGGTTCTCGGCGATCAGCCCGGCCGCGCCGATCGGCCGGCCGCCGGCGGCGTGCGGCGTGATGATGACGTTCGGCTCGTCCCACAGCCCGGATCCGGCCGGCAGCGGCTCGGTCTCGAACACGTCGAGCCCCGCCCCGGCCAGGCGCCGGTCCCGGATCGCGGCGAGCAGCGCCGCCTCGTCGACCGTCGAACCACGACCGACATTTATCACCCAGGCGTGGGCCGGCAGCAGCGCGAGCCGCTCGGCCCCGAGCGCGTGCCGGGTCTCGGCGGTGCCCGGAAGGATCATGACCAGGACGTCGGTCGCCGGCAGTACCGCCGGCAGGTCGTCGGCGAGCAGCACGGGCACGCCGCCGCGTTCGCCGCGGTGCCGTGCGATGCCCGTGACGGTCGCGCCGAGCGCGGTGAGGTGCGGCGCGAGCGTGGCCGCGATGCCGCCGAACCCCCAGATCGTCACCCGGGCCCCGCGCAGGGTCCGGAAGGTGCCGGCCGGGGCCACCGGTTGCAGCCCGCCGAGCTCCCCGGCCCACCGGTGGCCGACCTGCGCACGGATCACGAGGTTGAGCCGGCGCGCCGCGGCGAGGATCAGCGCGAGCGCGTGCTCGGCCACGGGCGTGTCGTGCAACGTCTGCCCGGCGGTGATGACGACGCCGGGGTCGAACCCTGCCGCGAGTACCGCGTCCGGCCCGGCGGCGAGCGTCTGCACCCAGCGCAGCCGTCGCAGCCGCCGCGCCGAGTCGAGCAGTTGGTCGGCCGGGTTGCCCCAGACCACGAGGGCTTCGGCCTCACAATGCTCGCCGGGCACCGGCCGGTCCACGGCGTACCCGACGGCGACGACATCGGACGGCAGCTCGACGTCGAGGTCGATGCTGCTCGGCAGGAGCAGTTTCATGCCCTCGAACCTACGGCCCGTTCTCCTGCGTGGTGGTGGCGGCCGGGACTCTTCGGAACATTCATTCGCGTCGGTACCGGGCCGTGACCTCGGTCGCGAGCTCGATCGCCCGGGCCGCGAGCGGGGACTGGGTGCGCCCGGAGGGCCAGAGCAGGTAGATCTCGCGCGGCGGGAACGCCGGTCGCAGCTCGTGCACGGCCAGCGTCTCGCCGGCGCCCCCGAGCGTTTCGGCAACGCCCTCGAGGACCAGCCGGGGCAGGACCGCCGAGCCGATGCCGGCCCGCACCATCGACAGCACGGCCTCGTTGCTCGTCGTGCGGAACACGTTGCGGGGCCGCACGCCGGCGCGGGCGAACGCCTCCTCCACCCGGGGCTGGTCGCACACGGCGGGCCACGCCACCATCGGCGCGTCGTGCAGCGCGCGCAGGGGCACCGGGCCGTCGGGGAAGGCGCCGCGGCGGGCGACGAGCGCGTACGGGTCGTCGAGCAGCTTGCGGTGCTCGACGTCCCCGGCGACCCGCCCGTCGAAGAAGACCAGGTCGAGGTCGTCGACGCGCGGCGGGTCCGTCTCCTCCTCGAACAGGCGGATGTCGCAGTCGGGGTACTCCGCGCGCAGCCGCCGCACGAGCCGCGGCAGGATCACGGTGGACAGGCTCTGGAACGTGCCGATGTCCACGCGGCCCTGGCCGGCCCGGAACCGGTCGAGGGCGTCGGCCATGGCCCGGGCCCGGCTCAGCAGTTCCCGGCCGTGGGCCAGTACGACCCGCCCCAGCGGGGTGATCGTCACCGGCCGCGGCCCGCCCGGCCGGTCGAACACCGCGCCGCCGACGGCCCGCTCCAGCCCGGCGACCTGCTGGCTCACGGTCGACTGGGTGTACCCGAGCCGCGCCGCCGCCCGTCCGAACGACCCCTCCTCGACGATGGCGGCCATGGTGGCGAGATGGCGCAGATCGACGTCCGTCACGTCGCCATTCTATCGGCTAATACGATCGCTTTGATCGGAACCAATCGTTTTTCAGCATGCTTCGCCGCGGTTAGCGTGACAGGCATGACCACTTTCGTACTGATTCACGGGGCGGGGGACTCCGGCTGGTCCTGGCACCTCGTGGCCGCCGAGCTGCGCGCCCGGGGCCATGACGTGGTCGCCCCCGACCTGCCGGACGCCGAGTCGGCCGACCTCGACACCTACGCCGCTGCGGTGGTCGCGGCCACCGGCGACCGTCCGGACGCGATCGTCGCCGCGCACTCGTTCGGCGCGTTCACCGCGCCGCTGGTGGCCGACCGGCTCGCGGCCCGCGCCCTCGTCCTCGTGGCCGGGATGATCCCCGCGCCCGGCGAGCGGCCCGCGGACTGGTGGGCCAACGTGGGCTACCAGGATGCGGTACGCGCCCAGGCGGCCCGGGACGGCGGGCTGACCGGCAGCGACGATCCGTACGTCTGCTACTACCACGACGTGCCCCGGCCGCTCGCCGAGGAGGCCCTCCGCCGCGAGCGCGCACACCCGTCGGAGCCGGCCTACGCGCAGCCCTGGCCGCTGGACGCCTGGCCCGGGGTACCGACGAGATTTGTGCTTTTCCGGCAGGACCGGTGCTTCCCACCGCAACTGTTCCGGCGGCTGGCCCCCGAACGGCTGGGCGTCACGCCCGACGAGCTCGACGCCGGCCACTGCGGCGCACTCAGCCGCCCGGCGGCGCTGGCCGACCTCCTGCACAGCCAGGGCTCCTCCTCGCTGCGCTCGTCGGCGCCCCGGCCGTCAAACCGCGCCGGCCGATGACCGGCCCCTCCGCTCCGCTCCGGACCGGTCATGCGTAGCGGCCCGCGGTCGGCGATCTGGCTGCCGCTCTTCGACGAACTGGCCGATCCCGTCGCCGTCGCGGGCCTGGCCACGGCGGCGGAGGAGGCCGGCTGGGACGGGTTCTTCGTCTGGGACCACGTGCGGTGGCGCGCGCCCGTGAGGTCGGTCGCCGGCCCCGCTGGTGGCGGCGGGCGCGACGTGGCTGCTGACGGCGTTCGAGCCGGGGGCGCTGTCCCTGAACCACGTGCGCGGTGTGGTGCATGACGGGCCTTAGCTTGATCTTCAACCTCGTCGTCGGGGTCGTGGCTTGGTTGTGGTGGTGTTCTTCCTCGATGTCTGCTACTTCGCCGTTCCGCTGCTGGCAGCCCATTCCACGGGCGCCGAGGTGTAATGCTGCAGCAGCTCAACCATCTCCACGGCCGGCATCGTCCGCCGTGGCATGGCGACGATGGCGATGGGTGAGCCGTACTTCTTGATGTTGCTCCGCATCAGCGCCCGACGCACCGCGCTCAGGTGCGCGAGGTGCCGTTCGGGGTCATCGACGATCAGCGTGACCACCCGGGCCTCGGCGGCTTGCGGCGAACTGGCCGTTAAGCTGCCATTCGACAGCGGGCGTACCCGGATCGCTCGGACGTCGGCCCACAATCCGCTCGTGCGCTGTGCGGGTATCTCCCACCCATCGGGCGTGAACCGTGCGGCAACCGGCCGGCGCAGGGCCGGACTGGCCGCGTACAGGATGGTGGCGAGCGCGAGGGTGTAGACCACGGCGAGGACCGTGACCAGGGTCGCGAGTATCGGCGGACTCGAACCGTGCCAGACAAGGACGACGAGCAGCCATAACACCAGCGCCATGGCCAGCAGCATGGCGAGGCTGACCAGGACACGACCGCGCCGCAACGTAACCTCACGCACCCCGGTGCCGGCGGGATCCGCCATCGGGCGAGCCAACGGTTCGGGGACCGGAACCTGGGCGTGGTACGGCACGGTGAACCCGGATTCGGCAGCGGCGGTGACCCACGCCGACTGGCCGGGCGTCGGGGTCAGCGACCCGAGCCGGGCGGCCTCCATCCCGAGCAGGCCGCTGGCGTGCAGCCGCTGGTATCGCCGACCCCAGGTGAGCAGGCCCGCGATTCCGCCGAGGGTCGCGACGAGTATCAGAGCCATGACGACGTCGACAGTCCGTGGCGAGGCGCGTGACGCGACCAGTGCCGCGGCGATCGGGATCAAGACGGCGACCAGTGCCACCGGCACCAACAGGCGTACGATGCGTAGTCGCTTCGCTACCGTCCGGCCGTACCCGGCGGCGGCCCAGGCGACCCCGACGTCCGAGGGCGCGACACCGCGGCTCGCGGCCGCGACGGCGTCCTTCCGGGCCTGCACGCTCAACGCTCGCCAGGCCCGGCCTGCGTGCCGGCCACGCGGAATCTCGAGCTCCACCATGACTCCCCGAAGTAGCTGTCACATCGTTCGGTCTACCGCGGCGACGAACCGCCGCAAGGAGGACCGCAACGTAGGCTAGCCCTAGGCAGCGGGATGATCGATCAAGGGCTGCGGCCCTGATCAGTCGGGGTCGATATCACCCGACCCTCAGGTTAAAGATCAAGGTGCGCCACGAACGCTGAAAGGGGCTCTACGTAGGAGAGTTTTCTGAATGCGATGCTGTGCGAGGGATGAAGGATTGGCCCTTCGATGTCGTCCTGTGGGGGAGGGCATCAAACCACCGTATGCGGCGTTAGCCGAAGACTGTCGTCGTGAGCGATACGGAAAAGGCGTCCGCTGAGGCGTCAGGTAGGGATCAGGAAGACGGTGCGCAGTCCCGGAAACGGGATCGCTGATGACGTGTCGTTATTTAATTCAAGTGACATCGAAACCGGACGTTCTTGTGCGTCCGCGATCAGTCTGGCGGGAGCCCACCGACTGGCCAGACGGTGTCCGGCATGGAGGCGACGTGAGCCTGATCTGCGGCCTTCGCACGGAACGTGGGAAGGCGTGCCCCGATATTGCCGCCCTGGTCGTGGCGAGAGGGAGCGGCCCAAGCAGCAGAACCTGCGAGGGCTTGAGTACCGATGCGGGGCGCGTCGGCGGACCGGCTTGTAGTAGCGATGAAGACCCTGCTGGGCGCGGTGGGGTCGGAGCGAAGGGGCCGGGTCATCCGTGGCTTGTTCGTGTGGCCAACCGGCATCCGGGAGGAGCCCCATGGACGAGTTG
>NZ_JBEZDS010000026.1:0-158535 GCF_040648435.1 Dactylosporangium sp. NPDC049140 | reverse complement strand
TCCCACGCCGTCCCCACCACCGACGCCACACCCACCTTGTGCGGATACGCGTACAAACCCCCATCAGCCTTCCGACCGATCAGCTCCGGCAGACCATCACCGTTGAGATCCGCCAACTGCCGGCCCGGCTGCACCTGCACTTCCGGGGTGTCGTCGACGATCTTCTTGTACCGGCGCGCGACGTAGTCCGACATCGGGTGGCTGCCGATCGTGTCGTCGCTGAAGGACTTTCCGGTGTACTTCACGATCGGGGTGCCGCCGAAGCTGTAGATCCAGAAGTGCGTCTTCGCCGCGTCCTCCCAGCCGCCGAAGATGACGACGTGGTCCGAGGACTCGTCCGAGTGGCGCACGACGTCGTCGAGGATGTCGCCGGGCAGGAGCTGGCTCCGGCTGATGGCGACGGTGACGTCGGAGTCCATGAGGCCCGTCGTGTTCGGGTCCGAGCCCAGGTGCCAGGCCATGTCCACGTAGCCGGAGCAGTCCCGGCGGTACTCGCGCGAGTGCGTGCCGTCCCAGGTCTTGAGCCCCTGGTCGTAGGTCAGGTCCGAGTCGTTGCGGCGGTTGTACCAGTTGGTGGCCCGGCTGATCACCTCGGAGCGGGTGATCGTGCCGCCGATGCTGCTGGCCGCGGCGGCCGGCTGGGCATCGATCGTGAACTGCACCACGACGGCGGCGAGGCTCGCCACCACCAGGGCGGTCGTCGACGCGAGCACACGCCGTGCGCGCCGGGGACCGGGGTTGTTCATGTCGTCTCCCTTCGACAGAGAGACGATGTTCGATGCCACTGCAGTTCCGCTGTAACGGCGCTGCAGCGGCATCGCACCTATGCCAGGGCGGCACCGATCGACGCCTCGGCGGTGGCCTTGTCGAGGCCGAGGGCGGTGAGGATGCCGGTACCGTCCTCGAGCTCCAGCAGCCCGAGCAGGATGTGTTCGGTGCCCACGTGCTGGTGGCCCAGCCGCAGCACCTCCCGGAACGCCAGCTCCAGCGCCTTCTTCGCCTGGGCGTCGAACGGGATGAGCGCGGGCAGGGACTCGGCGGCCGGCGGCAGCGTCGCGGTCGCCGCCCGCCGGACGGCGTCGAGCGACACGCCCTGCGCGACGACGGCCCGGGCGCCGAGCGCGGCCGGGTCCGCCACCAGGCCGAGGATCAGGTGCGCGACGCCGATGTGGTCGCTGCCCCGGGTGCGGGCCTCCTCCTGGGACGCCACGACGACCTTGCGGGCCCGGTCGGTGTACCGGCTGAACTGCTGGGCGGCGTCCTCGCCCTTGGCCACGAACCGCTTCTGGGCCGCCTGCTTGGTGACGCCCATGCTGCGGCCGATCTCCGTCCACGAGGCGCCGGAGCGGCGGGCCTGGTCCACGAAGTGGCCGATGAGGTGGTCGGCCACGTCACCGAGGTGGTCGGCGGCGAGCACGGCGTCGGAGAGCTGGTCGAGCACGGCGGGGTGGGTCTTCTTGATGGCCTCGATCAGGTCGTCGAGCCGGATCGCGTTGGTGACGGGTTCGGTGGGCGTCATGCGTCAACCATAGGTTGACGCATCCGAGACGTCAACCCGAGGTTGACGCAGTGACTATGTACTTCTCGGGCCCGAACGTCACGGCCCGGGCGCGGCGTACAACCGACCACGTGTCGGTGCCGTGTCGCCGCCGTGTCGGCGGGACCGTGCACGGTTCCCGCATGAACACACCGGTCACGATCGTCGGCGCCGGGCTCGGCGGCCTCACCCTGGCCCGCGTCCTGCACCTGCACGGCATTCCCGCAACCGTGTACGAGGCCGAGGCCTCCCCCACGTCCCGCGCCCAGGGCGGCATGCTCGACATCCACGAGTACAACGGCCAGGTCGCGCTCGCCGCGGCCGGACTGACGGCACAGTTCCACCGCCTCGTGCTGCACGGCCGTGAGTCATACCGTGTCGTCGACCGGGACGGCACGGTGTTGTACGACAAGCCCGACGACGGCTGCGGTGACAGCCCCGAGGTCCAGCGGGCCGCGCTGCGCCGGCTGCTGCTCGACTCGCTTCCGGCCGGTACCGTCCGCTGGGGTCACAAGGTCGTCGCCGTGAACGCTCCCGGCCGCAGCGGCGCCGCCGTGAACGCTCCCGGTCACCCGGCCTTCGCCGTGAACGCTGCCAGCGAAGGCCGCCACGAGGTGCACTTCGCCGACGGCACGTCAGTCGTCACGGCCATGCTCGTCGGCGCCGACGGAACCTGGTCCCGGGTGCGGCCCCTGCTCAGCGACGCCGTGCCGCAGTACGGTGGCGGCTCGGCGGTTGAGACCTTCCTGTTCGACGGCGACAACCGCCATCCGGCCACGGCGAAGGCGGTCGGCGGCGGGTCGCTGTTCGGGTTCGACCAGGCCGCGAGCGGGAAGCTGTTCCTGGTGCACCGGGAGAGCGACGGGAACCTGCACGCGTACCTGTGGCTGGCCCGGCCGCTGGAATGGTTCGCCGCCATCGACTTCACCGATCCCGCCGCGGCGACCGCCCGGATCGCGCAGGAGGTGGAGGGCTGGGCCCCCGAGCTGACCGCGCTGATCACGGCGAGTGACACGGCCCCCGTCCACCGGCCCCACTTCGGGCTGCCGGTCGACCACCGGTGGGAGCGGAAGGCGGGGGTGACCCTGCTCGGCGACGCCGCCCACGTGCAGCCGCCGAACGGCGAGGGGGCCAACCTGGCCATGCTCGACGGGGCCGAGCTCGGCGCGGCCATCGCGGCGGGCTCCGAGGCGGCGCTCGGCGCGTACGAGGAGGCGATGTTCGCCCGCAGCGCCGCGGCCGCCGCCGAGGGCGTCGCCATGAACGCCGTGCTCCTGGGCGACAACGCCGCCCGGAACCTGATCAACCTGCTGCGATGATGGGAGCGTGCGGATCACGACGCTCGGCCCCCTCGCGGTGGACGGCCGCCCCGTGCGGGGCGACCGGCTCGCCGCCGTGATCCGTGAGCTCCTCGAGGCCCGGGGCCGCGCCGTCTCGACCGGTGCGCTGGTCGCCGCGGTCTGGCTCGGCGAACCGCCCGACGACGCCACCGGCGCGGTGCAGGCCCTGGTCGGCCGGGTACGGCGGCTCGGCGTGCCGGTGCTCACGGCGCCCGGCGGGTACCGCATCCCGGCCGACGAGGTGCAGATCGATGCCGTCACGGCCCGCGGGCTGGCCGACCGGGGACGGCGGGCGCTGGCGGAGGGCGACGCGGCCCGGGCGCGGGGTTGGGCCGACGAGGCGCGGGCGCTGTTCCCGGACGTACCGGAGCTGGACGACGGCGGCACCGCCCGGCTCTTCGGCGACGTTGTGACGCTGCGGGCCGAGGCCGCGCTGGCCGCCGGCGGCCCGTTCGAGGAGGCGGATCTGCGCCGGCTGGCCGCCCGGGTGCCGCCCGACGAGCCGGCCGCTGCGGCACTCGTGCGGGTGCTCGCGGCGCAGGGGCGCGACGCCGAGGCCCTCGACCTGGTCGAGCGGGTGCGGGCGGAGCTGGCCGAGCGGTACGGGGCCGACCCGTCGCCCGCGCTCGCCGAGGCGCACCTGGCGCTGCTGCGCGGCAAGCTGACGCCCGCGCGGCCGCACCTCCCGGCCGCCTGGCGCCGGGCCATGACGCCGCTGGTGGGCCGCGACACCGATCTCGCCGCCGTCGGCCGGGCGCTGCGCGCGGCGCCGCTGGTGACCGTCGTCGCGACCGGCGGGGCCGGCAAGACCCGGCTGGCCGCCGAGATCGCCCGCACCGTCGGCGGGTCCCGGCCCGTCCGCGTCGTCGAACTGGCCGGCCTGCGCTCCCCCGCCGAGGTACGGCCGGCCGTCCTCGCGGTCCTGCCCGACCCCCGCGGGCCCGGCGATCTCGACGGGCTCCTCGTGCTCGACAACTGCGAACACGTCCTCGACGCCGCCGCGGCCGTCGTGGCCGACCTGCTGGCCGCGGCGCCGCCCGAGTTCGGCGTGCTCGCCACGAGCCGGGCGCCGCTGGGCCTGGTCGGCGAGGTCGTCCACCGGCTGCCCGCGCTGCCCGACGACGAGGCGCTCGCCCTCCTCGACGCCCGCGTACGGGCCGGGGGCGCGACGCCGGCCTGGCGGCGCGACCGGGCGCTGGCCCTCTGCCACCGGCTCGACAACCTGCCGCTCGCCCTCGAACTCGCCGCGGCGCGGCTGCGGCACATGCCGATCGAGGACGTACTGGCGGGGCTCGGCGACCGGTTCGCGCTGCTCGACGACGCGCTGCGCGGACTGCCCGACCGGCACACCAGCCTGTGGGCGATGGTCGACTGGAGCCGCGAGCTGCTCGAGCCCGCCGAGCGGGACCTGCTGGAGCGGCTGGCCGTCATCCCGGCCCCGTTCACCACGGATCTCGCCCTCGCCGTTACGGGCGCTCCGGGTGTACCGCGGGGGCTGGCGATCCTGGCCGAGCAGTCCCTGCTGCGTCTCGAAGGGGACCGTTACCGGATGCTGGAGACGGTCCGCGAGTACGGCGAGGCCAGGCTCGACGCCGCCGGCGGGCGCGAGGACGCCTTGGCCGGTCTCGCCGGGTGGGGCGTGCGGCGGGCCGTGGCGCTGGCCGCCGACCTCATCGGCCCCGCCCAGATCGAGGCCCTGCAAGGCTGCGCGGCCGACCAGGACAACCTGGTGGCCGCCCTGCGGTGGGCGCTGGAGCACGACGACGAACCGGCCGCGGTCGACATCGCCAATGCCCTGTTCCACCTGTGGACGGTGCGCGGCCAGCACCTCGAGGCCAGCGCCTGGGCGCGCTCCCTGCTGCACCTCGACGACCCGGCCGCGCGGCGGCGCTCGGCGATCCGGCACGGTGCGGCCGCCGGGCGCCCGCTGCCGCACGCCGACCGGCTCGCGTGGCTGTGCGTGCTGATCGGCGTCAACGCCGGCAACACGGGCCCGCTGCGGCTCAGCGCGCTGACCCGCCGCGCCCTGCGCGTCGTGCTCGCCGAGCGCCCCGGCGACATCTCGCCCCGCACCGCCGCGCTGGCGTCGACGCTGCCGGGGCTGGAGCAGGCGGACCCCGACAAGAGCCTGGCCGACGCCGCGGCCCTCATCGCCCACCCCGACCCGTACGTGCAGGGCATGGGCCACTTCATCCGCGCTGTTCTCATCGAGAACACCGGCCCCCGCCCGGACGCGGCCGGCGACGCCGAGCAGGCCTACCGCCGCTTCGAGGCCGTCGGCGACCACTGGGCGATGGGGATGGCCGCCCAGGCCGCCGGGCACGCGACGAGCGCCGGCCCCGACCCGCGCACCGACGAGTGGCTGCGGCGCAGCCAGCGGCACCTGGAACTGGTCGGCGCGGCCGAGGACGCCCGCTGGGCCCGGGTGTTGCGCGACACCCAGCTGGCCCTCGCGGGCGACACCGAGGCCGAAGGCCGGCTGCTGTCGATCGCCGGTGCGGAACCGGTCGACGAGGTCGACGCCTGCCAGGCCGGGCTCGGCCTGGCCCACCTCGCCTGGCAACGCGGGCGGTACGACGAGGCGCTGGCCCGGGCCGACGCGCTGCTGCGAGCGACCGCGGGCGTGGGCGCGGCCGACCCGGCGCTGCCCCGAACCGTGTTCCGGGTCGCGGCCGCCGTCATCCACCTGTGGGTCGCCGACGCGCGCCCGACGCAGGGGCCGACCGCGGACGCCGACGCGCACGCCACCGACGCCCTGCGCCGCTGTCGCGCCGAAGTCCTCGCCGCCCACGACCGCCCGCTGCTCGGAGCGTGGGCGATGGGCGGCGCCGAGCTCGCCGCCTTCCGCGGCGACGACACCGCCGCTCGCGAGCTGTGGGCGATGGCGACCCGCGTGGGCGCGAACGTCAGCCTGTTCTTCCCGCTGGGCCGCGGCGCACGGCTCGCGGCCGCCCTGGGCGACGAGACGAGCCGCGAGCCCCTGCTGGCCGCGGCGAATGGCGTGACCGGCGCAGTCGCCTACGGCCGCATCGGCGCGCTCACCTGCTCGCGTAAGCCGGCTTGACACACCCCCCGCCCCCGTCCATCCTCATTTCACTAGTAACCTAGTGGAACAGGATTATGGGTGATCGACTTCCACCTCGACGCGCGCTCGGGGATCGCCCCCTACCTGCAGCTCGTCCGGCAGGTGCGGCAGGCGCTGCTCCTGGGGCTGCTCACCGAGGGCGACAAGCTGCCCACGGTCAAGGAAGTGGTCGCGAAGGTGGCGATCAACCCGAACACCGTGAGCAAGGCGTACCGCGAGCTCGAGCACCAGGGCCTGGCCGCGGCCAAGCCCGGCGTCGGCACGTTCATCACCCGATCGCTCGGCCACGCATCGCTCACCGAGCACGGTCCGCTGCAGCAGGAGCTGCGCGCCTGGATGGGCAAGGCCCGCGCGGCCGGGCTGACCGAGCCGGGCATCGAGGCGATGTTCCAGAACACCCTGCGCGAGAGCGCCGAAGAGGAGACATGAACGCGATCCTGCAAGCCCATGCGCTGGGCAAGCGCTACCGTCAGCGCCAGGCGCTGGCCGACTGTACCCTCGAGCTCCCGCCGGGGCACGTGGTCGGTCTCGTCGGGCCCAACGGCGCGGGCAAGACCACGCTGCTGAAGATCGCCTGCGGCATGCTCGCGCCGACCGCGGGGCGGATCGAGGTGCTGGGCGAACAGCCCACCGGCGGCACGGCGCAGCTGGCCCGCGTCGGGTACGTCGCCCAGGACACCCCCACCTACCCGGGCCTGTCCGTCGCCGACCACCTGAAGTTCGGCGCCAAGATGAACCCGGGCTGGGACGCGAAGCTCGCCCAGGACCGCGTCGAGCAGCTCGGCCTCAACCCGAAGCAGAAGGCGGGCAGGCTCTCCGGCGGCCAGCGCGCCCAGCTGGCCCTGACCGTCGCGGTGGCCAAGCGGCCCGAGCTGCTCATCCTCGACGAACCGGTCGCGAGCCTGGACCCGTTGGCCCGCCGCGGTTTCCTGCGCCACCTGATGGAGTCGGTCGCCGAGCACGGCACCAGCGTCATCCTCTCCTCGCACCTGGTCTCCGACCTCGAGCGCGTCTGCGACTACCTGGTCGTGCTGGTCTCCTCCCGCGTCCAGCTCGCCGGCGAGACCGACGACCTGCTCGCGCAGCACCACCGGATCGTGTGCTCGCGGCGCGAGGCGTCCGAGCTGCCGGCCGGGGTCGAGGTCATCTCGGCGGAGCACACGGACCGGCAGTCGCGGTTCGTCGTACACAGCGAGCGCGAGCTGCCCGCCGGGGACTGGTCCGCCGAACACCTCGAGCCGGAGGACCTCGTGCTGACGTACATGGAACGGTCGCAACCGACGGGAGCAGCACGATGATCTGGGTGACCTGGCGGCAGTTCCGGGCCCCGGCCCTCACCGGCGCGGCCCTGGTCGCCGCGGCCGCGATCGGCTTCCTGATCACCGGGCTGCGGATGCACCACAGCTACGCCGCGGACCTGGCCGCGTGTGCCCCGCTGCACGCCTGCGACGGCACCACCCCGGCCGCGCGGGCGCTGGGGGCCCGGTTCTCCCAGCTGCAGCGCGGCTACGAGCCCATGTTCGAGCTCCTGCAGCTCCTCGTGGTCGCGGTACCGGCCCTGCTCGGCCTGTTCTGGGGCGCGCCCCTGGTCGGCCGGGAGCTGGAGACCGGTACCCACCAGCTCGCCTGGGGCCAGACCGTCACCCGCACCCGCTGGCTCGCGGTCAAGGTCGCCGTCGTCGGCGCCGCCGCGGTCGCGACCGCGGGGGTCTTCAGCTGGCTGCTGACGTGGTGGGCCGGCCCGCTGGACGAGCTCAACGGGGGCCGGTGGGCGGCGATGACCTTCGCGTCGCGTGGCATCGTCCCGCTCGGCTACGCCGCGTTCGCCTTTGCCCTCGGTACCACCGCGGGCCTATTGCTGCGCCGGACCATCCCGGCCATGGCCGTCACCCTCGCGGCGTTCGTCGTCATCCAGATCTTCTTCCCGGCCGTCGTCCGGCCGCACCTGCTGCCGCCGACCACCGTCAGCTACCCGATCAACCAGGACGTCGTGAGCCGGGCCCAGGGCATCGACTTCCGCAACGACACGGCGGACATCGCCCTCCTCAACCTGCCGGTCCCACCGGGCACGTGGGTGACCGACGCCCCGCCGATCGAGGACTCCTCCGGTCACGCGGTCGCCGCGGCCGCGCACCCCGAGTGCTTCCCGGGCCTGGGCTCCGACGAGGTGACGACCGACTTCGCCGACAGCGGCACCTGCCTCGCCCAGTACGACCTGCACCAGACCGTCTCGTACCAGCCGGCGAGCCACTACTGGCCCATGCAGTGGGCGGAGACGGGGATCTTCCTCGTGCTCGGCGCGGCACTGGCCGGCTTCTCCTTCTGGTGGATTCGCCGCCGGCAGAACTGAGGTAGCCGGCCCGGCCGGCTGGGCAGTGTTGAAGCAGCGGACGCATCGGCTGGAGCCGTTACGTCCGTGGAACGTCATGTATCTTGTGGCGTGCCCAAACGCCTGACCCCTGCGGCCATGTCCCTTGCGGTGGCGGCACCATTCGTGTATCTGGTCCAAGCCGTGGTCCGGCGGTGGGTCAATGTGCCGTTCAATGACGACTGGGACTTCTACTGGATCGTGAAGGCCCAGCACGACGGCCGGCTCGACTTCGGGGTCTTCTACGCCCAGCACAACGAGCATCGAATCCTGTGGCCCAACCTGGTCATGTTCGGGCTGGCGTCGATCAGCAACTGGGACATCCGGGTCCAGCTGGCGTTCAGCCTGTTCGTCGCCGCGCTGACCTTCGTCCTGCTCGCCCTGATGATCCGGCACACGATGACCGGCCCGGACGGCACCGGGCGGGAGCGGGGACTGCGCTGGTGGCAGTTCACCGCCATGTTCCTGACCAGCGTCATCGTCTTCGCCCCGACCGCGGTGCAGAACTGGCTGTGGGGCTGGCAGATCGAGTGGTTCATGAGCGTCGCCGGGATCGTCCTGGCCGTCTGGGCGCTGGGCTCCTGGCGGACCGCACAGCCGTGGAAGCAGGTCCTGGTCGCGGTGCTCGGCGCCACCCTGGCCACGTTCTCCCTCGGCGGCGGCCTGCTGGTCTGGGTCGTCGGCCTGCCGCTCTTCGCGTTCGCCCGCCGGCTGTGGCGCTGGTCCCTGGTGTGGGTCGCCGCCGCCGCGATCGAGATCAAGCTCTACTACACCGACTACTTTGACATGGGCGGCGAGTCGCCCCTCCACGTGATCCTGACGCAGCCGGTGGGACTGGCCCGGTACGGCGCGGTGTACCTGACCCGCGTGCTGATGGGCCCGTTCGACCAGCACCGCTCGAACGTGCTGGCCCTCGGGCTGGTGCTGCTGCTGATGGTCAGCGTCGGGTACGTGCTGCTGCGACACCGTTCGCAGTTCGTCACCCTGGTCCCGTGGCTGTGCATCGGCCTGGTCGCGACCGGCTCGGCCGTCGTCACCGGAGCCGCCCGGCTGGTCTACGGGTACCACCAGGCGTTCTCCAGCCGCTACACCACGATCTCGCTGCTGTTCGTCGTGGCCATCCTGGTGATCTCGACCAAGGCGGCCCAGCTCGCCTGGACACCGGCCCCATCCGACCAGGCCGATGCGCCGGAGCCGGACGCCGACGCCGAGCCGGCCCCCGCAGGTGCGGGGGTGGCGGTGGCCGTGGCCACCGCCGTGCCGGTCAAGGCCCGCCCGAGCGTCGTCACCCGGACCGCGCAGGTGGTGCCGGCCCTCGGCATCCTGACGATGATGCTGGCGTACGCGCAGTGCCACGGCGCGGTGATGCAGGATATGGACGGGTTCTCCTCCTACCAGCATCGCGCCCAGGACTGCGCGAGGACCGCCTCCAGCCCCGCCGACGGATGCCTCCTGCTCCTCTATCCGGTCCAGGACATGGCCTGGGAACGGCTGGAGTTCATGCGTTCGATCGGCTGGGTGGTACCGAGGAGCCGGTAAAAGTAGCGGGCGGCACGCCCGACGGCATCGCCGCCCGCAGCGGCGTACCCCGCGCCACCGAGCTGCTCGACCGGCGGGTGCTGGCCCTGCTGCTGGCCGGCCTGAGCGACCAGGCCATCGCCGGGCAGCTCGACACCAGCCTGCGCACGGTACAGCGGCGCATCCACGCCCTGACCCGCATCCAGCTGGGCTGGCACGCGGCGCGCAAGGGCTTTCCCTGAAACTACGAGTGCCAGCCGCCCGGCCCCCCGGACCCGGGCCAGCCGGTCGGTGCGGGCGAGATGGGCGGGAAGCTCGGCGCGGGAGAGCCCGGCGGGAAGCTCGGCATCGCGGACCCGGGCGGGAAGCTCGGCATCCCGGACCCGGACGGGAAGCTGGGCATGGTGGACCCGGACGGGAAGCTGGGCACGGTGGACCCGGACGGGAAGCTGGGCAGGCTCGAACCCGGCGGGAAGCTCGGCGGCACGGACGGCGAGGTGACCGGCGGCGCCGACGAAGGACCGCCGGCCCCGTCGATAGGGTCACAGGCCGCAGCCAGCAACAGCAGCGGCGCGAGCACCAGAACAACGGCACGGTTGGGCATCGGAGTTTCTCCCTGCGTCGATGTACTTCGGACGCCTCTTACGACGCGGAGGGACGGGCCCGCGGTTGACGGCTGTCGAGTTACCGACCGATCACCCGACGTCGACCATTACAAGAAGAGGTCTTCGAGGGAGCGCGGCGCACCGGTCAGCGCTCCAGCGCATGCCACGGCTCAGCCGGATGTTCTCCCGGCACCACCACTTGAATCCCTGACCACCGGCCCTCCTCCGCGGGCCAGCGCCGACAGCTGCGCATGGTCGATGGTGTGCACCAGGGCGTCAGCGTGCCGGTGCACCAGCCGCCACTCGCCGTCGTCGCGGCGGAAGACCAGCGTGACCCGCAGCGACCAGTCCTGCGCCGGGAGCCCGCCGACCACGCCGTGCTGCCGTTCGATCGCCACGATCACCGCCATTTCCCCCGCACGGTACGTCTGCACGACCTCGAGCTCCGCCTCGCCGCCCTGGAACCAGGCCGCGGTCGCGTCGAGGGACGCGTCGGAGTGGTCGAAGCCGTGCGCGACGCCGCCGTACGGTGACATGAGCGTGTAGTCATCCGCGTGCGGCAGCAGGGCCACATAGGTACGCATGTCGCCGCGGATAAAAGCAGAGGAAGCGTCTGCGGTACGTCGAACCAGCGCCGCGAGTTCCCCGTCGCCTTCCATCGTCATGCCCAGACGAACGCGCCCGACTCCTCAAGCGTTCAACGACGGCAGGGGCGCGTGACTGCCGGGCGGCGCGATGAGGGATCATAGTTGCATGGAATTCGTCCAGATCGTCCGTTCGTACGCCGGGCAACAACGATGAACGCCCGTGGACGGAGCGTCGACGAACCGGTCAACTGGGTGCCGATCGCCGGGCTCACCGAGCTCGGCCGCGCGCTGCTGGGCGACCGGCGTGGTGATCGAGACGTGATTCCGGAGCATGTCCGCGACCGGGTCACGGCCCTGGCCGAGCAGTGGGCCGCGCACGGGTTCACCGCCGAAACGGTGCACGCCTGGAAGGACCTGAACCCGGCGACCGCCGGGCAGCTCAAGGCCCACGGCGTCAGCCCGGCCGCACTGCAGCGGCACACGGTCGTCACCGCGACGGGCCGCATCAGCCTGTGGCAGGCCGTCAACTCCGGCACGCTGTCGGCCGCCGAAGCCGTCAACGAGATCCAGCCCGCAGGGCCTCCCGAGCCGGCCGCTCGGCCGTCAACGCCCGCACCGTCCGCGCCGCGACCGGCGCCGGCGTTGTTCTCCCACCCGGAGACCGCACTCGACCCCGACACCGGCGACCGTCGCGAAAGGTCGACGCCGCTACATACGCCTTTTCAGACCTGACGCCGGGCGGCACTGCGGGCGCGAGCCACGCCATCCGGCGAAGCTGCGGGTGGATACGCGCCCACGTCCACGTCGCCGCCTGCTCGGACAGTGCGGATCGACCGACATCGGCGATGCCGCGCCACGGCCGGGTCGAATGCGCGAGCAGGTCGGTGATCTCGACGCCGTAGCGGTCGCGGACCGGCGCCGGGCAGATCGCCATCGCGAGGCGGATCAACGTCGCGCGCATCAGGCGGTCGCCAATCGACGCGAGCCCAATCCAAAAACCGCCACTGAACGCGCCGAGTCGGACTGTTCGCGGCCTTCGGCGGTACCTGCCGGCTCGTGGGGTTGAATTGCGCTATGACGGCACCTGAGCGCTACGGTGAATCGGTTCTCAGCCCCGAGTGGGACGGCGAGCGGGAACGACTCGTCGCCATGGCCGAGGTGGCCGACGCCACGACCCTGCGGATTCTGCGGGACATCGGGCTCGGCCCGGACTGGGACTGTCTCGAAGTCGGCGCCGGTGCCGGCACGGTCGCGGCCTGGCTTGCCGGCCAGGTGCCCGACGGCAGCGTCCTGGCGACCGACATCGACACCCGATGGCTGCCGGCGATCGGCGCGCCCACCCTGCGCGTCGCTGAGCACGACATCGTCTCGGACCCGTTGCCGGAGTCGGCGTTCCACCTCGTCCACGCCCGGTTCGTGCTGGAACACCTGCCCGAACGCGATGCGGTCCTGGCCAGGTTGTGCCGGTCCCTGCGCCCCGGGGGCGTGCTGATGATCGAGTCGATCGCGAGCTTCCCGATCGCCTCCGGCGGCACGCCGGCGTTTCGCGACGCCATGCACGCGGTCGAGTCGACGCTGGCCGCGACCATCGGCACGGACGCGCGATGGCCGCGGACCTTTCCCTCGCCCCTGCTGGCGCACGGCCTGACCGGGGTGTCGGCCTCGGTGCATGTCCCGGCGACCGGGGGCCGGAACGCATCGGCGCGATGCTGGGCGTACACCCTCACGCAATTGCGCCCCCGCATCCTCGACCACATGCCCGAGGCCCGGCCGGCGGTCGACGAGGCCCTGCGTCTCCTGGACCGTCAGGAGTTCTTCGAGTTGTCCTTCGCCACCGCGGTCTGCTGGGGCCGCAAGCCGGCAACGGCCGGGGCGGCCTGATAGGACGGCATGAGCTCCTCCCAGCGTGTCTTCGCGTCGCAGCGTTGACGACCGGCGAGGTGGGCGGCGAGATCTTCGACGTGGACCTGGACTCCGGCGCCGTACGCGGCGAGCTGGTCCACGGGCATGCCCCGCTCCTCCCAGACCAGGATGGTCTGGTCGCCGTCGGCGGTCAGTCTGACCTCGATGAAATGCTCGTCGGACTGGCCGGGGTGCATGGTCTGCAGCAGCAGCCGGTGCGGGGGCTCGCACGCCTGCACCCGCCCGGTACCTTTCCAGCCGCTGGCGAAGAAGTGGGCGCGGAACTCACCGCCGAGGCGGAGGTCGCCGTCTATCTCGCCCATCCAGCGGGCGAGGCGGCCCGGATCGGTGAGGGCTGACCACAGGTCGTCGACGTCGGTGTCGAAGCGGTCTTCGACACGCACGACGCCCTTGTCCAGACTGCCCAGGATACGGACGTCCTGGCGTGAGTTGCCGGTCATCTGCTGCTCCTTCGTTCGCGTTTGCCCCGGGCGACTTCAGTGCGCAGGGCGTCGAGCCGCTGCGTCCACAGGGCCCGGTACTGCGCCAGCCAGTCGTCGATCTCGGCCAGCGGTTCCGGGCGGAGGCTGTAGATGCGTCGTTGCGCCTCCTGGCGGACGTCGACCAGCCCCGCCTCCCGCAGGACCCGCAGGTGGCGCGAGACGCCGGGACGGGCGATCGGCAGCAGTGCCGCCAGCTCGCCCACGGTTGCCGGACCGCGAGCCAAGGTGTCGAGCATTTTCCGCCGGCTCTCATCGGCCAGCGCCTGCAGCACCGCTTCCACGAGCATGAATGTAACAGGTCGGGTACGTAACCGACAAGGTACATACCCACGGGCCGGAAGTGCCGACCCCGAGGGCGCCGACCTACGCGCCGGCCTCGTGGGATGAGGCGCCTTTCGCCGGGCGTCGCTCACGTTGATGCCGGGTGGCGCGGAGCATCGCCCGGTACATCTGCCGGGGCTGGGGCGGGTCGGGCAGCGGCTCGGCGGCGTGCGCGGCGCACGCCTGGATCAGGTACCCGACGAGCCTGCGCCAGGTGTCGGGGGCGGCGTCGGCGGTGGCGGTGAGCACACCGGCGTTGGCCATGAGGAACATCGGCATGTCCTCGGTGACGAAGTCCGCGCGAAGCTTCCCGGCGGCCTTGGCCCGGTCGACGAGGGTGGAGAAGTCCTTGTAGGCGCGGTCGCGGTCGGCCTCGAACTGCTTCGCCGTCGGGAACGTCATGGTGAGCACGGTGGTGAAGCCGCGGTCGCCGGCCTGCATGCCGCAGATCCGCTCGACATAGCCGCAGAACCCGCGCCACGGGTCCGGGTCCGCGAGGGCCTGGCGCGCGGCGGCGGCGTAGGCGTGCATCTTCTCCTCGAACGCGGCGGCGATGAGGTCCCCCCGGGTGGGGTAGCGCCGGTAGAGGGTGCCGACCCCGACGCCGGCACGGCGGGCGATGTCCTCCATCGGCACGTCGAGCCCGAGTTCGGCGAACACCTCCCGCGCGGCGGCAATGACGCGCTGCCGGTTGCGTTCCGCGTCGACCCGAAGTCCGGCGGCGGGCGGGGTGCGGGGCGCTGGCGGCGAGGTCACGCACATCACTGTACGTCAAGTGGAAGGCAGCGTCCACTTGCGTGCTACGGTGAGTGAGGTTAGTGGAGGAAAGCTTCCACTTCTTGCCTGGAGGTTGTCATGCGTGCAGTCGTTCTTGCCGAGCAGGGTGCCCAGCCGGCGCTGACCGAGGTCCCCGCCCCCATCCCGGGCGCCGGTGAGGTCCTGGTCAAGGTGCAGGTGTCGTCGGTGAACGGCTTCGACCTGTCGGTGGCCGCCGGGCACCTGGCCGCGATGATGGAGCACCGCTACCCGGTCGTGCTCGGCAAAGACTTCGCCGGCATCGTCGAGGCGGTCGGCGAGGGGGTCACCCGCTTCACGCCCGGTGACGCCGTGTACGGCGTGGTCACCAAGCCACACCTCGGCGAGGGCGGCTTCGGCGAGTACGTCACGGTGCTCGAGGAGATCGGCATCACCGCGTTGCCCGCCGGCGTCGACCCCGCCGCCGCGGGTGCGCTGGGCCTGGCCGGCACGGCCGCCGCCGACTCCCTCACCGCGACGTCCCCGCAGACCGGCGAGACGGTCGTCGTGTCCGGCGCGACCGGTGGGGTCGGCGCGATCGCGGTCCAGTACGCCGCCGCGGCCGGCGCCCGCGTGATCGCCACCGCCCGCCCCGGCGAGGAGGCCGACTTCGTCCGCGGGCTCGGCGCCGCCCACGTCGTGGACTACACCGGCGACGTCGAGGCGCAGATCCGCGAGATCAGCCCCGACGGGGTGGACGTGGTGCTGCACTTCGCCGGCGACGGCGCCGCCCTGGCCGCCCTCCTGACCGAGAAGGGCCGCCTGGCCAGCACCCGCGGCTACGGCGCCGACCAGCACCCGGCCGCCACGTTCATCATGGCCAACCCGACCGCGGACACCCTGGACCGGCTCGTCGCCGACGTCGCCGCCGGACGGCTGAGCGTGCCGGTCGAGCGCACCTACCCCCTCGCCGAGGTCCCGGCCGCGTTCGCCGCGTTCGGCACCGGCACCCGCGGCAAGATCGTCATCTCGGTCGCCTGAACCACCAACCCCTCGGTACGGAGACCACGCTGCTCATGAACGTGACCCTGTGGATCGTCCAGATCCTGTTGGGCGCCGCCTTCGTCCTGGCCGGCGTCATGAAATCGACCCAGCCGAAGGAGAAACTGCAGCCCAACCTGCCGTGGGTGGAGGACCTCTCGCCCGGCACCGTGCGGTTCATCGGCGTCGCGGAGCTGCTCGGCGGCCTCGGCCTGATCCTGCCCGCCGCGTCCGGCATCCTGCCGGCACCGTCTTCAGCGCCACCGGCGCCATCGGATCCCTGACCGTCGCCGAACTGCTGGAACGGGGCCTGGACCGGACCATCATCCGGTTCATCGCCTCGGAGAACATCCCGAAGCAGCCGTACGTCCGCATCGGGTTCTTCGGCACCGACAACCTCGGCTTCGCCGTCAGCCGTGCCGACATCGCCGCGTTCACCACCGCGCAGGTCGACGACACCACCTACGTCCGCCGCGCCCCCGCCATCAGCAACTGAACCCCCTGACCCCACCGGCAAGCTCGGCGGTCTCAAGGCCCGGGTTTCCGTAGGCCGGACCGGTCGGGTAGACAATGCCTCGTGTTCGAACGGTTCACGGCCGAGGCGCGGCAGGTGGTGGCGCTCGTGCCCCACTACGCCGTCGCCGCCGGCCGGTCGGAGATGACCCCGGCCGATCTCGCCGCCGCGCTGGCCGCCCGGCCGGTCGGCAACACCGCCGGCATCTGGACATCGCCCCGGCCCGAGCCCACGAGCACCCGAGGTGGGCGCCGGCCGCCGGAGGCGCCGCACCGGTTCGATGCGGCGGCACGGGCCGTCCTGACGCAGTCGTTGTATGTCGCGATGGCCGAGGCCGCCGCGCACATCGGCACCGAGCACCTGCTTGCCGCGCTTGTGCGCAGCGGGCCGCCGGACGTCGTGGCGGGGCTCGGCGCGCGGGGTGCGACGGCCGGGGCCGTTGATGCGCTGCTCGCCCGGCTGGCCGGAGGGCCGGGCACCGAAGGGCCGCCGGAGGAGCCGCGGGCCGTCGAGGGGGCGGGCTCGGCCCTGAGCTACACGCGCCTGACGGTCGACGCGCGCGCCGTCGTGCGGGAAGGCGCCGCGCTGGGCCGGGCCGCCGGGCGCGCCAACGTGACGCCGGTCGACCTGGCCACGGCGCTCGCCCTCTACGACGGGGGCAACGTGGCCCGGGTGTGGACCGCGCCGCCGGTACCGCCGCCGGAGCCCGCCGCACCGATCGAGAACGTGGCCTCGCTGGCCGGGCCGGCCGAACGGGTACTCGCGGCGGCCGCGGTGATCGCGCGGGAAGCGGGCTCCGCGCAGGTGGGCACCGAGCACCTGCTTACGGCGCTGATCCGGTACGACCATCCCGACGTCGTGACGCTGCTGGCCGAGCGGGGCGGCACCGCGGAGGCCGCCGACGCCCTGCTCGCCGAGCTGGCCGGCGGTCCCGGTGCCGAGACGCCGCCGGAGCCCGCCCCGGGCCCTCCGCCGACCGCCCGGCGGACCGCGCTGCGCCCGGTGACCGGACGGCAGGCGACCCTCGCGCTGGCCGCCCTGCTCGCGCTCCTCCTCGTCGTGGTGGTCTGCGTCCTGGGCCCCATCTTCGGCCCGTGATCAGGCCTCCGGACGCCTCGGCGGCAGGGTCTGGATGAGCGCCTCCCGCTCGCCGGGCCGCACGAGCCGGGCCACCGCGGGCGGCAGCAGCCGGCCGGTCGCCCCGGGCGGCGCCTCCGTGCGCAGCGCGGCCGAGAACACGACCTGCGCCGCCTCGGCCTCCACGGCGCGGGCGGTCAGCGTCTCGCGCATCGACGTGGGTACGGTCTGGTTGAGCACGAGGCTGAACCGCAGCTCCCGCCCCATCCGCAGCAGCGGCGCCAGGCTGTCGAGCGGGCCGTTGCGGGCCCCGGCCAGCGCCAGAACCAGGTCGTAGTCGTCGACGACGAGCAGGACCGGGCGGTCGTCGCCGCCGCCGTTGAGGCGCGGGTCGAGCCGGTCCTGGACCTTCCTGGCCAGGCCGCCGACGTCGGCGGGGGTGCGGGCCGCCCCTTCCGGCTTCGGGATCGCGGCGAGCAGGCCGCCGCGCAGGTCCACGACGTAGGCGTCGGCCAGGTCGCCGTCGTGGGCGAGGGTCAGCAGGCGGGCCAGGGAGCGGGTGCGGGCGGTGTGCTGGTCGCCGAGGTACAACAGGTGCCCGTCCTTCCCCGGCCGGAACGGCACGGGCGAGAACGCGGCCTCGTCGATGCCGAGGACGAGCGCGCCGGCGGCGGGCGGCGTGCGTTCGGCGGCGGCGAACCGGTCCGGGGTCAGGTCGTCGAGCAGCAGCAGCGGCTCGGCGCGGGCACCGTCGTGGCGGGCCGCCAGGTCGGCCCCGACCCGTTCGACGGTCTCGGCGAGCGCCTGCGGGCCGGACGGCGTGGCGCCGGTCAGGACCGGCGCGGCGAACTGGGCGACGAGCCCGCCGGGGCCGAGTGCGCGGCCGGGGCCGGCGGCGGCGAGCAGGGCGCCGCGGGCGCGGCCGTGCCGGGACTCGGCCGGGTCGTGCAGGCGCAGCTCGAAGCGTTCGCCGACGGCGTCGAGGCGGCGCAGGCCGAGGTCGTTCCAGCGGGGCGTGCTCACGTGCAGGTGCAGACCGTGGGCGGCGCCCTCGGCGAGCAGCCGGTCGATCACCGGCAGGTGCTCGGGGCAGCGGGCGGCGAACACGGCGAAGTTGTCGATGACGAGCACGATGTCGCCGCGGCGGCCGTCGCGGGCCCGGCGGTCGAGCTGGATCGGGATCTCGGCGACGATCCGGCCGACGCGGCGGGCATCCACCGGCGTCGCGTACGCGGCCACGTTCGGCAGCCCGCGGACCGGCGACAGGGCTCCGCCGCCGAAGTCAAGGACAAGATATTGCAGTTGGTACGCCGGGTGCGCCCGCGCCGCCCGCAGGATCTCGGTGGCCAGCAGCGCCGACTTGCCGGTCTGCGGGGCGCCGACGACGGCCAGGTGCCCACCGCCGGCGGCAACGTCGACCGTCAGCGGCCGCTGGGCCCGCCGGAGCGGGTCGTCGAGGAGCCCGACGGTGACCGGCAGCCCGTTCCCGGCGGCCGGCGCGTCGGCGTCGAGGCGCGGGTCGTCGAGGCGCAGGTACTCCATCCGCCGCGGGTCGGGCAGCGGCTCGAGCCACAGCTTCGGCGCGGCCGGCAGCGGCCGGGTCCACGCCACGATGCGGGCCAGGTCGGCCGGGCCGCCGGGGTCCTGGGCCTGGAACACCTGGGCGGCCCGGAAACGCTGCAGGGTCCCGCCCGCCCGCACGAAGCCGTGGCCGGGCACGATCGGCAGGTCGGCGGCGACCCGCGAGCCGATCACCGCGACGCTGTCCTCGGGGGTGAACGTGCGGAGCGCGATGCGGTACCCGAGATGGCCCTCCAGGCCGCGCAGCCGCCCGCTCTCGAGGCGCTGCCCGGCGAGCAGCAGGTGCATGCCGACGCTGCGGCCGAGGCGGGCGATGGAGACCAGGGTGTCGGAGAAGCCGGGGTCGGCCTCCATCAGCTCCGCGAACTCGTCGATGACGATGAGCAGGTACGGCAGCGGCTCCTGCGCCCCCGAACGCTCCCAGTAGGCGCGGATGTCGCCGATGTCGGGCCCGGCCGCGGCCAGCCGCCGCTGCCGGGCGACGAGCTCGCCCTCCAGCGCGGCGCGGACGCGGGCGACGAGCGCCGGGTCGTCGAGGTTGGTGACGAGCCCGGCGCAGTGCGGCAGGCCGGTGAGCGCGTCGAAGGCGGCGCCGCCCTTGAAGTCCACGAACGCGACCCGCAGCCAGTCCGGGCTGTGGGTGAGGGCCAGGGAGGCGACGAGCGAGCGCAGCAGCTCGCTCTTGCCGGAGCCGGTCGCGCCGACGAGCAGCCCGTGCGGGCCGACGCCGCCCTGGCCGCTCTCCTTGAGGTCGAGCACGAGGCGGGTGCCGTCGGCGAGCACGCCGATGGTCGCGGCGAGCAGCCCGGCCGGCGGCGGCCACGCCCAACCGGGCGGGCCGGCCAGGGCGGCGCGGGCGCCGATCAGGTCGAGCAGCGGCTCGTCGCCGCGCTCGCCGGCGAAGGACAGGTCGGTGACGGGCCATTGCCCGTGGATCCGCGCGGCGATGGCCCCGGCGACCGTGGCCGGGACGAGGTTCGGGGTGAACGGCGTCTCCGGTTCGGGGCTGCGGACGGGGCGCAGGACGCCGCGGCCGTGCGCGTCGAGGGTCAGCAGGATCGTGGACTCGGCCGGGCCGGTCACGCCCGGGCGCGCGGCGGCGAGCACGGTGACGCCGAGGGTGACGGCGTCGGCGAGGACTTCACGCAGCAGCGGTACCCCCTCCAGCACCGACAGCGGGCGGTAGTCGGCGACGACGACGAGCAGCAGCGGCAGCCCGGCCTCGCGGGCGGTGGTGCGGCTCTCGTCGCGCAGCCGGATGCGGGGCGTGACCGCCCGGGCCAGCGCCGCGGCGAACGCTGCCGGGTCGGTCGCGACCCCGGCGACCGGTGCGCCGTCGCCGGGCCGGGTCCAGCGCAGCGCGTGCGGGACCTCGGCGGCCCACGCCCAGTCGCCCGCGTGCGACTCGGGGGCGGCGACGAGCAGGGTCAGCTCGTCGGGGCCGCAGCACACGAGGGCCTCGAGCAGCATCGCGCGGGCCAGCCCGGCGACGGCGGCCCAGGGCCCCTCGATGCCGACGACGCCGGCCTCGCGCAGCGGCACGACGAGCGGCGCGCCGCCCAGCGCCGTCGCCGCGGCGGTGACGGCGCGGGTCTCGGCCTCGAGGTCGGGGTGGGGGTCGGCGTCGGCGGTGGTCGCGGCCACGGTCAGCGCCAGCCCGGACGGGATCCGGCCGGTGCCGGCGGCGACCGCGGCGAAGTCGTCGTCGGTGGCGCGGCGCTCCCACAGCCGGTCGGAGGCGGCCCACGCGTCGAACCGGTCGGGGGCGGGGTGGGCGTCGTCGAGGGCGGCGCGGACCGCGTCGCCGGCGGCGCGGACGTCGGCGGCGACGACGGCCAGCCGCGCCACGTAGCGGCGGCGGCGCCGCTCGTCGCGCCGGCGGGCGGCGCGGATGTTGGCCCAGTAGGTGACGAACGGCGTGACGACCGCGCCGAGGCTGACGAGCAGGCCGGTCCAGATGAGGTACTTCTGACCGGTGGCCAGCCCGATGAAGGCGACGGAGCCCGTGGTGAGGGCGGGCACGAACACGGTCGCCCACTGCGGCGGCCGCACGACCTCGGGGGCGGGTACCGCCGGCAGGTCGTAGGCGGTGGCGGCCGGGCGGGCCTTGAGCAGGCGGGGCCGGCGGTGGACCGGCCGGCGGTGCGGCTCCGGGTGCGTCACGTGGCCCCTACAGCTTCCGGCCGGTGGTGTTCGGGCGGGGGTGCTGGTGGCGGACCTCGCCCATCGCGGTTTCGAGGGCGTCGCCCGGCTGGAGGTGCCCGATCGGGTTGTGGTCGTCGTACACGATCATGCTCATCGCGGCCTGCCCGGCGAGGTCGGTGGCGAAGTTGATGGCGAGCAGGCGCACGGCCTGCATGGCGGTCTCGAGCGCCGCGGCGGCGATCGCGGCGGTCTCCTCGGCGATGCCGATGGCGACCATGAGCTCCTCGATGAGCCGCGCGAGGACGGCGACCTCGGACGCGCCGAAGCTGACGACCGCGCTGAACGTTGCGAGCACGCCCATGGCGGCGGCGCCGGCGATCGCGACGTCGTAGGCGAGCCGGGCGGCCTCGATCCCGTCGGCGGCCCCGCGCAGCGCGGTGGCCACGTCGCCGAGCTGCCCGACGCCGTGCGTGACGGCGTTGGTCAGCTCGTCCCACCGCTGGTCGAACAGCACCCGGGCGTCGTGGTTCCACGTGCCGCGGGCCGCGTCGACGCGGGCACGGGCGGTGTCGAGGTGCTCCTGCAGCTGGCTGCCGGCGTAGTCCCACCGTGTCGCGGCGGCCCGCAGCTCCCCCGGGTCGCCGCCCGGGTAGTCCGGCAGGCGCCCGATGAGCTCCTCGGCGAGCCCGAGGATGCCCTCAGCGCCCATGGCCGCGATCCGTGGCCGGGGTGACGGCGGCGGCGCTGCCGGCCTCGCCCTGCTCGTAGTCGACCGCGACGTCGGCGACGGCCACGGCCAGGGCGGCCAGCCCGGCCGCGAGCCGGTCGAGGCCCGAGACCCAGTCGTCGTGCAGCGAGGCGTAGCCGGCGGCGACGCGCGGGTCGCCGGACACGCCCGGGTCCTCCGGCTCGGTGATCGCGGCGACGAGGCCCCGCACGGCGGCGACGTCGTCGCCGAGCGCGGCGACGGCGGCCGAGACGTCGTGGACGTCGCCGGTGACGGTTCGGATCGTGGTCATCGAGTCACGCGACTGACGGCGTCCTGACCCGCCGTCTCGTAGATGTCGGCGACCTCCCGCATCCGGGCGACGATCGCGGTGAGCGTCTCGTGCAGGTTGCGGGCGTCGTTGTCCCACTGGGCGTAGAGGTCCTGGAAGCGCTGCGAGGCGTCGCCCTCCCAGCTGTCGACCAGGCCGGCGACCTCGTTGCGCAGGGACTGCAGCCGCTGCTCGATGTCGGCGGCGCCGTCGTCGACCCGCGTGGCGGAGTCCCTGACGGCCTCGACGGATACCCGGTAATCCACCATTGTGCGACTCCTCCGGAAAGGCTTGCGCGACTGGCTACAGTCTACGTATACAACGGGCCGTCAAGCGCACGCCGAGGCATTCCGGGAATGAGCCGGAATGGCATCCCCCGAAATGCCGACACGCCCGACCTACGGTGGAGTTGGAATGTTGCTGCTCGCTCCTGGTGGAACGTCCGCAAAGGTCGAAATGGCCCAGCATGTCCGGATCTCCACGCTCCGGGCGGAGATCGCCCGGGCGGTCGGTTTCCCGCCCGAGGCCAAATTCACGCTCCGGAAACGCGACGGCAGCCCGATCGACCAGCGCATTTCATTCGCCGAGTCCGGGATCGGCCGCGACGGGATCGTGCTGGTCGAGCAGAATGGCACCGGACCGCACTTCCCGACCAATCTCCCGTGGCGCCGAAACACATTCCGGGGCCCGTCCGCCTATCGGGTACTGCCGATCTACCTGGCCATTGACACGTCGTGGACGATGAACGTCGACATCATGGACCGGATCAACGAGGAGCTGGCCGAACTGCGGCTCACCATGCTGCGCGAGCCCCGCCTCTGCGAGATCTGCCACGTGTCGGTGCTGACGTTCGACGACACCGCCCGGGTCGCGCTGCCGCTCACCGACGTCTCCCGGGTCACGATGCCGCCGCTGCACGCCGACGGGCGGGGCACCGCCTACGGCCCGCTCTTCGAACTGCTCCGCACCACGATCGCCGCCGACCTGTACGACCTGATGCGCTCCGGCCGCCGCCCGTACCGCCCCGCCGTGTTCTTCCTCAGCGACGGCCAGCCGACCGACGACGACCGCGCCTGGCGCGCCCGGCACAGCGCCCTCACCGACCCCCGCGGATTCCACGGCGCGCCCCATGTGGTCGCGTTCGGCTTCGGCGAGGCCACCGCCGCCACCATCCGCGCCGTCGGCACGCTGCGGGCGTACCGCCGGCCGGCCGCCGAAATCACCTCGTTCATGGACGTGCTGCTCACGTCGCTGCTGCACTCGACCCGCCGCGCCGGCCCCGGCGACGACCCGTTCGAGCTCGACGACGACGCACCCCCGGGCTGGGAACGGCTCCCGGACGCCCCGCCCGAGGAGGACGCGTGAGCGGTCCGGAGCGGAGCGGAGCGGCCGCTCACCATGGGCACAGTGTCGTCGCGCCGGCGCCGGAGCGTGCGGAGGTGACGGCGTGAGCGGTCCGGAGCGAAGCGGAGGGGCCGCTCACCATGGGCACAGTGTCGTCGCGCCGGCGCCGGAGCCTGCGGAGGTGACGGCGTGAGCGTATGGCGGCGCCGCCCGGCCCCGCCCGCCACGGTCGGCGCGGCGGTCGAGCCCGGCCGGGCCGCCGACCCGCTCGGCAACACGGCGTGGACGACCCAGCCGCGGCTCAGCGCCGACGGCGGCAGCACCGGCGCGCTCACCGTCCGCGCCGCGTCGGTGATCGGCCGCGCCCACGCCGCGGCCGGCCACACCCGCGAGGACGCGTTCGCGCTCGGGCGCGCCGCCGACGGTACCGCCGTCATGGCCGTCGCCGACGGCCTCGGCGACCCCGCCGCCCACCGCTCGGCCCTCGGCGCCCAGCTAGCCGCCATGGAGGCCTGCCGGCTGGTCCGGGCCCGCCTCGACGGCGACGCCGCGATCGACGCCGTCGCGCTGTGCGCCCAGGTCGGCGCGGCGGTGCTGGCCGCGGCCGCGCGGATCGCCGGCACGTCCCTGCCCCCGCGGGCCCTGTCCACCACCCTCACGGTCGCCTGGGTCGCACAGGACGGCCGCTACACCGGCGTGACGCTCGGCGACGGCGGCGCCTACGTCCTCGGCCGGCGCGGCCTCGACCGGGTCAGCGGCGAAGAAGACGGCTTCGACGGTACCGTCGCGCTGCCCGGCGGCCACGCGGCCGCGGCCGGGTTCACCGGGCGGCTCGACCCCGGCGCCGCCCTGCTGCTCGCCACCGACGGCCTCGCCGGGCCCGCCGCCGCACCCGACGTCCGCCACTACCTGAGGCGCAGGTGGCGCCGCCCGCCCGCGATCGCCGAGTTCCTCGGCGACCTGTCGTTCCACCGCCGCGGCGAGACCGACGACCGCACCGCCGCCGGCGTGTGGTTCCAACCCCGGGAGGACCCGCGATGACCGCACCCGAGCGCCGCCCGATCGGCCGCGGCGCCTCCGGCACCGTCTACCCGGTCGACGACCGCACGGTCTACAAGCAGTACCGCCGCCCGGTCCGTCCCGACCCCCTCGCCGAGCTCATCGCGTGGCGCGAATCCATGCCGCGCGGAGCTCGCGAGTTCCTCGACGCGCACTGCGCCTGGCCGATCCGGCTGCGCCTGGAGCACGGCCTCGCCACCGGCTACGAGATGTACCGGGCGCCGAACGAGTTCTGGGCCGACATGCAGGGCGAGGCGCACACCGTCGAGCTGCAGCACCTGCTGCACCCGCGGCTGCCCGGCCTGACCGTGCCGCCGCCGCAGTCCCCGCCGCGGCTCGCCCTGCTGCGCAGTCTCGCCGGGCTGATGGAGCTCTTCGAGGAGAACGGCCTGGTGTACGGCGACGTCGGCGTCAAGAACGTCCTGTGGACCCTGCGCGGCCGGCCCCGCGTGTACCTCCTCGACTGCGACAACGCCCGCTTCACCGCCTCGTCCGCCCCGCCCGGCGACGTGGCCGCCCCCCGTGACGACTGGGCCGACCCGCGGCTGAACCCCGGCGAACGCCCCGGCCCGGACAGCGACCGCTGGGCCCTGGCCCTGTTCTGCCACCGCGTGTACTACGGCGCCACCGACGCCCTCGACCCGGACCGCCCGCCCGCACCCCCGCGTGGCGAGGGCCGCCACCCCGAGCTGTACCGGCTCATGCTGCGGGGCCTGACCGGCGCGGACCGCCCCACCGCCCGCGAGTGGAAGGACACCCTCGACGGCATCCTGCACCCCGCGCCTCCTCCCCCGCCGGTGGCGCCCGCGCCCGGCCCGTGGTGGCGCCGCCGACGGATCGCGGTCGCCGCGGGCGCGGCCGCCGCGGTGCTGCTGGCCGGCGGCGTGGTTGCGGCCCTGACCGGCCCGGGCCACGAGACCCAGCCCGCGATTCCACTGGTGCTGCCCGGCACCTTGCAGTCGTGGGCGGCCGGCGGCGTACAGATCACGGTCCGGCACTACTTCGCCGCCGTCGACAGCCCCATGACCGTCACGAAGGTCGCCGGCTGGGTCGCCCTGCGCGTGCAGATCCGCAACGGCACGGCCGGACGGCTGGACCTGTCGGCCGCCCCGGACCACCTGGTCCTGCTCGCCGACACCGACCCGCGCGGCTTCAACGCCCCCGGCGTCGCCGCCGAGGGCGAAATCTCCGGACCGTCGGGCTTGAAGCTGTACACCATCGGCTTCATCGCCCGCCGCCAGAGACTCACCCACGACCAGCAGCACTACGACGCCGGCTGGGACGCCTACGCCCTCGGCACCGGCGGCGTCTTCAGCGCCTATGACAAGGGCCGTGACAGCGCGATCTACCTCCTCCCACCACCCGCCGCCGCACCACCGGACGGCACCCTGACCCCCCGCGCCCTGCACATCCTCGGCGTCGCCTGGGTCGAACACGGCCAGGTCCTCGGCTTCACCCCGGTCTCGGCCTGGACGGGCCCGAACAGCTTCGACGCCTTCATGCAGGCGTAACCGGCACGCGCCGCCGGTTCTTGCCACATCGGTTCACTTCTTGCATGTGCGCGTTCGTCGCGGCTTTGCCAAACTGCAACGTTGTCGAGGCCGTTACGACGAGGGACAGCTGATGCTTGACGGACCTGTCCAGCCGAACGAGACCACCGTGCCGCTGCTGCCCTGCGTCACCCCGGACGAAACCCTGACCTTCTGGCGGGCATTGGGCTTCACCGTGACCTACGAACAGAAAAAGCCCTATCTGTACCTGGCGTTCCGTTGGCGCGGGTTCGACCTGCACTACAAGCGAGCGGCCGACGGCGTGGACCCCGCGATGGAGGACACCGGCGGATGCCTGGTAATGGTCGACGAGGTCGCCCCGTACCACGCAGCGTTCACCGAGGCGATGCGCCGCGAGTACGGAAAGGTACTTTCCAAGGAGCTGCCCCGGATCACGCGGTACCGCCCCGGCGCCTCCCGGTTCACCGTCATGGACCCGTCGGGAAACTCCATCATCTTCATCCAGCGCGACGAGCCGGCGGACCTGGAGTACGGCGGTTCCAAACAGCTCCGAGGCCTTGCCCGGGTCCTGGACAACGCGCGAATCCTGCGCGAGTTCAAACACGACGACCGCGCCGCCTACCGGACCCTGAACTCAGGCCTGCGCCGCCACGGCGACCGCGCACCGGCGGTAGAACACGCGGTCGCGCTGGCCGTACTCATCGAGGTGGCAACGGCACTGGAGGAGCTGGACCGGGTACCGGAATGGGGAGCCAGGCTCCGGCAACTGGCCCTCACCGACGAGGAGCGCCGTCAGGTCGAGTCCGCCGTCGCCGACCCCACGCTGATCGAGCCGTGGATGCCCACCACGCCCTGACGCGCCCAGCACGTACCGCGCCGCGGAACCGGCGTCAGAGGACCTTCTCCTCCAGCGTCTTCACGCGCCGCGCAAGGTCCAGGTTGTTGTCGAAGTCCACCTTGTGGTCTTCGCGCTGCTTCGTGATCTGGCTGTCGAGATCGGTCCTGATCTTCCGCAGGACCGCGACCTCGTCCCGCAGTCGGCTGACCTCGCCGCGGAGGGCATCCACCTGGCCGGCCAGGTCGCGCAGCGATACGCCGACGTCGAGGCCGTCGGCGGTCAGCCTTCTCGTCACCACGACGTTGCCGTCGAACACGCCGGCATCGTTCGCGCTCTTCGCGTACAGCGCGGCTCCGCCGGCCTCGTTCAGGGCGACGACCCCGCCGTGGTCGGCGGACTTCGACAGGCCGCGGACGCCCTCGTACTCGGCGCTCTCGCCGTACACGCCGATCCACTTGCGGGCGAGTCCGACCACGCCGGAGCCCTGGTCGGACTCGCCGACGACCGCGTGCTGGCTGACGCTGTGGCCGTAGACGCCGTACCAGGCGGTGCTCCGCCCGATGACACCGGAGCCGTGGGCGGCCTCGCCGTACACCCCCATCGCCTGGTCGTTTGCGGTGCTGACGCCCTGAACAGCGCCCTCGTTGGGATTCGCGGAGTCTCCTCGGATGACTGGCATCGGTACCCCCTTCAGGTCATCTGATGGTCGGACGCCCCGAACAGGGTTTTGATACACCAAATCCTGCCCGCGCTGCGGCGTTGCCGACTCCTCGCCGCCGAACGCCGCCCCCGGCGCCATCCTTGCCCCGTCCTGAGGACAGCGGGCGGTCGGGGGTAGCGGAAGCGCGCGAATCCTGCACGGTGCACGCCCGGCTGTAGCAGCGCGCATCATCCAGTCGGGCGGTGGTTGCGGGCTGACCTGCGGCGCCGGACGGCGTTCTCCCATTTGATCGCCACCGGCATGACGAGGAAGATCGAGACGATCATCGTCATCAGCGCGACTACGAGCACGAGCAGGTAGGCCAAGACGGCCGCGCTCAAGGCGTCGGTGAGTCGCCATTGCTCCTCGGTGTGGCCTCGGGGAGGGTAGTGCACCGCCAACGACGCGGCGAGAAACGCGATCACCCAGACGGCGGCAACCCGCCGGCACCACTTGTTCGCCGCGGAATCCCTGTCGTAGCGCCCGGCCCTCTCGGCCCGTTTGGCACTGGTGAGCCACCATGCGATGAGACCGACACTCGAGACGCCGAGCACGACACCAACAATTGTTGCTGCGCCCATCGGCCATCCGAACGTCGACACGGCCACGACCAGCCGGCCGACATCGCCGTACGCCATGAGTCCCGGCAACACCAGCAGGAACAGCCCGCAGAACATCGGATGCCGGTCCACAACGCTGCCTGAGCGAGCCCTCGCTGACACCAGCCGAGTATGTGCGCCGAGGTCAAGGTCCAGAACGGGCCGCGACGGAACCGCGGCCGCCCGCCCGAAGATCAGCGCGCCCGCGGTAACGCTGGACGGCCGCCACGAGCACCGGGTGATCGACGCCGGCCACAACCTGCCGCAGGAAGCACCCGGGGCGTTCGCGGACGCCGTGCTGACCGTGAGGGCCTGACGGTAACGCCAGGACCACAGTTCCGGGCCGTTCAGGCCGCTGTTGTACCCGCGGCTGCGAAGCCTTCCGGGCGCTCCAGCGGTACAAAGTGTCCACAGTCGACAGACAGGACCCGGACGTCGGCGAAGAACTGGTCCTTGCCGGGCACGGCCTCGTCCGCGTCGGCACTCTTGCCGCCGAGCGAGACGTACGAACTCAGCATCAACTTCCGCATTCCCGATTTCTCCATGTTTCACACCCTATGGAAGCGGCCCGCCCGGCGCCTCCAACCGCAGACCGATATTTCGTCTCCGCCTTCAGAGTGAGAAGTGCAGGTGTCGAGAACGTGATGTCGGCTCCGTCCCAGGGGCACGAGCGACCCCGACCGGCCGTTCGCGCACGTAACGAGACGAGGAGTGGTTGACGTCATGCGCAAGCTCATCGCCCAGCAGTGGGTCACCGTCGACAACATCGCCGCCGAGGAGGACGGCGGGCTCAGCTTCGTGTCCGGGGAACCCATCTCCGAGAAGACCGACCCCGCGTTCAAGGCCAGCGTGATGGCCCTCATCGAATCGGTCGACACGATGCTGCTCGGCGCGAACACCTACGTCCAGCACCGGGACTACTGGCCGCACGCCACCGAACAGGGCGAGTACGGCCAGTGGCTCAACAATCTCACCAAGTTCGTCGCCTCGACGACGCTGCACGACGCGCCCTGGGGTGACTTCCCCGCCGCGACCGTGACGCGCGACCCGGCCGCCACCGTCCGGGAGCTCAAGGCGCAGGACGGCAAGGACATCTGGCTGTGGGGCAGCCTGACGCTCATGCACTTCCTGCTCGACGCCGGGCTCGTCGACGAAGTCCGGATGATGGTCTGCCCGGTGTCGCGCGGCAAGGGCACCCGCGTCTTCGCGGACCGGCAGGACCTGAAGCCGGTCGAGGCCACCCTGTTCGACAACGGGATCGCGCTGCTGCGGTACGGGATCAGTCGCGGCGCGGGGCGATAGGGGCGCTCAGGCCCGCGGTGAACAGGCGGCGGTCGACCTCGTTCAGGGCCAGCCGCAGCGCGCCCAGAGCGACGGAGTCCGCGCCCAGGGTCGAAGCGCGTACCTCCGGCATGCGCAGGCACAGCTTGGCCAGCTCGCGCCGCAGGGTGTCCAGGACCAGGTCGGACGAGCGGGAGAAGCCGCCGCCGAAGATGACGACCTGCGGGTCCAGGGCCAGGACGAGGGCCGCGGTGCCGATCGCCAGGTCCTTCACGTACCGGTTCACCGCCGTGCGGGCGTCCCGGTTGCCGGCCCGCGCCGCGTTGAAGACCCACGCCGCGGCGTCGTCCGGGCCGACCGACGCCGGGACGCCCGGGCAGCGCTGCAGGTGCTCGGGAGCGGTCAGCCAGCGCACCGCGCGCAGGGCGCCGATCTCGCCCGCGGCGCCGCCGTAGCCGCGGCGCAGGATGCCGTCGATGATGAGGCCCGCGCCGGTGCGCATGCCGGCCAGGACGTACACGATGTCGTTGGCGTCGTTGGCCGCGCCCTGCCAGCGCTCGGCCAGGGCGGCGAGCTTGCAGTCGTTCTCGACCACGATCGGGCAGGTGAAGCGGTCGCTCAGGTGGGCCGCGAGGTCGACGGTCTGCCAGCCGGGCAGCGGGGTGAACAGGGTCGTCTTGCCGGAGGCGTCGACCGGGCCGGTGACGCCGACGGACACGGCCCAGATGTCGTCGGCGCTCTTCTCCCCCTCCTGCAGCACGTCGGCGAGCACGTGGTCGAGGGCGGCCAGGCGCTCGGCCGGGTCCGCGTCGGCCGCTACCGAACGGCGGGCGGTGTACACGACGTTGCCGTCGAGGTCGGCGAGCAGGGCGAGCACCTTGTGGGCCCCGACGTCGACGCCGATCACGTGGCCCGCCGTGGCGCGGAACCGGTAGCGGCGGGCCGGGCGGCCCACGACGCTGCTGCCGCCCGGCTCGACGATGGTGGCCCATCCCCCGGTGACGAGCCCCTGCGCGATCACGTCGACCGCGGGGCGCGACAGGCCGGTCAGCTTGGCGAGCTCGGTGACGGTGGCCGGGGGCTGGTCCCGCAGCGCCCGGACCACCGACAACGAGTTGAGCTCACGCAGCCGCGACAGGTCGGTACCGGTGATGACCTGATCTGTCACGGTTCTGCCCCTCCGCTCGCCAATATTGCTAGGAACTTTACAAACTACTATTGGAAACTGATGCTGTCGACGGTGACCGTGCTGTTGCCGCCGTACCAGAAGCCGAGCGCGAGCTGGGACGGGCTCGCCCGGTTGATGCCGTTCGCGACCATCGGGAGCCTGATGTCCTGATACGCCGTCGTGATCGCCGGGTGGCCGCCGCCGTCGAGCGTGAAGTCGCCGAAGACCTTTGTCGTACCGCCGACGCTCAGACTGAAGTGCGCCTGCTCCCCGCCGCTCGTGCCCTTGATGCGCACGACGAGGTAGGTGTACCCGGACACGTCCTGGCCGACGTCGGAGCCGAACCAGCCGCAGTTGTTGTACTGCAGTGCCAGGGAACCGCCCGTCACGACACCGTTGCCGCTCCCGTTCAGGAAGCAGTTGCCGCCGGTCCACCGCCCCAGGTCGTTCTTGGCCGCGGACGGGTAGGCGGGCGTGCCGTCGAAGTCGTCCAGGACCAGGCCCACCGGCGGCGGCTGGGTGGGAGCGTTCACGGTGACCGTGACCGGGTTGCTGGCCGGCGACTCGTACCCGGCCGCGTCCCGGGCCGTGACCGTGTACGTGTGCGACCCGGCGGGCACGGTCGTGTCCGTGTACGACGTCCCGGTCGGGGTCGCCACCGCCGTGCCGTCCCGGTACACGCGGTACCCCGTGACGCCCACGTTGTCCGTCGCACCGCTCCAGGACAGCGGCACGGACTGGCCGTTCACCGTGCCGGCAGACAGCGTCGGCGCGGTCGGCGCCGTGCAGTCCCCCGTGCACGCCCCGACGCTCACGGCGCCGGCGAGCACGTTGTACCCGTTGGCCGCGTCCCACGTGCCGGTGTTGGCCAGCCGCACGGAGTACGCCGGGTTGGCCCGCAGCCCGGCGGCCTGGTCCGGCAGCCACAGCGCCAGCCTGTACGACCCGGACACCATGGCCGGGAGCGTCACGGTCTGCGTGGGCACCGTGAGCGCTCCCGGCTTCCACGTGCGCGGGTCGACGCCGGGCAGCGCCACGTTGTACCGGTGCGTGCCGTCGTCGAACACGAGGTACACCGGCCGCGGTTTGATGATCCCGGCGTAACCGTCGTTCGACAGGTGCGCCGAGAACGTGAACGCGGCCCCGGGCGCGGCCGGGCTGCTGAACGTCGCATCGGTGAGCCGCAGCCGGTAGCCGAGCTTGCGCTTGATGCGCGTGAACAGCGTCTCGGCCGGATCGCTGCCCGACGCCGCCACCGCCGTGCTCTTCCACAGGTCGGTGTTGACGGCCGCGTAGTCCTCGTTGATCTCGGTCCAGTGCTGGTGGCCGAGCTCGTACTGCGCGTTGACGCCGGCCGCGTCGTTGCCGCCGCTGGCGTTGCAGGTCTCCCCTCCGACGATCTTGTTGCCGCCGGTGGAGGTCGCGTAGTCGTACACCCACTGCTTCTTCTGGGCCACGTCGAACCAGCCGAGCCAGGAGTTCTGGTCGTACGTGCCCATGTCGGCCGAGTCCGCCAGGAAGCAGTCGTCGTGGAAGCCCAGCCGGTCGAGGTCCTGCGTCGTCATGGTCGTGCCGTGCGCGAACTCGTAGTTGAAGATGGGGTACCGGATGGCGATGGGCATCGAGGCCGGGGTGCTGGTGAGCAGTTTCTTCACCAGTGCGGCACGGACCGGCGCCTGGCTCTGCTCGGACGCGGCGGTGTAGGGCGACTCGTGCCACTCGCCCCAGGCGCCGAAGAACCCGGCCTCCAGGTGCATGATGACGTCGGCGTTCGCGGACAGCACCGGCGCCAGCTGGTCGATGTGCCGCTCCATCTGCGGCTCGGTGACCGCCGAGTAGCCGTCCCAGACGTAGGCGACCCGCAGCACGATCTTCAGCCCCTGGGCCCGGATCGCGGCCAGGCCGGTGGTCAGGTTGTCCAGCAATGGCTGCGGCAGGTCGCTGGTCTGGTACTTGTCGAGGTGGACGTAGGAGTGGATGAGCGTGTCGCCGTCGGCCTTGGCCCGGGCGAACGTCCGGTCGAGCATGTCCGGGTTGAAGCCCGGGATCGTGTTGCTGGCGTAGTCGTTGACGGCCGGGTCGTTGATAATCTCGTACCGGTTGTGGAAGCCCCGCTCGGGGTTCGTGAACACGGTGGCGTAGTCGCCGGTGAAGGCGACGGTGGCGGTGGCTGCGGCGGCCGGGCGGACCGGGCCGGTCAGGGAGAGGGCCAGGACGGCCGCCGCCACGGCGGCCGCCCGGACCCGAAGGGTGTGCTGCATCAGTTGCTGAAGGAGAAGCTGTCGATGGTGATGGCGCTGTTGCCGCCGTACCAGAAGCCCATCGCGAGCTGCGCGGGGCTGGTGCGGCTGATCCCGTTGGCGGTCATCGGGATCTTGATGTCCTGGTAGGCGGTGGTGATGGCGGGGTGGCCGCCGCCGTCCAGGGTGTAGTCGCCGAACACCTTGGTGGTACCGCCGAGGCTCAGGTTGAACTGCGACTGTTCGCCGCCGCTGGTGCCCTTGACGCGCACGACGAGGTACTTGTACGCGGACACGTCGGTGTTGACGTCGGAGCCGAACCAGCCGCAGTTGTTGTACTGCAGCACCAGAGAACCGCCCGTCACGACGCCGTTGCCGCCGCCGTTGAGGAAGCAGTTGCCGCCGGTCCACTTGCCGAGGTCGTTCTGGGCCGAGGACGGGTAGGCGGGCGTGCCGTCGAAGTCGTCCAGCACGAGGCCGGCCGGCGTGGTGGAGGCCTGCGTCGTCACGGTGATCGACGACGAGTCCGTGGACGTGTTGCCGGCGGCGTCGTAGGCCCGCACGGTGTACGTGTAGGCCGTCGACGCGTTCAGCCCGGAGTCGGTGTAGGCGGTCGTCGCCGAGGTGCCGACCTGGGTCCCGCCGCGCATGACCTTGTACCCGGCCACGCCGACGTTGTCCGTCGACGCGTTCCAGGTCAGCGACACGCTGCTGGCCGTCTTGGCCGGCGACGCGAGCCCGTTCGGGACGGTGGGCGGCGCGGTGTCGGCCGTGCCGCCGCCGACGCCGATGCCGCCCAGGCCCAGCCACCCGTCGGCGTTCTGGGTGGCGTTGCCGAAGCGCAGCTTCTTCGCGGCCGGGCTGAGCGCCTCGAGCGGGTTCTTGACCCGCAGGACGAGCTGGTAGGAGCCGCTGGCGACGCCGGCGAGGCTGACGTTGGACTGGAAGTACTGCGGGTAGCCGTAGTCGCGGTAGGTCGGGTCGGCGCCGACGTTCCAGTCGGGGAAGGCCCGGATCTTCAGCGGCTGGACCGTGCGCAGGTCCCAGGGGGTGTCCCAGGTCTTCACGACGGTACCGGCGGCGTCCTTGAGCCCGAGCGTGACCGTCCAGGGGTAGTAGAACGGGGCGACGCCGTTGTTGGCGAGCGTGACGCCGACGGTGGCGCTGCCGGTCACGCTGTTGGTGTAGTACGCGTGGGTCGCGCTGAGGTCGTAGCCCATGAGGCGTACGGCCGCGGCGACGTTGGGGTCGGTGGACGAGTAGCTCTGGCTGGTCTGGTTGATCTTCCAGGTGGTGTGCTCGAGCTCGATGCAGGCCTTCATGTTGTCGACCTGGCCGGAGCCGCCGGGCCACGACGTGAACGCCGAGCTCTGGATCTCCGGGCGTACCTCGCCGCCCATCGAGTCGGTGACCCACTTGTTCTCCACGCCCATGTTCAGCGCGCGCTGCAGCTGGGCGTAGTCGGCGCCGCCGAGGGACTGGGGCAGGGTCACGCCCTTGAGCGGTGAGCCTTCCTTGTAGCAGAAGGAGTCGTCGTGGTACCCGATGTCGCGGGCGTTGGCGGCGCCGCCGGCCGAGTCCGGGTACCGGATCTCGAGTTTGGTGGTGTTGAAGGCGTTGTCGAAGGCGGTGACGATCTGGGCCGCGTGCGCGTCGGTCGGCATCAGGTTCGGGTAGCCGTCGGCGGTGTCGGTGTCGAACGGCCACGTGTGCCACTCGCCCCAGAGGCCGACGAGGCCGAGGTTGATGAAGCCGATGCGCGGGTCGCCGTCGTAGCGGGCGCCGAACGCGGCGATGAAGTTCGTGACGGCACTGAGCAGGTAGGCGCTGTCGTAGTCGGGGCTGACGGTGCCCCAGTAGGTGTTGTTGCGGTAGGTGACGTGCCCGTCGAAGCAGTGCGGGATGGCGTTGCCGGGGTGGCTGCCGGTGCCGCCGGGGTACTCCATGTAGAAGCGGATGGCGGCCTGGTTGCCGTACGAGGCGATCTCGTTGAGCGCGTTGTCCACAATGGACCAGTTGTACGAGCCGCAGTCGGTCGCGCTGGTCATGACCTCGGAGAGACCGAAGTAGCTCCAGGCGAGCGAGCGCGGGTAGCCGGAGTTCTGGTTGTCGCCGGGGAAGTAGAAGCGGGCGAAGCCCTTGAGCGGGTTGTCCAGCGGGCTCGGGGCGGCGGTGAGCGGGTGGTCGGTCAGGCCGGGGCTCGGCGAGGCCGGCGGGGCCGGTCGGGCGGGGACGCCGGCGGGCACCGGGGTGAACGCGGCCGCGTTGTGCGGGGCGAACACGAGCACGGCAGTGGCGGCGACCGTGCAGAGTGCGACGGCGCGAGCGAGGCGCCGCCGCAGGGGTGTGCGCATGGATGAACCTCCGGTTCGAGGGGGGCGGAGTCTCCTCGTTCGCCATATCGATACGAGGAGGTGTTGACAAACTTTCCATGAGCTTCATCATTATTAACGGCCACACACCCCCCGCCGCAAGACGCTAAATCTTGAAGATCTTCGATCAATGGAAACGAGGTCGGATCGTGACGATGCGTGATGCCGTTGCGGTACCCGCCGCGACGGCGCCCGATCCCCCCGCCGGGCCGGCCCCGCTCCGGCCGCGCCGCACACGAGACGACCGCCGGGTCGCCTGGCTGTTCCTGCTGCCGGTGCTCCTCGGCTTCGCGGTGTTCTACCTGTACCCGACCGTGCGCGGCGTCTGGTACTCGCTCACCGACTACAGCCTGCTCAACACCCCGAAGTTCGTCGGCGCCGACAACTACGCCGAGCTCGTCTCCGACGGGCAGTTCTGGGACTCGCTGAAGGTGACCGCCTACTACGTCGTCATCAACATCGGCTCGCAGACCCTGCTGGCGCTCGGCCTGGCCGCGCTCATGCACCGGCTGACCCGCTCGGTCCTCGTGCGGGCGATGATGCTGCTGCCGTGGCTGGTGCCCAACGTGACCGTCGCCCTGCTGTGGATGTGGCTGCTGGACGCCGATCTGGGCTTCTTCAACCACCTGCTGGGCCTGGTCGGCGTCGAGCACCGCACCTACCTCAACTCGCCGCTCTGGGCCATGCCCGCCGTCGCGCTCGTCAACACGTGGGCGTACACCGGGTACACGGCGCTGCTGCTCTACGCCGGCATGCTGCAGATCCCGTCGCACCTCTACGAGAGCGCGGCCCTGGACGGCGCCGGCGAGTGGCGGATGTTCCGGCGGATCACGCTGCCGCTGCTGCGCCCGATCCTGGCCCTGGTGCTCGTGGTGTCGCTGATCGGCTCGTTCCAGATCTTCGACACCGTCGCGGTGACCACGAAGGGCGGCCCGATGGGGGCGACCCGGGTCATCTACTTCTACATCTACCAGCAGGCGTTCACGTACTTCCACATGGGCTACGCCTCCGCCGTCGCGATGGCGCTCGTACTGATCCTGGGCGTGCTCACCTTCGTGCAGATGCGCCTGCTGCGCGCCTCCCGATCCGACCTGACGTGACCCGACCTGATGCGAAAGGCGTCGCGATGAACCGCCGCTACACGCCGGGCCGGATCCTGGCCTGGTTCGCCCTGATCGCGTTCCTGGTGCTCACCATCGCGCCGTTCTACTGGATGGTCCGCACGGCCCTCACCCCCGCCGGCGACATCTACAGCGAGTCCGGGGCCCTGTTCCCGTCCCACCCGACAATGATCAACTTCTGGCGGATTCTCGGCCTCGTCGACGCGCAGACCGCGCGTGACGCCGGGGGCTCCGGCGCACAGATCAACTTCCTGCGGTACACCCTCAACTCCATCGTCTACTGCGCACTCATCGCCGGCGTGCAGACGTTCTGCTGCGCCATGGCCGGGTACGCCTTCGCGCGCCTGCGCTTCCCGGGCCGCGACCTGCTCTTCGGGGTCATGGTCGCGGCGCTGATGGTCCCGCCCATCTTCACGCTGCTGCCCAACTTCACGCTCGTGAAGAGCCTCGGCGCCATCGACACCTTCGCCGGCATGGTCGCCCCCAACCTGCTCATGACCCCGTTCGCGGTGTTCTTCCTCCGCCAGTTCTTCCTGTCCATCCCGCGCGAGGTGGAGGAGGCGGCGACCATCGACGGGGCCGGCCGGTGGGGCGTCTTCTGGCGGGTCATCGTGCCGATGAGCCGCGGGCCGCTCATCACCATCGCCCTGACCACGTCCGTGTGGGCGTGGAAGGACTTCCTGTGGCCGCTGCTCGTCGGCCGCGGGGAGCAGACCCGGGTGCTCACCGTGGCCCTCGGGGTGTTTCTCCAGCAGTCCCCCAACACCCAGCCGGACTGGACCGGGCTCATGGCCGCCTCCACGCTGTCCGTCCTGCCGGTCCTCGCCCTGCTCATCTTCCTGGGCAAGCGGCTGGTGCAGTCCCTCAGTTTTACCGGCCTCAAGTGATTCTACCGGCCTCAAGTGATCGTGAAAGGGAAACCGATGTCCAAACGATCCCGCACGGCGGCGGCGATGGTCACCGTCGCGGCGCTCGCCTTACCGCTGCTGGTCGCGTGCTCGGACGAGTCCGGCTCCGGCGGCGGCAAGGTCACCCTCGAGTACTGGCTGTGGGACGACAAGCAGCAGCCCGCCTACCAGGCCTGCGCCGACGAGTTCACGAAGGCCAACCCGAACGTCACCGTCAAGATCTCGCAGACCGCGTGGGCGCAGTACTGGCAGAACCTCACCACCCAGCTGGCCAGCGGCAGCGCGCCCGACGTGTGGACCGACCACGCCTCGTACTACCCGCAGTTCGTGACGAGCAACCAGATCCTCGACATCCAGCCGTTCGTCGACAAGGACAAGGTTGACCTGGGCCAGTACCAGGCGGGCCTGGCCGACCTGTTCGTCAAGGACGGCAAGCGCTACGGGCTGCCGAAGGACTGGGACACGATGGCCCTGGTCTACAACAGCAAGTACGTCACCGACACCAGCGGGCTGGACAAGCTCACCTGGAACCCGGCCGACGGCGGCACCTTCGAGCAGGCGATCGCCAAGGCCACTGTGGACGCCAACGGCAAGAACGGGCTCGACCCGGCCTTCGACAAGACCAAGGTGAAGGTGTACGGCTTCCTGCCCGAGTGGGCCGACGGCTCGCAGGGCCAGAACGGCTGGGGCGACCTGGCGGTCTCGAACGGCTTCACGTACCTGGACAAGAACCCGTGGGGCACGAAGTACAAGTACGACGACCCGAAGCTCGCCGAGACCATCGCCTGGTTCAAGCACCTCACCGACGCCGGCTACGCGCCGAAGTTCGACAAGCAGTCCACCCTCGGCCGTGACGCCGTGATGGACGCCGGGCAGGGCGCGTTCACCATCGTCGGCTCCTGGACGATCAGCTCCTACCTGGGCGCCGGGGCCAAGCAGCAGTACGCGTTCGCCCCGCTGCCCACCGGCCCGAACGGGCGCAAGACCGCCATCAACGGCCTCTCCGACGCCATCTACGCCGGCACCAAGCACCCCAACGAGGCGTGGGCGTGGGTAAAGTTCCTGGGCTCGTCGGCCTGCCAGGACATCGTCGGCGACAAGGCCGTCGTCTTCCCGGCCATCAAGTCCGCCGCCGACAAGGCCCTCGCCGCCCACAAGGCCGCGGGCCGCGACGTGCACGTCTTCACCGACGAGGCCGCGGCCTCCGGCGGCACGTTCTTCCTGCCGATCACCGACCACGGCAACGAGGTCAGCCAGATCGTGCAGGACACCCTGCAGGGCGTGATCCTCGGCCAGACCAGCCCGGCCGACGGCCTGAAGAAGGCCAACGACCAGGTCAACGCGCTCTTCAAGTAACCCTCGACGTTCTTCAGGTAAGGAGCACCATGGCACAGGTCGTCGAGCTCGGCGGTCGTCACTTCGCCCTTCAGCACACCGGCGACGGGACGCCGCGGCCCGTACCAGGAGGCATGCTGCTGCCGCCCGGCCGGGTCGCGATCCTGCACGGGCTCGGCGACGCCTCCTTCTACCGGCACGGCCACAACTCGTGGAGCCCGTGCGGCTGGCGGCGGCTCAGCGAGCCGCCGCTGCGCATCCCCAACCCGACCCGGCTCGTCACCGCGGACGACCCCGCGTTCGACGACCCGGCCCGCCACCACGGCTCCGCGGTCGCCGCGCTCCAGGGCCCCGACGGCGGCACCCTGCTGCTCGGCGCCCTGGGCCTGGACACCCCGCGGCTCACCGCCGACCACGACACCCTCACCGGCTGGTACGCCACCGGCGGCGCCGAGTGGTTCCTCGCCTACGGCCCCGAGGAGGAGGTGTTCCGCGCCTACACCGACCAGCTCGCCCAGCGCTTCGGCACGAGCCGCCGCCGGGCCGGCAACGTCTGGTGCAGCTGGTACGCGTACTACGAGACCGTCACCGAGGCCCAGCTGCACAAGGACATCCAGGACCTCGAGGGCCTGCCGTTCGACGTGGTCCAGATCGACGACGGCTGGGAGGAGCAGGTCGGCGACTGGCAGCCCAACGCCAAGTTCCCCAGCGGCATGCGCAGCCTCGTCGAGCGCATCACCGACGCCGGCTTCGTCGCCGGGCTGTGGCTGGCCCCGTTCATCGCCCTGCCCGGGTCCCGGGTGGTCGCCGAGCACCCCGAGCTCCTGCTGCGCGACGCCTCCGACCGGCTCGTCGTGGCCGGCTACAACTGGGGCGGCCCGTACTACGCGCTCGACCTGGCCCGCGCCGACGCCCGCGAGCACGTGGCCGCGCTCGTCCGCACCGTCGTGCACGAGTGGGGCTTCAAGTACCTCAAGCTCGACTTCATCAACGCCGCCGCGGCCTTCCTGCCCGGCCGCGACCGCGAACGCATCTACCGCGAGGCCCTGCACGTCATCCGCGAGGCCGCGGGCGAGGACGTGTACCTGCTGGGCTCGGGCGCCATCCTGCTGCCCTCCCTGGGCCTGCTCGACGGCCTGCGCAGCGGCCCCGACGTGGCCCCGATGTGGGACAACTACGCCTCGGTCGACCCGTCGGACGCGACCGCCCGCAACGCCGTCGTCAACAGCGTGCACCGGCTGTGGCAGACCCCGCTCGCCGAGGTCGACCCGGACGTCGTCTACTTCCGCAGCAAGCTGAACCTGCTCACCCCGCAGCAGCTGCAGTGGCTGCGCGACCTGGCCGACGTGTGCGGCTTCCGCGCCGTGTCCGACCCGCCGGCCTGGCTGACCCCGGCCGAGCTCGAGGAGCTGCGAACCTACCTCGAGGCGTCCCCGACGATCCGGCGGCTGAGTCGGTACCGTTTCAGCCTCGACGGCCGCGAGGTCGACTTCGCCCCCGCCGTCGCAACGGACGGCCAGCTCTACCCCATCTCATGAAAGGCCACCCGCTCTCATGACCGCCCCGCCGCCGTTGCTGCCGGCCGTGCGCCGGCACCGGATCGTGGAACTGGTGACCCAGCGCGAGTACGTCACCGTCGACGACATCCGCGCGGCGACCGGCGCCAGCCTGGCCACCACGCACCGCGACCTGCACGTGCTGGCCCGGACCGGCGCCGTGACCCGCATCCGCGGCGGCGCGACCCGGCCCCCGGCCGCACGCGGCGAGGAGCGCCTCCTCGCCGCGTGCCTGGCCCGGGTGCGGCAGGCTCTGGAGCGCAAGGACCTGACGACGGTGGAGACGGCGCTGCAGCAGGCGTTGGACGCCTGCACCCGCCTGCGCCGCGCCTCCTGAGGCGTCCAGCGGGAAGTGGCCGCCCTAGCCGAGGTCGATCGGGAAGTCCTGGGCCGCGGGGGCCTTCGCCCAGCTCGACGCGTACCGCACGTCGCGCTGCACGGCCTCGACCGTGCCGCTCGGCGCTATGTGCAGGGTCGCGGTGCGCAGCGAGTCGGGAACGTCGAACATCACGGGCGTCGCGGACGAGTAGGTACCCCCGAAGGTGGTTGTCGAGTCCTTGCCGGCGCGGGCCCGGATCTGCTGGCCGCCCGGCAGCACGAGGGTGTAGGTCGACGAGTTCTGGATGTCGAAGAACACGCCCAGGGCGCCGGCCTTGGTGTACCCGTCGAAGCCGTCGGCGGTGTCGAGCTGAGCGACGACCAGCCGATGACCGGGCGCGGCCACCAGCGCCCGGTTGGCCGTGTCCTCATCGCTGACCCGAAGGTGCTCGTGCTCGAGCGGCTCCAGCCGGTCGGTGACCCGGGTCCGCTTCAGCTTCAGCTGCATGAACGGGCTGCGCAGCACGCCGTCGGCCGGCTGGGTCCCGCTGAGGTCCACGCCGCCGCCGTTGAGCGACTGGGCGTAGTCGGCCGGCACAGCGAACGGCGGCCCGGCCGGCACCGCGCTCACACTCGCGCTGGGATCGCCCGCGCCGCCACTCGGCCCGGCCGCCGGCGCAGCACCGGATCCACAGCCCGCGGCCAGCAACACCACGACAGAAAGCACAGCGGCGAAGCGCACTCATGGAATGTACTCGATACCGCTCTCCATCACTGCCTCCTTCGAGGTCACGTCGTGGGCCCTCCGTCCGGCCCCGGTGCAAGTGAAATCCGGCTGGTTCGGCCTGCCCAGGTCCCTTGACGGAATCCATACGCCCCCTACCGGTTTTTGACGCTTTCTAGATGCCATCGGGGCCATGACGGCCGCTACCGTCGCAACTGTGGTCGTACGCGAACGCCGCATCGTGGTCGGCGTATCCCAGTCCCTGGCCGGCCTGGCCGCCCTGCGGCACGCCGTCCGTGAAGCCCGCCACCGCGAGGCACCGCTGTACGCGGTCCGCGCCTGGGCCCTGCCGTCGCACTGGCGCGGGCCCGCCGCGACCGCCTGGCAGCGGGAGCTGCGGGCCGAGGCCCGCCGCTACGTCGTCGAGGCGTTCCACGCCGCGGGCGCGGGCTCATCCGATCTCGACGTCCTCGTCGCGACGCCGAACGGGCGCGCCGACGAGGTGCTGGTCGAGGCCGCCGATCACGAGCGCGACCTGCTGGTGCTCGGCGGACCCGGCGGCCGGCTGGGCCGATGGCCCGGCTGGATCGTTCGCGGCTGCCTCGCCACCGCCGCCTGTCCCGTGATCGTCGTGCCGCCGCCCCACGTCCTGCGGTCGACCCGCCGCTTGACCCGGCGGCGGCTGGCCCGCGAACTCGACGGTCTGGGCGCCGACACCGGCCCGGCCCGCGGATCGCCGAACCGCTAGATCTGCTCCGGATCGACTACGGCACCGTGCCGGAGCGAGCTGCGCGCGGCCTGTTGCCGACCCGCCCGGCCGAGTCGTTCGCCGCGGACTTCGGCGGAGGCGAGCTGCCAGGGCACGCTGGTGACCATGACGCCCGGCTCGAACAGCAGCCGCAGTTTGAGCCGCAGCGCGCTCTGGTTGTGCAGGAACTGCTCCCACCAGCGGCCGACGACATATTCGGGGATGTAGACGGCGATGATGTCACGGGGGGCAGCCGTGCGCAGGTCGCGGATGTGGTCCAGGATCGGGCGGGTGATCTCGCGGTACGGGGAGTCGATGAGGGTGAGCGGGATGCTGATGTCCCACTGGCGCCAGTCTTCCTGGAGCCGGCGCGTGTCCTCCTCGTCGATGCTCACGGCGATCGCGGTGAGGGTGTCGGGGCGGGTGGCTCGGGCGTAGGTCAGCGCCCGGACGGCGGGGCGGTGCAGCCGGCCGACCAGGACGAGGGCGTGGACCCGGGCGGGCAGGATCATGTCGGCGCGCTGCGGCAGCAGCTCCCGGCCGACCCGGTCGTAGTGGCGGCGGATGGCGGACATCAGCAGCACCAGGACGGGTACCGCGATGACCACCAGGTAGGCGCCCTCGGTGAACTTGGTGAGCAGGACGACGCCCAGTACGACGCCGGTGAGGACTCCGCCGACGGTGTTGATGGTCTGTGAGCGGCGAGCCCGGCGGCGGGCGACGGGGTCGCGTTCGGTGGCCAGGGTCCGATGCCAGTGGCGCACCATGCCGAACTGCGACAGGGTGAAGGCGGTGAAGACGCCCAGCACGTACAGGTGGATGAGCGCGTCGACGGAGGCCTTGTAGGCCAGCAGCAGCCCGGCCGCGGCCAGCGCCAGGGCGACAATGCCGTTGCTGAAGGCGAGCCGGTCACCGCGGGTGTGCAGCTGCCGGGGCAGGTAGCGGCGCTGGGCCAGCAGCGCGCCGAGTTGGGGGAATCCGTTGAAGGCCGTGTTGGCCGCCAGGACCAGGATCAGCGCGGTGGCCGCCTGGATGGCGTAGAACGGGATCGAGCCGGCCCCGAAGACGGCGGCGGCGAGCTGGGCGATGACGGTGCGCTGCGGCGTGGCGGCGCAGTCGCCGGCGAAGCCGACGAGGTCGCAGGTGTTGTCGGCGTACCGCACGTGCGCGCCGATGGCCAGCAGGGTGATGCCGCCGAACATGACGATCGCGATGACGCCGATGAGGCCGAGGGTGATCGACGCGTTGCGGCTGTTGGGTCGGCGGAAGGCCGGTACACCGTTGGAGACGGCCTCGATGCCGGTCAGGGCGGTACAGCCGGAGGAGAACGCGCGCAGGGTGACGAACACCAGGGCGAGTCCGGCCAGGCCGGCGGCGTGGGGCGCGATCGTGTACCGCGCACTTTCGGCGACCGGCGGGTGCCCGTTCAGGTAACGCAGGGCGCCGACGACGATGGTGGCGACGATGCCGGCGATGAACGCGTAGGTGGGGATGGCGAAGGCCTTGCCGGACTCCCTGACCCCGCGCAGGTTCACCGAGGCCAGAACGAGGACGGTGGCCAGGGCGATCGGCGCGCGGTACGGGTTGAGCGCCGGCGCGGCCGAGATGACGTTGTCGATGCCGGAGGCGACCGAGACCGCGACGGTGAGGGTGTAGTCGACCATGAGGGCGCCGGCGACGACCAGGCCGGCGAGCGGCCCGAGGTTGCGCGAGGCCACCTCATATGAGCCGCCGCCGCCCGGGTAGGCATGCACGACCTGCTGGTAGGAGATGGCGACGACGCCGAGCAGCACGACGACGCCCAGGGCGACCCAGGGGGTGAGGTAGAGCAGCGCGAGCCCACCGACGGCGAGGACCCGCAGAATCTCCTGGGTGGCGTAGGCGACACTGGACAGCGCGTCGGAGGCGAAGATCGGCAGGGCCAGCCACTTGGGCAGCAGGGTGTGGCCGAGCCGGTCGCTGCGCACGGGACGGCCGACGATGAGGCGCTTGGTCAGCCCCGGCACGGAGGTCACGCGCGGCCGCCGGGGTCGCGACGGCCGGTCGGCGTGTACTCCCGACGACCCCTCGACGGGCGATCAGCGCCGGGCACCGGGACGTCGTCGAGCAGCATGCGGAACGGATGCATGAGCCGATGCCGGCGCCAGGCCAGCCGGGCCTGGCCCAGCGACAGACCGAGGGCCGCCCCGCCGAACAGCGCGAGGGTGAACGGGTAGTCGATGGATGCGCTCCACACCAGGTTGCCGGTGTGGTTCTGCAGGAAGCCGTTGCCGAGCGCGAACGCGAGTACGGCGCAGCCGAGGGCCGGCCGCGGGTCGACGGTGCGTTCGGCGACGACGGTGACCGCCGCGGCGAGCAGCGCCAGCCTCGTGCCGGTCGTGTCGATCAGCCACGAGTCGAGGCAGATGAACGCCGTCAGGGTCAACGCGGCGGTAAAGAGGTTGATGGCCCATGCCGCGTCGTCGGGGGTGGTGTCGGGTGTGCTGGTGCTCACTCGCCAAGCGCAACACCCCGGGCCCGCCACCCGGCGATTCCTAACGCCGTCTTGACGGCGGCGGCCCGGATTTTGACACTTTCTTAATGCCGGTCGCGCGGTCAGGGTTCGAAGCGGTACCCCATGCCCGGCTCGGTGACCAGGTGCCGGGGCCGGGCCGGGTCGGCCTCGAGCTTGCCGCGCAGCTGAGCCAGGTACACGCGTAGGTAGTTGACCTCGGTCTCGTACTGTGGCCCCCACACCTCGCGCAAGAGCTCACGGTGGGTGACGAGCTTGCCGGCGTTGCGGACGAGGACCTCCAGGAGGTGCCACTCGGTCGGGGTGAGGCGGACCGGCGCGCCGTCGCGCTGCACCCGCTTGGCCGCCAGGTCGACGGTGAATGTCTCGGTGCGCACGACCGGCTCGTCGGCGTCGACGACGGGAGCGCCGCGGCGCAGCGCGGCCCGGACGCGGGCGAGCAGCTCGTCGATGCCGAACGGCTTGGTGACGTAGTCGTCGGCGCCGGCGTCCAGCGCGTTGACCTTGGCTTGTTCGGCGTGCCGGGCGGACAGCACGACGATCGGGACGCCGGACCAGCCGCGGATGCCGGTGACGACGTCGATGCCGTCCAGGTCGGGCAGCCCGAGATCGACGATGACGAGGTCGGGGCGGTGCTGGCCGGCCATCGCGAGGCCGGAGCGGCCGTCGGGGGCCAGCAGCACCTTGTAGCCGCGGGCGGTGAGGTTGACCCGCAGCGCGCGCAGCAGCTGCCGGTCATCGTCGACGATCAGGACGGTGCTCAACTCACGCCTCGCCGGTGGCGGCCAGGGGCAGTTCGATGGTCATGGTCAGGCCTCCGCCGGGGGTGTCCGAGGGGTACAGCCGGCCGCCCATGGCGTCGGTGAAGCCGCGGGCGATGGCCAGCCCGAGACCGAGCCGCCCGTCGGCGGACTGGTCACCGAGGCGCTGGAACGGCGCGAAGATCCGCTCCCGCTCCGCGGCGGGAATGCCCGGGCCGTGGTCGACGACGGCGAGGCGCACGGTGTCGTCGTGGACGGCGGCGCGCAGCGCGATCCGGTCTCCGCCGCCGATCCGCACCGCGTTGTCGACCAGGTTGGCGATCACCCGCTCCAGCAGGCCGGGATCGGCGCGGACCCACGGCAGGTCATCGGGCACGTCGATGGCGAGCCGGCCGGGGCCGACGCTCAGCGCCGCGCGGGCGACGATCTCGTCGAGCGCCACGGGGCGCGGCTGCGCGGACAGGACCCCGGCCTGCAGCCGCGACAGGGCAAGCAGGTTCTCGATCAGATCGTCGAGCCGGTCGGCGGACTCCACGACGGTGGCCACGAGCTCGGCCCGATCCCCCTCGGTGAACGTCACGTCCGGGCTGGCCAGGCTCGACGCCGCCGCCTTGATCGCGGCGAGCGGGGTGCGCAGGTCGTGCCCGACCGCCCGCAGGATCGCCGTGCGCAGCCGATCGACCTCCGCGAGCTGCTCGGCCCGGGCCGCCCGCACGGCGAGGCGCTGAGCTTCCAGGGTGCGGGCCGCACCGGCGGCCAGGCGGGCCAGCAGCGCCCGGTCCTCCCCGATCGTCGCCGGGGACTCCGCGACCAGCAGCAACCGGTTGCCGGCGTCGACCCGCAGCGTCGGCGGCCCGGTGAACCCCGGCCCGGCGTGCGCGACCGGTTCATCGCCCTCCCACAACGCCAGGGCGGTGAACCCGAACGTGGCGCGCAGTCGCTCCAGCAGCCGCTGCAGCGACTGCTCCTCGACCGGCTCGGCGGTGATCCGGGCCAGCAGCCGGGCCTCCAGGCCGCTGCGCACCGCGGCGGCCCGCTGGGCGGCGGCCAGGTTGACCAGCACGCTGACCGTGACCGCGACCAGCACGTAGACGACCAGCGCGGTGACGTTCTCCCGGTGTGCGACGGTCAGGGTGTGGTACGGCGGCGTGAAGTACCAGTTGATCAAGGCGTCGCTGGCGACGGCGGCCGCGATCGCCGGCCACGTCCCCCCGACGACCGCGACGACCACGACCGCGACCAGGTACACCAGCACCGCGGAGGGCAGCGCGACACCGGCGCTGTCGCGCAGCCGCAGGCCGATGACGGTCACCACGCTGAGCATGACCGCAGCCGCGAGCAGGCCCCAGCCGGGACGCGGCCGCCAGATGAACCCCGCCGACGGCCAGGTGGCGGCTTCGCGCAGACTCCCCTCCGCCGGCATCACGGTGCACTCCCTCCCCAGGCCGCCACGACCCCCGTCCCCGATCCTACGAACCCCGGCAGTTCCTCACCTTCCTCCTGGACGCGCCCACCGCGGAGCACGGTGGACGTTAAGAAGTCATCAAGATCCGACCGCGGCCCACCTCGGCCGGGCAAGGTGACTTGAGCAGCCCCCGCACCGGGCGGGGCGGAACTGCCGCATGGACCGTGGACGGAGCGTGTCGAAGCTGACCAGCACCGGGCAGGGCAGGCCCACCACTGCGGATCGCGCCGAATCCACGCCACGCCCGGCGCGCTGGGCCTCGACCCGGCGCGGCGCCGGGCTGGCATTGACGCTGGGCGCGCTGGGTGTGGTCTACGGCGACATCGGCACCAGCCCGCTGTATGCGATGCAGACCGTCTTCGCCCTCGACGGCGGCATCGTGCGCCCGACCGCGGCGGACGTCTACGGCGTGGTGTCGCTCGTGTTCTGGTCCATCACCCTCATCGTGTCGATCAAGTACGTGGTGTTCATCCTGCGCGCCGACAACGACGGCGAGGGCGGGGTGATGGCCCTGGCGGCCCTCGCCCGTGACGTACTGCACAGCGCCAAGGGGCGGCGCCTGACGGCGGTGATGACCCTCGGCGTGCTCGGCGCGGCATTGTTCTACGGCGACAGCGTCATCACCCCCGCCATCTCGGTGCTGTCGGCGATCGAGGGGCTGGAGGTCACCTCGCCACGGCTCGAGGTCGTCGTGCTACCGGTCGCCGCCGTAGTACTGACGGTGCTCTTCGCCGGGCAGCGGTGGGGCACCGGGCGGGTCGGGGCCATCTTCGGGCCTGTCATGGTGGTCTGGTTCGGCTGCCTCGGCCTGGCCGGCGCCGTGGAGGTGCTGCGCCACCCCCGCATCCTCGCCGGGCTGTCGCCCAGCTATGCGGTGCTGTTCATCGTCGACCGGCCGTTCATCGCGTTCGTCGCCGCCGGAGCCGTGGTGCTGGCAATCACCGGCGCGGAGGCGCTCTACGCCGACATGGGCCACTTCGGCCGCGCCCCGATCCGCCGAGCCTGGTTCGCCGTGGTCTTCCCCGCCCTGACCCTGAACTACCTCGCCCAGGCCGCGCTGATCCTGCGCGCCCCGGACAGCCGCAGCAACCCGTTCTTCCTGCTGCTGCCCGGCTGGGCCCGGCTGCCGATGGTTCTGCTCGCCACCGCCGCCACCGTGATCGCCTCCCAGGCGGTCATCTCCGGGGCGTTCTCCGTCTCCCGCGAGGCGATGCGCCTGGGCTTCCTGCCGCACCTGCGCATCCGGCAGACGTCGCGGCGCGAGTACGGCCAGATCTATGTGCCCGGCGTCAACTGGGGCCTGTTCGTGGCGGTCCTGGTCGTCGTGTTCGCGTTCGGCTCGTCCACCCGGCTCGCCACCGCCTACGGCGTCGCGGTGACCGGCACGTTCCTGATCACCACCACCCTGTTCCTCGTCGTCGCCCGGGCCCGCTGGCGGTGGCCCAAGTGGCGGGTCGCCCTCATCGGGTTGGTGTTCGGCAGCATCGAACTGACCTACTTCGCCGCCAACCTCACCAAGGTGGCCCACGGCGGCTGGCTCACGCTGCTGCTCGGCGCGATCGTCTTCACCGCGATGGTCACCTGGCAGCGCGGCCGGCAGCTCGTCACCGCCCGCCGCGTCGAGCTCGAAGGCCCGCTGCCGGAGTTCATCGACCAGCTCCACAAGGCAAACGTGGTGCGTGTTCCGGGCACCGCGGTGTTCCCGCACCCGAACAAGGACACCACCCCGCTGGCGCTGCGGGCCAATGTCGCCCACAACCACGTCCTGCACGAACGCGTGGTGATCATTTCCGGGCGCACGGCGAACGTCCCGCACATCCCGTGGGACGAGCGACTGGTCATCGACGACCTCGGCGACCCCCACGACGGGATCATCCACATCGCGGCCACCTTCGGATTCCAGGACCCCACGGACTTCCCCGAGGTGCTGCGCCGCGCCGCCGGCCACCCCCTCGCCGAGGGCGTCGACCCCGAGCGGCCGTCCTGGTTCGTCTCGAAGATCACGCTTCGGCGCACCGCCCGGAAAGGGCTGGCCACCTGGCGCAAGCGGCTGTTCATCGCCTTGGCCCACAACGCCTCGAGCCAGGCCGAGTTCCTGCATCTGCCCGAGGAGCTCACCGTCATCCTCAGCACGGAGGTTCCCGTCTAGACAGACCCTTCGTGCGTCTCAGGTGCCGTCGGGGTTCAGGTACCGGGCCGTACTTCGACGAGGACCCGCACGTCCCCGTCGGCGCAGTCCACCGGCGCCTCCACCCGGTTCCGGGTCCAGGACCAGTTGTGCAGGAACCGGAGCCGGCGACCGGTGACCGGCCCTCGCGCAGGCGGCGCGACGAAATCACGCCGCCAGCTTCCGGAGAGCCGGGAGCCGATGGCTCGCTCGAGACGTTAGCCAGCGGTCAGATCGGGTAGGGCGCATCGCCGCCTTCATGCGCGGCTTGCCTGTTTGAGCGATCGTCCGTGGGAGTTCGGGTTGACCAGTAGTACGGAAGTGGGGCCGGAGGCCGTCGTCGTGCCACCGCCGGCTCGTCGTCGAAGGCTGTGGTTGTGGCTGTCCGTAACTGCGGTGGTCACGGTCCTGGCAGCCGGCGGGTTCGTCACGTTCGCGCTCGGCCGCCCGGTGCCGGCGCCGCGGGTGGTACAGACCGTTCCGCAGATGTACGCGATCCCCGGCGCCACGCCGGTGTTGCCGTGGCCACAGGCCGGGCAGGCCGCGCTCGAGGTCGCCGGGCTCGGCCGGATCGGCGGCTCCGGCGGTTCGCGGCCCGTGCCGATCGCCAGTGTCGCCAAGGTGATGACCGCGTATATCGTCCTGCGTGACCATCCGCTGCGCGTGGACGAGGACGGCCCTACGCTCACCGTCACGGCCGCGGAGGCCGCTGCCTACCCGGCCCAGGTCGCCCGCGGGGAGTCGCTGATCCCGGTGGCGGCCGGTGAGGAATTCACCGAACGCCAAGCGCTCCAGGCCTTGCTGCTGCCCTCGGCCAACAACATCGCCCACATCCTCGCCCGCTGGGACGCCGGCAGCGGTACCGCGTTCGTGACCGAGATGAACCAGGCCGCGGCCAAGCTCGGGATGGCCGACACGCACTACACCGACCCGTCCGGGCTCGACCCGGCCACGGTCAGCACGGCCGCCGATCAGGTCATCCTCGCCCACGCCGCCATGCAACTGCCGGTGCTGGGCCAGATCGTGGCGATGCCGCAGGCCACGCTCCCCGGAGTCGGCCCGGTCAAGAACGTCAACACCCAGCTCGGCAAGGACGGGATCGTCGGCATCAAGACCGGCTCCACCGATCAGGCCGGCGGCTGCCTGCTCTTCGCGGCCGAGATCACCGTCGAAGGGCAGCGGCTGAGGATCCTCGGCGCCGTGCTCGCGCCCGGCCCGAACATGGCCGACGCGTTCGACGCCAGCCGTCACCTGATCCAGGCCGCCACCGGCCTGCTGCACAAGTACCAGTTGGTGCGGGCCGGCGAGGTCGTGGCGACCGTCCAGGGACCGAGGCACAGACGCACCGCACTCGCCGCAATTAGCGATGTGGACGTGCTCGGCTGGCCCGGCCTGACCTACCGGATCGAGACCCCGACGGCGGTACCGGGCCGGATCGCCGCGGGCGCTGGTGTAGGCACGCTCAAGCTCACCGCCTCGGACACGACCGTTACCGGCGCCCTGCGGGCCACCAACGCGCTCACACCACCCAGCCGGTGGGAGCGAATCGCCTACGAAAGGTGATGAACGCCGGAACGTCCCGGCGCATGGACAGCCTCGCGGTGACGCTAGCCGTCGTACGGTTAGGCGGCGGACGTGCGGACCAGGGTGCGGATCTGGCGGAGCAGCACCGAGGTGGCGGCCAGGTCGCCCCGGGACTCGCCGAACTCGCCGATCGCGTTACTGGTGCGGGCGATCGACGTGGCGTTGCTCTGCTCCCACTCGTGGACCCGGGCCTCGGCGTCGTCGTCCGGCGCCGTCGCCTTGAGGACCTCCGCCGTCAGGGCGGCCAGCGCGGCGTAGAGGTCGTAGCGCAGCGCCATGCGGGCCAGCGTCTGCCAGCGGTCCTCGCGCGGCAGGTCGGAGATCCGCGACAGCAGGTCGTAGACGCGGAACCGGTCCGACAGCACGTAGTAGACCGCGGCGACCTCGCTGACCTCCCAGCCCGTCTGCGACGCGACCTCGACGATGTCGAGGAGACCGAAGCCGTACATGATCCGGGTTGTCGCGTCCGCGATCTCCGTCGGCAGGCCCAGCCCGCGCAGCGTGGCCGTGTTGGCGTGCAACGCCTCGCGCTCCTGTCCGCGGAACAGCGTCTCCAGCTGCGGCAGCAGGCGCGAGACGCCGGGGCGCAGCCGGGCGATCTCACCCGGGACGTCGATCGGCAGCCGCCGGTTGGAGACCAGCCAGCGGACCGCCCGGTCGAGCAGCCGCCGGGTCTCCAGATAGACCGCCGTCTCCACCTCCGGCGGGACCTGGTTGTCGAGGGACTCGACGGCGCGGCGCAGCTCGCGCAGGCCGTACACCTCCTGGATCACCACGTAGGCCCGGAGGATGTCCGCGGCGCCGGCCCCGGTCTCCTCGGCGGCGCGGTAGAAGAACGTCGTGCCGCCGCGGTTGACGGCCTGGTTGACCACCTGCGTGGCGACGATCTCGCGGCGGAGCGGGTGCTCGGCCATCGCCTCCACGAAGCGCTCCCGCAGCGGGGTCGGGAAGTAGTCGATGAGCACCTCGTTGGTCCAGTCCTCGTCGGGCAGGTTGGACTCGAGGATCTCGTGCTCGATAACGATCTTCACGTAGGACAGCAGGACCGCGAACTCGGGTGAGGTCAGGCCGCCCCCCGCCTCGGCGCGCGCGTCGAGCTCCTCGTCGGTCGGCAGGTCCTCCAGCGCGCGGTCGAGCTGGCCGCGGCGTTCCAGGTCGGCGATGAGCCGCTTGTGGACCGGCAGCAGCGAGCGGGACTGCGCGCGGGAGTTGCCCAGGGCCGCGGCCTGGTCGTAGTTGTCCTTCAAAACCAGCTCGCCGACCTCGTCGGTCATCCCGGCGAGTAGCGGGTTGCGGTCCTTCGGGTCGAGCGCGCCGTCGAGGACCGCGCGGTCGAGCAGGATCTTGATGTTGACCTCGCGGTCGGAGCAGTCGACGCCGGCGGAGTTGTCGATGAAGTCTGTCGCGATGCGGCCGCCGCCGAGCGCGAACTCGATCCGGCCACGCTGGGTCAGGCCCAGGTTGCCGCCCTCGCCGACGACCTTGGCGCCCAGCTCGCGGCCGTTGACCCGGATGTGGTTGTTGGCCTTGTCGCCGACGTCGGCGTGGGACTCGCCGGTGGCCTTGACATATGTGCCGATGCCGCCGTTCCAGAACAGGTCGACGGGGGCCGACAGGATCGCGTGCATCAGCTCGTTGGGCGTGAGTGCAGTGACTGACACCGGGATCCCCAACGCGGCCCTCGCCTCCGGCGAGATCGGGATCGACTTCGCCGCCCGCGAGTAGACACCGCCGCCGGCCGAGATCAGCGACTCGTCGTAGTCGTCCCAGGAGGACCGGGGCAGCGCGAAGAGCCGGGCCCTCTCCTCGAACGATGTCGCGGCGTCGGGCTGCGGGTCGACGAAGATGCGCCGGTGGTCGAACGCGGCCACGAGCCGGATGTGCGGCGAGAGCAGCATGCCGTTGCCGAAGACGTCGCCGGACATGTCGCCGACGCCGACGACGGTGAACTCGGTCGTCCGGGTGTCGACGCCGAGCTCGCGGAAGTGCCGCTTCACCGACTCCCAGGCACCCTTCGCGGTGATGCCCATCTTCTTGTGGTCGTAGCCGGCCGAGCCGCCGGAGGCGAACGCGTCGCCGAGCCAGAACCCGTACCGCAGCGAGATCTCGTTGGCGATGTCGGAGAACGTCGCGGTGCCCTTGTCGGCCGCGACCACCAGGTAGGGGTCGTCAGGGTCGTGGCGCACCACCTCGGGCGGCGCCACGATCTTGCCGCCGTCAAGGTTGTCGGTGACGTCGAGCAGGGCCGGGATGAACAGCTGGTAGCACGCCAGGGCCTCGTCGCGGTCGCCCGGCTTCTCCTTGAGGACGAAGCCGCCCTTGGCGCCGGTCGGCACGATGACCGCGTTCTTGACCATCTGCGCCTTGACCAGGCCGAGGATCTCGGTCCGGAAGTCCTCGCGCCGGTCGGACCAGCGCAGACCGCCCCGCGCGACCGAGCCGAAGCGCAGGTGCACGCCCTCGAACCGCGGCGAGTAGACGAAGATCTCGAACTGGGGCCGGGGCGCCGGCAGATCGGGGATCGACTGCGGGTCGAGCTTGAAGGCCGTGTACGGCTTGGGGCGCCCGGTCTCGCCGCGCTGGAAGAACGACGTGCGCAGGGTGGCCTGGATCAGGTGCAGGAAGGAGCGCAGGATGCGGTCCTGGTCCAGGCTGGTGACCGTGTCGAGGTCCTCGTTGATCGCCGCGACCATCTCCTTCGACCACTCCGACCGCGCCGTCTCGGACAGGTGCAGCCGCGGGTCGAAGCGAGCCGTGAACAGGTCCACGAGCTTCGCGGCGATCGAGGGGTAGGCCAGGAGCGTCGTCTCCATGTAGTCCTGCGAGAACACCGTGCTGGCCTGGCGCAGGTATTTCGCGTAGGCCCGCAGGATGACGACCTCGCGCCAGGTGAACCTGGCCTTCAGCACGAGGGTGTTGAAGTTGTCGACCTCGGCCTCACCGTGCCAGGTGGCGGAGAAGGCGTTCTCCAGGTTGGGACGGACCTCGACGATCGCCCGCGAGCCCGGCGGCAGTTGCAGGCCGAAGTCGTAAAGGTAGATGGTGCCATCGGAGCGGACGATCTCGTAGGGCCGCTCGTCGGTGACCGTCACGCCGAGGGAGTGCAGCACCGGCAGGACGGCGGAGAGGATCATCGGCTCGCCGTAGCGGAACACCTTCAACCGGATGTCGCTTTCGGCCTGGCGGCGAAGGTAGACGTGCATCACGAGCTGGCCCGGCTCGTCGAGCAGCTCCAGCTTGGCGACGTCCTTCACCGCTTCGTTCGGCGTGTGCTCGTCCTTGTACGTGTCCGAGAGCGCGCCGCAGTAGCGCTCGTGGAGTTGCTTGGCCTGGTGCTCGTCGTTGAGCTTGCGCTCCAGCACCATGCGGAAGTCGTCGTCCCACAGCCGGGTGGCGTCGGCGAGGCGCTCGGTGAGACGGTCGACGTTGATGTGACCGGGCGGGTTGCCGGGCTCGGTGCGGACGATGAGGTGTACGCGGGCGAACTTCGACTCGCTCACCCGGATGGTGTAGTCGACCCCGACGCCGTTGAGCTCCGCCAGCAGGATCTGCTGGATGCGCAGCCGGTTGGCGGTGGTGAACCGGTCACGGGGCAGGTAGACCAGGCAGGAGATGAACCGGCCGTAACCGTCCCGGCGCAGGAACAGCCGCGGCTGGCGGCGGCCGGCCAGGCGCAGGACACCCATGACGGCCCGGTAGAGCTCGTCGGTGGTGATCTGGAACAGCTCGTCGCGCGGGTAGGTCTCCAGCGTCTCCAGCAGGTCCCTGCCGGAATGGCTGCGCGGCGACAGCCCGGAGCGCTCGACGACCTCGGCGACCTTGCGCTTGACGACCGGCAGGTCACGAACGCTGGTCCGGTAGGCGGCCGACGAGAACAGGCCGAGGAACCGCTTCTCCCCCACCACCTCGCCGTTGACGCCGAACTGCTTGAACCCGATGTAGTCCAGGTAGGCCGAGCGGTGCACGGTGGCACGCGAGTTGGCCTTGGTGATGATCAGCAGCCGCTTCTCCAGCGCCTTGGCGTAGGCCTCAGCGGTCATCGAGCTCAGCACGAGCGGACGGGTCTGGTCGGACCGCAGGATGCCCAGGCCCGAGCCGAGCACCGCCTGTAGCAGCTCCTCCCCGTCGTCGCCCCTCGTCAACCGGTACTCCCGGTAGCCCAGGAACGTGAAGTGGTCGTCCACCAGCCAGCGCAGCAGCTCGACGGAGTCGGTGATGTCCTTGTCCGGCACCGGCAGCTGCGCGCTGCCGAGCTCGTCGGCCAGGATCAGCGCCTGCGTGCGCATCTTGGGCCAGTCCTCGACCGCCTCGCGCACGTCGTCGAGCACCCGGGCCAGGTCGTTGCGCAGCCTCTCGAAATCGGCCTCGTCCAGGACCCGGTCGACCTCGATGCGGATCCAACTCTCGACGATGTCACCCGGCGCGGCGTCCTCCGGCTCCAGGCCGACGCAGACCTCCTCCAGCGCGCCCAGCGGCGCCCGCCGCACGACGACGAGCGGGTGCACCAGCATGTTCACGTCAAGATTGCGCGCCGACAGCGCACTCGTGACCGAGTCGACGAGGAACGGCATCTCGTCGGTGACGATCTCCAGCGACGTGCCGCCGGCAACACTCATGCCCAGGCGCAGCTTCAGCTCGCCGGGCACCCGCTGCCGGGTCAGCTCCAAGTGCGACTGCGTAGCGGCAACCATCTTCGCCACCTCGCAGCCGGCGAGCTCCTCGTCCGGCACGAGGCGCCAGTAGCGCGCGACCAGCTCGGGGTCGGCGTCCTGGGCTGCCGCCACGACCACCGCCTCCGCGACCAGACGCTCCGCATCGGGCACGTGCTGCATGTCTAGCTCGTCGTCCTCGATCGCAGGTCGGCGGTGCTGTCGCTCACCCGGGTGGCCGTAGGCCGGTTCATCGGTTGTTCTCCCCTCACCCACGACGCAGCCTCACCAGCGGACCGATTACCCGGCCAAGGTCGGGGTAATCCGGGGTGGCGGATCTGTACTCAAACATCCGTTCGAGATCGAAGGTGACTGTTCACTTCCCGCGTCCAGGCCCTCCCCGGTGCGGCGAATCTCGGCAACACCGGGTCAATACCGATCGCTGCACCTCCCCAGGCGCCCGCCGGCCCGCACAGCCAGAGCAGCCACCGCCGCTCGCAAACCGCCGCCGGCAGACAGGGCTCACCATGCCCGAGATGATCTTCCCGTTGGGCGAGGTCCTCATCCTTGTCGAACACGCCGCGGCCGCCCCGGCCAACGCCGAGCCCGTCGCCGGCGAGGCCCCCGGCCCGGCGCTGCTGCTGGTTGCCGAAGACGGCATCTACCTGCTGTCCAACGGCCTGCCACAGCTCGACGCCGCACCCGGACAGCCGCAGGCGTACGGCATGCGCGCCGTCTACGCCGAAGGTTGCGGCCCCGGCACCCCGGCCGCCGTCCACGACGCCGCGATCGGCTTCGCCGGCGCGACCCTCACCGGAGTTCCCATCTCACTGGCCGTCCTGCTCCGTCTGCGTGCCGCCACAGCCGACTACGACCTGTTCACCATCACGCTGTCCGCTACCCGCGCCACGATCTGCGCAGCACGCCGCCGTCCCGGCGGCGCCGCGCACACCACGCCGGCCGACCGGTAACCCCGCCTGTCCAGGTTGCCCTGGGCCAGGGGCACGACCCGTGCAACTCGGCCGGCGCATCGGCCCCCGTTCCCCCATGGCGCGGAGCAGGAGGTGCCGTCGGGGTTCAGGTACCGGGCCGTTCTTCGACGAGGACCCGCACGGCCCACTCGGACAGGTCGATCGCCGTTCCGGCCGGGATCTCCTTGCCCGTGAGCACGTCGGCGCAGTCCACCGGCGCCTCCACACGGGTCCGGGTCCAGGACCAGTTGTGCAGGAACCGGAGCCGGCGGCCGTCGGCGGCGGTCGCGCCGGTGCCGGTGACCGTCTCCGGCAGGCCGGTCCAGGATGCCGGTTCGGGCACCGCCCACCGCATGAGCGCCTCGGCGAGGCGCTGATCGGGGACGGTGCCGACGTGGGTGATGCGGCCCCGGCCGAAGGCACGGGTGGTGATCGCGGGCCAGCGGCCGAAGTGCGGGTGGCGGTAGCCGGCCAGGACGGTGGCGTCGGTGGGCTGCAGTCCGTCGATCCAGCGGGTGGCGGCGGCGCCGTCCGGGACCGGGAAGCCGGGGTCCGCCGCGACCAGCGGGACCGGCGTGTGGATGGTACTGAACTCGTCGTACCAGGCGCCGGCGGCGTCGGCCAGGCGCGCGGGCATGCGGTCGGTGCGGGCACGGGCCTCGTGGTCCGCGTAGCCGGTGCGGGGGCCGATGACGAGGTGGCCGCCGGCGTGGGCGTACTCGCGCAGGCGGTCGAGGGTGGCGTCGTCGGCGACGTAGAGACCGGCCGCGACGAGCACGGGGTGGGTGCGGGCGAGCTCGCCGGCGGGCGGGAGCTGCGCGGTGTGCAGAAGCCGCGCCTGGAGGCCGGCGTCGAAGGCGCCGCGGTAGAAGGGTTCGATGATGCCCTGGTAGGCGCGCTCGTCGGGGGTGCCGTCAGGGTGGGACAGGGCCGGGTACCGCTGCATGATCCAACGGCTCGGCAGGTCGAACACGATTGCGACGTCGGCGTCGGGGGTCAGGCCGTCGAGGACGTCCGCCGCGGAGCGCAGTTCGCCGCCGACGCGGGCGAGCTCCCAGAAGGTCCGGCCCGGGCGGCCGCTGTGGGGCAGGATGCCGCCCCAGTACGTCTCGGTGCCGAAGTGCAGGGTGTGCCAGTGCCAGTAGCCGATCATGCGGGCGCCGCGGGCGACGAGGGCCCAGGCGGCCTGGCGCCATTGGCCGTCGTACGCGGGGCGGCTGTCCCAGGAGAAGCCGATGCTTGACGCGTTGGTCTCGGTGACGAGGAACGGGGCCTGTTTGCCGGAGTACATGCGGTCGGCGCTGAGGTACAACGCCCAGACGCCGTCGGTGGTCCACGTCTGCGCCGGCGTGCGGGTGTCGGGCCGGGCCAGGCCGTCCTGCATGACGTAGTAGGCGTTGCCGGACACGACGTCGAGCTCGGCGCCGATGCGTGCGTCGTCGAAGGCGGGACGGTCGTAGGCCAGGCAGGTGGTGACGAACTGCTCCGGGGTGGCGTACTCGCGGACGACGGCGGCCTGCCAGGCGATGAGCTCCTCGGTCTGACGGGCCTGGAAGCGCCGCCACGCCAGCTCGTACTGCGGCTGCGCGTTGCCGTCCGGCCGCCACAGGTCCGCCCACGTGGACAACCGGTGCGACCAGTAGACCAGGCCCCACTCCTCGTTCAGCCGCTCGACGGTGCCGTAGGTGCGGCGCAGGTCGTCGACGAAGCGCTGGAACACGGCGTGGTTGTGCAGCAGCTCCAACCCGGGTTCGTTGTCGACCTGGAAGCCGATGACCGCCGGGTGGCCGGCGTAGCGCTCGAGGATGCGGCGGACGACGCGCTCGGCGTGGAAGCGGAACGCCGGGTGGGTGAAGTCGGCCTCCTGCCGGGCACCCCACGGGATCGGCCGGCCGGTCGCGCGCTCGCCGGCGATCTCCGGGTACTGGCGGGCCAGCCACGGCGGCACGGCGTAGGTCGGGGTGCCGAGGATGACGGCGATGCCGCGGTCGTGGGCGCCGTCGAGGACCGGCCGCAGCCAGTCGAGCTCGAACCGGCCGTTCTCCGGCTCCCAGGTGGACCACACCGACTCGCCGACCCGGATGACGGTGAAGCTGGCGTCGGCCATCAGGTCGAGGTCGGTGCGCAGCCGCTCGGCGGGCTGGTACTCGTGGTAGTAGGCCGCCCCGAACAGGACGCCGGCGGGCAGGTGCGGTGGTGCCATGTGATTACTCCTTGACGGCGCCGGCGGACAGGCCGGACTGCCAGTACCGCTGCAGCAGGACGAACGCGGCGATGAGCGGGACGATGGACAGCATTGATCCGGTCACGACGGAGGCCAGCAGATCGGCGTTGGCGCCGCTGCCGCCGACGGCCTGCGCCGACCAGTTCGCCAGCCCGACGGTGACCGGGTACAGCTTCGGGTCGTTGAGCATGATCAGCGGCAGGAAGTAGTTGTTCCAGGTCGCCACGAGGGTGAACAGCAGCACGGTGACGAAGCCGGGAACAAGGCTGCGCAGGGTCACCCTGAAGAAGATCTCGAGCTCGCCGGCGCCGTCGATGCGGGCCGCCTCCAGCAGGCTGTCGGAGATCGCGTCGCGGGCGTACACCCACATGAGGAACAGCCCGAACGGGCTCACCAGCGACGGCAGGATCACCGCCCACGGCGTGTTCACCAGGCCGGCCCGGCTGAACAGCAGGTACGTCGGGATGGCCAGCGCCGTCGTCGGCACCATGATGGTGCCGAGCACCAGGCCCAGTAGCGGGCCGCGGCCGCGGAAGACGTAGCGGGCGAAGCCGTAGCCGGCGAACGTGGCCAGGGCCGCGGCCCCGACGGAGCTGACGACGGCGTACAGCAGGCTGTTGAGCAGCCAGCGGCCGTACTCGCCGTGGTTGTGCGTGAACGTCGCCCGGACGTTGTCGAAGAACGCGAAGTCGCGGCCGAACCACAGCCCGAACGTGGAGAACAGGTCGGTGGTGTTCTTCGTGGCCGCCACGGCGAGCCAGAACAGCGGGAAGACGAAGTAGGCGAGCAGGGCCAGCATCGCCAGCGTCAGGAAGTTGCTCCTCCTCATCGGCGGGCCTTCCGTCCCGCGGTCGCCAGCACCACGTACGACACGACCAGGATCACCAGGCCGAGCAGGAAGGAGACGGCGGCCGCGTAGTTCACCTGCTGCGAGGTGAAGGCGAGGCTGTACGCGTAGAGGTTCGGGGTGTACGCGGAGCTGATCACCGTCGGCGCGAGCCGCTGGATGAGGTTCGGCTCGACGAAGAGCTGGAAGCTGCCGATGACCGAGAAGATGAGGCAGAGCAGCAGGGCCGGGCGCAGCGCCGGGATCTTGATGTGCCAGGCGATCCGCCACGCGTTGGCGCCGTCGACGGCGGCCGCCTCGTACTGCTCGGTCGGCACCGTCCGCAGCGCCGCGTACAGGATGATCATGTTGTAGCCGACGAACTCCCAGGTGACGACGTTGCCCAGCGCGGGCAGCATGAGCCCGTCGCCGAGCAGGTCCGGCGCGGTGAACCCGAGCCGGTCGCCGAGCTGGGCGAGCGGGCCGAAGTCGGGCCCGTACAGGTAGCCCCACATGAGGGTGGCCACGACGCTGGGCACCGCGTACGGCACGAAGATCCCGAGCCGGACGAGGCCGGCCAGGCGCAGCAGGCCGCTGTCGACGGCCAGGGCGGCCGCCAGCGCGATCAGCAGCATGGCGGGCACCTGGACGAGGAAGAACAACGCGACCCGGCCGACGCCGCCGAGCAGCCGCCCGTCGGTGAGCGCGCGGGCGTAGTTGTCGAGCCCGACGAAGACGGTGCCGCCGACGAGCTGGTCCTTGAACAGGCTCAGGTAGGCGGCGTAAGCCAGCGGCAGCAGGAACAGCAGCAGAAAGCACAGCAGGAACGGGGCGACGAAGATGTAGCCGGCCCGATGGTGCCGGACGGTGCTCACTTGACGGTGAAGCCCTGGTCTTTGGCGTACGTCGTCAGGCGCGACTGCCACTGGTCGGTCGCGGCGGCGACGTCGCCCTTGTCGGCCAGGGCCTTGCCGGCCGTCTCGGCCCAGTCCTTCACCGACTGGTCCAGGAACGGCGGCCACTGGAAGCCCGGGTCGACGGTGCCGCTGATGCCGGCGAACACGGCGTTGACGGTCTGGTCGCCGAAGAACGCCGACTGCTGACCGGCGAACGACGGGTCGGACAGCAGCGCCTTGGTCGCCGGGAAGAAGTTCTGCACCGAGTTGAACATCTTGGTCGTGTCCGGATCGGTGTTGAGGAACTCGGCGAACTTCGCCGCGGCGATCGGGTTCTTCGTGCCCTGGATGACCGCGGTCGTGGAGCCGCCCCAGTTGCCCGACACCGGCTTGGCCGCGTCCCACTGCGGCAGCGGGGCGGCGCGCCATTTGCCGGCCGTGGTCTTGGCGCTGCCGCTGAGGAACACCGGGCCCCAGGCCGCGGTGAGCCAGGTGGCGTACTTACCGGAGCTGAAGCCCTGGAACCAGTTGTCGGTGAAGTCCGGGTCGGTGCTGACCACGCCCTCCTTGGCCAGCCCGCCCCAGTAGCCGGCCACCTTCTTGGACCCGGCGTCGTTGACCGTCAGGCCGACCGTGGTGCCGTCCACGCTGTACGGCTTCGAGCCCGCCTGCCACATGAGCCCGTGCCAGCCGGCGGTCTCGTTGGCCGACATGTTGGTCAGGAACACGTTCGGGTCGGCTGCGTGCAGCTTGCGGGCCGCGGCGGCGAACTCGTCCCATGTCTTGGGCACGGCGATGCCGTACTTGGCGAAGATGTCCTGCCGGTACAGCATGCCCATCGGGCCGGTGTCCTGCGGGTAGGCCAGGATCTGGCCGCCCGGGCCCGTCACCTGGTTCCACGTCCAGTCGACGAACTTCGACCGGTTGGCGTCCGCGCCGTACGGGCGCAGGTCGACGAGGCTCTTGGTGATGGAGAACGTGGGGATGTACTGGTACTCGATCTGCGCCACGTCCGGCGCCCCGGCCCCGGCCTTGAGGGCGGTGCGCAGCTTGGTGTAGGCGTCGGTGCCCTGCCCGACGTTCTGCACGTTCACCTTGATGGCCGGGTACTTCTTCTGGAACACCGCCACCTCCTGGTCGATGTTCGGCACCCAGGTCCAGAAGGTGAGCGTCGTCGGGGCGCTCATCGCCCTGTCGACGTCGGCCTGGCTGACCGGACCGGCCGGGGCCGGGTCCGCGCCCGGCGACGAGGTGCAGCCCGCGAGCACGGCTGCGGTCGCGGTCACTGTGAGCGCTAACATCGAGCGCCGGTTGATGGCAGTACTGAAAAAGCGCATGGGGTATCGATCCTCCGAGCAGAAAGTGGCGGGCCGCGTCAGACGGTCGGCGCGGTGGAGTCCCGCAGCATCAGCTTGTGCAGGTGCTTCGGGGGTTGCGCCGGCGGGGTGTCCGGCGCGTCGAGGTACTCGATCAGGTAGCCGAGCCCCGCCGCGGCGAGGTCGGCGTTGTCGGAGCTGACCGTCGACAGCGGCGGCCACACGTGGGCGGCCACCGGGATGTCGTCGAAGCCGGCGACGCTCACGTCACCGGGCACCGAACGGCCGGCCGAGTGCAGTGCGTGGATGACGCCGATGGCCATCTCGTCGTTCGCGGCGAAGATCGCGGTCACGCCCGGATCGCGGGCCAGCGCCCGGCCGGCCTCGAAGCCGCTCGCCGCGGTCCAGTCACCTTCGGGGACCGCCGGCACCTCGGCGCCAGCCTCGACGAGGGTGTCGTGCCAGTGCTGGCGGCGCTCCCGCGCGGCCCACCAGCGCTGCGGCCCCGCGACGTGGTGCACCGTGCGATGCCCGAGCCCCAGCAGGTACCGGGTCATCTCCGCCGCGGCGTCACCGCCCTCCGCGGCGTGCACGGACAGCACGATCGGCGCATGGACCGCGGGGGCGGCGCCGAGGGTGAGCACCGGGACGTCGACCGTGAGCGGCTCCCCGGAGTCGACCGGCTCGGACAGGATTATCGCGTCGACGCCCTGGACGAGCAGGTTGTCCACGGCCGCGGCCAGGGCGCTGGGGTCCTCCTCGAACGTGTTGGCGATGCTCAGCGAGTAGTTGATCCGCCGCGCTTCGCGTTCCAGCGCGACCAGCAGCGAGGACGGGCCGAAGTGCGCCGTGCCGAGCGAGACCACGCCGAGGCGGTGGGTCCGGCCGGTCAGCAGCGCGCGGGCGGCGCCGTTGGGGCGGTAGCCGAGCTCCTGGGCCGCGGCGAGCACCCGGATGCGGGTCTCCTCCGTGACGCTGGGCTCGTTGTTGAAGACCCGCGAGACGGTCTTCTGGGACACGCCGGCCAGCCGGGCCACATCGGTGCCGCCGGGGCGGCGTACCCGGCCGTTGCCTACGTCCATGGGTCCAATGTCTACGTAGTCACGCACCCGATGTCAAGTACCTTCGACCTCTTGACATCCGGCCGATGACTACGTAGACATGCTCACCGATGACTACGTAGGCACCCGCTGAGGAGCAGCCATGCACCTTCGCCACAGACGCCGCTGGGCCACGATCGCCGGTGGCGCCACCCTCGCCGCGGCCGGACTGGCCGGGATCGCCCCGGCGGCGGCCTCGGCCGTGACGCCTGGAACCCTCTTCCAACTGCCCGCCAACGCCGCCTGCCTGAAGGGGCACGGCAACTGCTCGGTGTACCCGAAGGCGGCCGCACTGCCGGGCGGACGCCTGGTCGCCGCGTTCGAGAAGGCCACCGTCGCCCCGTCCGGCTCGGCCGACGGCGAGCCGATCCCGCTGTACAAGAGCGACGACGACGGCACGACGTGGCAGTACCTGACCGACGTCAAGGCGCCGCGTTACCTGTCGGACGACGCCGCCTACGCCAGGTACGTCAGCAACTGGACGAACCCGTACCTCTACGTCCTGCCGCAGGCCGTCGGCAGCCTCGCCGCCGGCACGCTGCTGATGGCCAGTGTCGTGTCCGGCGACGACGCCTACTACCTGCAGCAGAAGGCGGCGAACCCGGGCTGGACGCCGACGGACGACGGCGACCGCCGCGACATGGCGATCGCGCTGTACCAGAGCACCGACTCGGGCGCGACGTGGAGCGTCGTCAACATCATCACGAACGGCGGCTGGCAGGGCGGCAACGGCGCGAACATCGCCGCCGCGAACACCTCCCGCCAGCGGGACCCGGTGTGGGAGCCGTACCTGATGGTCTACGACAACCAGCTCGTCGCCTACTACTCCGACGAGATGGAGTACACCGCCTACAACGCCGGCACCGGCGTGCTGACCGTGGCGCCGAACAACACCACCGGCGCGGACCCGGGCGGGCAGGTCATCGCGCACCGCACCTGGAACGGCACCGGGGCCTGGAGCGCGCCCGTCCTCGACGTGGCCGGGGGCACCGGCACCTATCTGGGCGGCGGTCGGCCCGGGATGCCGAACGTCGTGCCCACCAGCGACGGCAAGTGGCTGATGACGTACGAGTACTGGGGCGGCGGCGACAACGTCCGGTACAAGGTGTCGGGCAACCCGCTGAACTTCTGGAGCGCCGGCGGCGACGCCGGCACCGGCATCACCTCGCTGCCGGTCACCGCCGGCTCCGGGGCGATCACGACCGGCGGCAGCCCCGTGCTCCTGCGGCTGCCGAACGGGCGCATCCTGTACAACTCCAACGCCGGCGGCGGCGACGTCTGGGTCAACGGCAGCGGCAGCAGCACGGGCGCCTGGGCGCAGGTGCACACCACGCAGGGGTCGGCCTACAGCCGCAACCTCACCTACGCCCCGCGGACCGGCCGCGTCGAGATCATCGGCGGCACGACACGGATCGTGTACTCCGACGTCGACTTCGGCAACTCGGCGGGCCCCTACTACAAGCTCGTCAACCGCAAGAGCAGCAAGGCGCTCGACGTGTACCAGAACAACCTCGTCGACGGCGCCGGCGTCGTGCAGTGGGCCGACAACGGCGGCGCCAACCAGCAGTGGCACCTGACCGACATCGGCGGCGGCTACCGCACCCTGCTCAACCGCAACAGCGGCCGGGCCCTCGGTATCTGGCAGGGCAACCAGGCCGACGCCGCCATCGCCGTGCAATGGGTCCAGACCGGCGCCGACGACCAGGCCTGGCAACTCGTCGCCGCCGGGTCGTACTACAAGCTCATCGACCGCCACGCCGGCAAGGCGCTGACCGTGGCCCAAGGCTCCGCCGCGGACGGCGCCCAGGTCATCCAGTGGCCGGACCAGAACCTCCTCGAACAGCAGTGGTCGCTGGTGCAGGTTTCCTCGTGAGAACGGGCCGCCCCCAGAGGCGGCCGCGCTGGGCGTCGCGCTGTCCGGGGCGCTCAACCTCCTCGACATCGGCACCGTGCTGCTGGGCGGCAGCTTCTCGCTCCTGTCCTCGTGGCTGACGGCCAACGCCCGGGCCGAGATCGACCAGTGGGTCCTGTCGGCCGGCTGGGCCCCGATCGCCCTGCGCCCGGCGCTGCTCGGGCCGGACGCCGCCGTGATCGGGGCCGTGCTGACCTCCGTCGACCACGTCCGGCAGCATCCGGCCGCCTGGCTGCTGCGGGCCGGCCGGTAGCCCGCTCAGCCGACGCGCTGTGCCCCGATGACCGCCAGCAGCTGGAGCTTCTCGTGGCTCTCGCTGCCGGGCACCGCCGTGTACACCAGCAGGGAGTGCGACTGGTCGGGGTCGACCAGGGCCTGGCAGGTCAGCTCGAGCAGGCCGACCTCGGGGTGGATGAAGCGTTTGACGTCGTTGTAGCGCACGCCGATCTCGTGCTCGTCCCACACGGCCCGGAACTCCTCGCTGTGCGCGAGCAGGAGCCGCTGGAGGTGGGCGGCGTAGGAGTCGGGCCCGCGCAGCGTGACCCGCGCCCGCAGCCCGGCGGCGAAGACGCGCGAGTGCAGCGGGTGGTCGTCGGGGTGGTACAGCGCCCGGCAGGCCGGGTCGGTGAACCACCGATAGCCGATGCTGCGGGCCGGCCCGGTGTACCTCGTCAGGTCGCCGGTGAGCGCGACGCCCAGCGGGGTCTGCCGCAGCGTCTCCCCGACCTCGGTGACGACCTCGGCCGGGGTGTCGGCGAGCCGGTCGAGGATGCGCAGCAGGCCCGGGCTGATGTGGGCGCTCGTCGTCCCCCGCGCCGGGGGCCGGTGCCCGGCGAGGCGGAACAGGTGGTCCCGCTCGTCGAGCGACAGGTGCAGGCCCTGCGCGATCGAGGCGATCATCTGCTCGGACGGGTGCGGCCCGCGCTCCCGCTCCAGCCGGCTGTAGTAGTCGGCGGAGATGTGGCAGAGCGTGGCCACCTCCTCCCGGCGCAGCCCGGCGGTCCGGCGTCGCTGCCCCCGCGGCAGGCCCACGTCCTTGGGCTGCAGCGACTCGCGACGCCGGCGGAGGAACTCGGCCAGCCCGGCACGGTCGATCATGTGTCGGTTCTACCACCGCCGCCGGCGCGCAGCCTGGGATTGACAGGCCGTGGATACCGCCGCGGATCGGGTCCACCGTGGTGGCATGACACGCCAACGACCGGACATCACCGTTCCCGACCTCACCGGCAAGCTCGCCGTCGTGACCGGCGCCAGCGACGGCGTCGGGCTCGGCCTGGCCGCACGGCTCGCCGCCGCCGGCGCCGAGGTCCTCATGCCGGTGCGCAACCGGCGGAAGGGCGAGGCCGCGGTGGCGAAGATCCGGCAGCGGTACCCGAACGCCGCCCTCTCGCTCCGCGAGCTCGACCTGTCGTCGTTGCGCTCGGTCGCCGCGCTCGGCACCGCGCTGCGCGACGAGGGCCGCCCGATCCACGTCCTCGTCAACAACGCCGGCGTGATGACCCCACCGGACCGGCAGACCACCGCCGACGGGTTCGAGCTGCAGTTCGGCACCAACCACCTGGGCCACTTCGCCCTCGTCGGCCACCTGCTGCCGCTGCTGCGCGCCGGACGCGCCCGCGTGACCTCGCAGATCAGCATCGCCGCCAACCAGAACGCCATCAACTGGGACGACCTCAACTGGGAGCGGTCCTACGACGGGATGCGCGCGTACAGCCAGTCGAAGATCGCCTTCGGCCTGTTCGGGCTCGAGCTCGACCGGCGCAGCCGGGCCGGCGACTGGGGCATCACCAGCAACCTCGCGCACCCCGGCGTCGCCGCCACCAGCCTCCTGCAGGCCCGGCCCGAGGTCGGCCGGGCCCGGCCCACCGCCGGCGGCCGCCTCATCCGCGCCCTCGGCCGCCGCGGTATCCTCTTCGGCACCGTCGACACCGCGCTCCTGCCCGCCTTGTACGCGGCCACGTCCCCGGACGCCCGCGGCGGCCGCCTCTACGGCCCCGGCGGTTTCCAGCACATCTCCGGCGCCCCGGCCGAGCAGGAGCTCTACTCCCGCCTGCGCGGCGAGGACGAGGCCGGCCGCGTCTGGCGCGCCTCCGAGCAACTCACGCAGCCGATCGCGGCCTGAAACCCTCAGTACCGGAACCGCTGGACGGTGCGGCGGAGGTTCCCGGACAGCTCGGCGAGGGTGGCGACGGAGCCGTGACTCGCGTCGGCCGTCGCCTTGCCGGCGCTGGCGGCGTCCGCGATCGCGGTGACGTTGACGGCGATCTCGGCGGTGATGGTGGCCTGGAACTCGTTGATCGTCTCGATGATCCCCGATCGGGGTGCCCCGCCCGTGGATGGGGACACCCCGGATCGGCCTTGCCTGCTACATGGAGCCCATCTGGCGTTCGAACGCCGCCGGGTCCTCGCGCCACGCCCGGTGGCCCTGCTGCGCCATCGGGTCGGGGTAGATGTACTCCTCCCCCGCCTCGACCCCGTCGAGGATCGCCGCGGCGACGTCGGCCGGGCTGGTCTTCGGGATCGGGAAGTCCCGGATCATGTCGGTGTCGACGGCCCCCGGGAAGACCCCGTGCACCGTGATCTTCCGGTCGACGAGCTGCGCGCGCAGCGCCTGGGTCGCCGACGCCGACGCCGCCTTCGAGGCGGCGTAGCCGCCCATCGCCGGCACCGATCCGAGCACGACCAGGCTGAGCACGTTGACGATCGCGCCGCCGCCGTTGCCCTCCAGCACCGGCACGAACGCCCGGGTCAACGCGAGCGGGCCGACGAAGTTCGTCCGCAGGTCCGCGTCGATCGCGGCGAGGTCGCCGGCCAGCGGGTCGGCGAAGTTCAGCGAACCGCCGTTGTTGATCAGCAGCGTGGCGTCGCCGGCCACCGAAGCCGCCCCCGCGACCTGCTCGAGGTCGGTCAGGTCCAGCTGGACCGGGACCACACGCCGGTCGGTACCGGCCAGATCCGCCGCGGTCTCCACCCGGCGGGCGGCCGCGTAGACCTTCTCCGCGCCCCCGGCGAGCAGTGCCGTGACGAGCGCGCGGCCGAGGCCGCGGTTCGCCCCGGTCACGAGCGCGATAGTGCCATTGACCTGCATTCGAGTCTCCCGATTCGATGAGTGTTCGCTTCCGGGAACCACCGTCGCCCGGTCGGCGGTCGGCGCCCATTCCCCTGTTCGACCCTGGTCGCGCCCGAAGGTAGGTCTGGCCGAACCAGGCGGCGGCGATTCCGGCCCGGCCATACTTGGCGACATGGACCGACGAACGGAGCTGGCCGAGTTCCTCCGTTCGCGCCGCGCCCGGATCGACCCGGAGACCGCCGGCGTCCCGCCGTACCACGGCCGCCGGCGCGTCAGCGGGCTCCGGCGCGAGGAGGTCGCCCAGCTCGCCGCCGTCAGCGTCGACTACTACGTGCGCCTCGAGCAGGGCCGCGCCACAAACGTCTCCGAGGCCGTCCTCGACGCGGTCGCCCGCGCGCTGGGCCTCGACGCCGAGGAGCGCGCGCACCTGCGCCGGCTGCTCCGGCCGGCCCGCGGCGTGAGACGTCCGCCTCAGCGGGTCCGTCCCCAGGTACAACATCTGCTGGAGGCCATGACCGACGCCGCCGCGTACATCGTCGGTCGACGCACCGACGTGCTCGCCTGGAACCGGCTCGGCGCCGCCCTGATCGCCGGCCTCGACACCGCGCCGCCCCGGCAGCGCAACTTCGCCCGCCTCATGTTCGGCGACGAGCCCGCCGCGCAGGCGCTGTTCGCCGACTGGCCGGCCAAGGCCCGCGACCTGGTCTCGTTCCTGCACGTCGACGCCGGCCGCCACCCGGACGACCCCGCCCTGGCCGAACTGATCGGCGACCTGTCCCGGCACAGCGAGCTGTTCCGGCGGCTCTGGTCGGAGCACCCGGTCCACGACAAGGGCCACACCACCGCCACGCTCCGGCACCCGCTGGTCGGCACGGTCGAGCTGGCGTACGAGGCGCTGCGGCTGCCCGACGACCCGGAGCAGATGCTCGTCACCTACAGCGCCCCGCCGGACTCCGACGCCGCCGCCGCGCTGCGCCTGCTCGCCTCCTGGCACGCCACCCCGCCGGCGAAGCGCACCTGATCCCCCGCACCCGCGCGGGCCGACGTGCCCGCGCCTGAAAGTTTCCCGGCGCGCTGAGGCCCCGGACATCCGTCGCGAACTATTCGTAATGCCGATGCCGAGGGAGGCACCTACCTATCGACCGAACTCCACACCCCTCGGGAGGATCCCCCGTGCAACCACCAGAACCGGCGCGGCGACGCCGGCTCGCCGTCCGCATCGGCGGCGCCGTCGCGGCGATGCTGGCCGTGCCCGCCGCGGTGCTCGCCCTGTCGGCGTGGCCCTCGGAAGCCGCGAGCACCCCCGCGGCCGGCGGCGTGTACACGCTGGCCAGCGGGGCCAGCGGCAAGTGCGTCGACGTCGCCGGCGCGTCCGCTTCCAACAGCGCGCTGCTCGTGCAGATCGCCTGCAGCAGCGCGGCCACCGACCAGCAGTTCTCGGTGACCACGCAGGGCAGCGCGTTCAACCTCGTGAACACCAACAGCGGTAAGTGCGTCGACGTGCCGTCCGCGAGCACCACGTCCGGGACGCAGCTGTGGCAGTACACCTGCGGGGTCAGCACCAACCAGCAGTGGACCTTCACCGCGTCCGGGGCCGCCGCCGGGAAGTTCGTCGTGAAGAGCGTCTCGTCCGGGCTCTGCCTGAGCGACAAGGACGGCTCCACGGCCGGGAACAACCCGATCGTGCAGGAGACCTGCTCGGACATCGCGCGCATGCAGTGGTCGTTCAACTACGTCTCCGGCGCGACCACCGGGCCGCCGCCGACGACCGGTGGCGGCGGCACGCCCACGGTCGCGGCGGACGGCAGCGGGAAGTACAAGGAAGTACCTGGCCGGCTCCGACGGTTGGAACCCGATCTGACGCACTGAGGTTCGTGCCCGCCGGCCGGGAGGCCGGCGGGCACGCGGCTCAGGGATCGAAACGCAGCGCGTCGTCGTCCACCCGGCCGCGGAACAGCGGGCGGTCCTTGGCGTAGTGCTGGTGAGCATGGCTCGCATCCGGGCGGGACGGCGGCGGCCGGGCGGTCAGCCCGGGCGGCGGCGGGTCAGCGCCAGGCCGGCCACCAGCAGCGCCGCGAACACGACCGACACCGCCGTCATCCCCGCGGCGTCGAGGCCGCCGGCCAGCCACTGCTGGACGGTGCCGGCCGCGCGCACGACCGGGTCCCGCAGCGCGCGCGGGCCGTCGCTCGCGAGCCGGAGCTCGTACCAGCCGTAGTAGGCGACGTAGGCGCCGGCGAGCAGGGTCAGGACGCCGGCGGCGCGGGCGAGCGCCGGACCGGACCGGCGGACCCGGGTGAGCAGCGAGGTGCGCAGCAGCGCCACGGCCAGGGCGGCGGCGCCGACGACCAGGCCCATGCCCGCGGCGTACGCCAGGAAGAGCGCTATCCCGCCGAGCGCCGACGACGCCTGCAGGCTCGACCCGACGATGGCCAGGAACGGGCCGATCGTGCAGCTCAGCGACGCGAGGGCATACGCGGCGCCGAAGAGCACCATCGACGGTAGCGTTCGGCTCAGCGCGGGCGCCCGCGCCGGGCGCCAGGGCAGCGCGGGCGCGCGCCGGCCGGCCGCGAGCCAGCCGCCGAGCACCACGAGCACCAGCCCGAGGCCCATCGTGAACCAGGGCAGCCGCGCCGGCAGCCAGGCGACCGTCGAGGCGAGGACCACGCCGACCAGCCCGAAGACGCCGGCGAACCCGGCGGTCAGGCCCAGCGTCGCCAGCAGCGCCCGGCCGATCGCCCGCCGCCGGCCCGCGTCCTCGTCCACGACCAGCAGCGAGAGGTACGCCGGCAACAGCGCGAAACCGCAGGGGTTCACCGCGGCGAGCGCACCGGCCGCGAGCGCCAGGACCAGCATGCTCAGTGCTCGTCCAGGTAGGCGACCCACTTACCGAGCGTGACCGTGTCCTGGTACCCGTTCTGCATCACCTTGCCGGACCGGTCGATCATCACGAAGACGCTCTGCTCCTTGATCCCGAACTTCCGCCAGACCACGCCGGCCTGGTCGTTGAGGTGTGTGACGTTGCCGACCTCGCCCTGCGCGACGAACTCGTTCATCGCGTTCGTACTCTGGTCGAGCCCGGCGACGCCGATCATGGCGACCTTGCCGTCGTACTGTTTGGCCAGGTCGCCGACCGTCGACGCCTGCCCGAGGCACACGGCGCACCAGGGTGCCCAGAACCACAGCACGACCGGGCCGCCGGCGAACTTCGCCGCGTCGAACGCCTTGCCGTCGAGCGTGGTACCCGTGAACTTCAGCGAGTCGGGAACGACCGCGGGCACGACCGGCTGGGTCCGCGAGGCCGACACAGCGGGCAAAGCGGACGCGGTGGCCGGCGCGGCGGCCGCCGGCACGGCCGGCCCGGCAACGCCGCCACAGCCGGCGGGCAGCAGCGCCAGCAGGGCGAGGAACGGAACCATCATTCGCCTGACCCGCATGCGAGCCCCCTTCGGTGAGCCTCCACGGACTCGTACGGAGCGCCGCTCGCGAGGGTTCAGCACCGCACGATTGCGGACCTTCGGATGAATTCGAGGCGAATGACGGGTGTCTGGAAACGGGGCCCACGTGATCGAATACGGGGTCGGAGACGTTGAGGCGACGGGGGATCAGATCTTGAACAGGCGTGCACTGTTCCGACGCGGCCTACTGCTGGGCGCCGGCGCCGCCCTCGGCGCGTCCGCCGTGACGGTCCCGCAGGTGTGGCCCCGGCGTCACCTACCGTTGGACGGCGGCTACGCACCGGCCGCCGACCGCGCCGAGTACGACGTCCACGGGCGCGTGTCGGTAACCTGGCACGTGGAGACGACCGAACCGGTGGTCGCGTTCACGTTCGACGACGGCCCGGGCCCGAAGTGGACCTCCGAGGTGCTCGACACGCTCGAACACTTCCAGGTGCCGGCGACCTTCTTCCTGGTCGGCCAGAACGTCGCGGCCCACGGCGACCTGCTGCGCGGCCGGCTCGACCGGCACGAGGTCGGCAACCACACCTGGTCGCACCCGGACCTGGCGACGATGGACGCCCCGGCGATCGGCAAGGAGCTGACCCGCGCCCACGACACCATCCGGGCCGCGACCGGCCGCGAGCCGAAGCTCCTCCGCCCGCCGTACGGCCACCTCGGCGGCTCGACCCTCATGGGCGCCGACCAGGCGGGCTACGACGTGGTGCTCTGGTCGACGAAGATGAACGAGGACCTGTACGTGAAGAACCCGCCCGGGCAGGCGCAGGACATCATCGAGCACGCCCGGCCCGGCCAGATCATCCTGGCCCACGACGTCGGCTCGGCCAACCGGCACGTGGCGCTCAGTCAGCTCGGCGCCATGTTCACGGGGCTGCGCCAGCGGGGCTACCGGTTCGTCACCGTGTCCGAGCTGATGGCCCTCAGCCAGCCGACCCCGCCGAAGGGCTGACCGGGGGCCACCGCCATTCGGCTACTTGACCGCGCCGCTGGTGATGCCGGAGATGATCCGGCGCTGCGCGACGGCGAACACGACGACCAGCGGCAGGCTCATCAGGATCACGTAGGCGAAGATGAGGTGCCAGTTGTTGAGGTACAGCCCGGCGCTGGCGACCCGGAACAGGTTGAGCGGCAGCGTGTCCACCCGCCCGCCGATGACGAAGAACGCGTAGAACACGTCGTTCCACACGTACAGGCAGATCAGGATCGTGGCGGTGGCCAGCACCGGGCGCAGCAGCGGCAGGACGACCCGGACGAACACCCGGACCGGGCCGGCCCCGTCGATCTGCGCGGCCTCCTCCAGCGAGGGCGGGATGGTGCGCACGAAGCCGGTGACGAAGAAGATCACGGTGGACATGTAGATCCCCATGTACACGCCGATCATGCCCCCGGCGGTGCCGGCGAGCCCGAGCTGGCGCAGCAGCAGCACGAGGGTGACGACCGCCGGGGGCAGCACGATGCCGCTGATGGCGACGGCGTAGAGCACGGCGGCGAGCCGGCCGGAGCGGCGGGCCAGCACCCAGGCGGCCATCGAGCCGAGGATCAGGACGCCGGCCACGGCGGGCACGACGACGAGCAGGCTGCCCAGGAACGCGGCCGGGATGTGCCCGTCGGTCCAGACGGTCTGCAGGTTTGACCACAGCTGCCAATGCCGCGGCGGGGACAGGTTCGGCGTGAGGGCCTCGCCCCGGGACTTGGCCGCGGTGGCCACGACGAGCCACAGCGGGATGCCGATGACGGTGGCCACCAGCAGCGTGGTGACCACCGGCTGCAGCCGGGTCCAGATCCGGGCGTCGCTCACAGGACCTCCTCGCGCCGGCGCAGGATGCGGATGACCGGAAACGCCATGATCGTCACGGCCAGGAACAGCATCAGGCTCATGGTGGTGGCCTGAGCGAAGAGGCCCTGGCCGAAGGTGCGGTAGATGAAGATGTTGAGGATCTCGGTGGTACGGGCCGGGCCGCCGCCGGTCGTGGCCTGGACGATGTCGAAGCCGTTCATGGAGCCCAGCAGCGCCGTGGCGACGTTGAAGGTGATCGCCGGGGCGAGCAGTGGAAAGCGGATCGCCCAGAACGTCCGCCAGCGGGAGGCGCCGTCGGTGCGGCCGGCCTCCATCAGGTCGACCGGGACGGTCTTGAGCCCGGCGAGGTAGATGAGCATGGACAGCCCCATCCACTTCCAGGCGTGGATGACCGAGACCGTGACGATCGTCCAGGTCGGGTCGGCCAGCCAGGCGTAGTCGACGTCGTGGCGCAGCAGCGTACCGAGCACCCCGTTGAGGCTGCCCTCGGGCTTCAGCAGGGCCTGGAAGATGTAGCCGACCGCGAGGGCCGACATCAGCACCGGAATGAGCAGGCACACCCGCGCGATGCGGTTCACGGCGGTGTCGCGCTCGAGCAGCACCGCGAGCAGGAAGCCGAACAGGTTCTGGAAGACGGCCACCAGGATCGCGTAGACGATGGTGATCCGCAGCGCCCTCAGCAGGGTGCCGTCGGAGACGAGGCCGGCGAAGTTGTCGAGCCCGACCGGATGGATCTGCGACTTGAAGCTCGACCAGTCGGTGAAGGCGTAGACGAAGTTGAAGACGGTCGGCAGGAAGAAGAACACCAGCAGGATGGCGAAGGCGGGGGCCAGGAACCACATCGGGTGCGTGGCGCGCGCGACGCTGCGCCGGGCCCGCGGCGCGCCGCGATCGGGGCGCGCGGACCGGCCGGACTGCTGGGCCGTCGCGGGGGTGTCGACGGTGGTGGGCACTGGGAACTCCTCGCTGTCGGATCGGCGCCGCCCGTGCGGCGGCACCGGTCCTCCATGAGTGCGGATCCGGCGGGGGTCAGAAGCCGGGTGCGCCGGCGGCCTTGGCGAGCTGTTCGAACTGCGCCTGGGTGGCCGAGGCGACCTTCTCCGGCGACATCGTGCCGGTGATCATGTCGGCGAGGTTGATGTACAGGTCGGGGTTGGCCACGGCGAGGGCCTGCATCGAACCCACCGCCGTGCCGAGCGACTTGTGCACGTCCAGCAGCGCCTGCGGTACACCGGCCGGGCTGGGCACGGACGGCTCCAGCGAGACGGTCTTGCGGTCGGCGACGAAGTCGGCGTACCCGGGGCCCATCCAGTAGGCGAGGAGCTGCCGGGCCGCGGCCTCGCGCTTGCCGTCACCGGTCCTGAACGCGACGAGCGCGTTGCTCTGATCCGGGATGAAGGTGCCGACGTTGCCCGACGGCGAGATCGGGAAGAACCCGATCCTCTTGTCCAGCGTGGCCGTGTCCGCGGTCGCCTGCAGCTGCCCGAAGAACGAGTTGACCTGCACGACCATGGCGGCCTTGCCGTCCAGCAGCGCCTTGCCCTGGTCCTCGAACTTCGCCGTCTTGATGTCGCCGTTGAACAGCCCCTCGTCGATCAGCGCCTTGTACTGCTTGATGGCGTCGAGCACGACCGGGCCGCCGAACGTCTCCTGCTTCGTGTTGATCTTGTCCCACAGGCCGCTCCTGGCCGCGTCGGCGAGCTGGATCTGCACCCACCACTGGGTGGCCCAGCGATCCGCGCCCATCTCGTAGAACGGCGTAACGCCCTTGGCCTTCAGCGCACGGGCGTCGGCGACCATCTCGGCGAAGTTCTTCGGGGTGGCGGTGACGCCGTTGGCCGCGAAGACCTCCTTGTTGTAGTACACGCCCTCGACCGCGGGGCTGGTGACCAGCGCCGCGTACCGGGTCTTGTCGAGGATGCCGGTGATGTCCTTGAGCTCCGGTGACAGCTGGCCCAGCCAGGGGGCGTCGGTGAGCGGCTGCAGGTTCGTCTTCGCGTTGATGGCGGTGAGCATCGAGGCGGTCGGCTGCCAGAACGCGAGGTCGGGCTTGTCACCGGTGGCGACCCGGGTCTGCACGCCCTGTTCGTAGGGGTCCGGGATCGTCACGACGTTCACCTTGGCGCCGGTGGCGGCCTGGAAGCCCTCGATGACCTTCTTCGGAACGGTGTTGCTGTTCTGGGCGGCCCAGATCGTCAGGCTGACGCCGTCGAGCTTGGCGGTCGGGGAGGCCCAGGTCGCCGGGCCGCTGTCGGTGGCGGTGTCCGCGCCCGGGTCGCTGCAGGCCGCGGTGCCGAGCACCAGGCAGGCCGCGAGGGCGAGGGCTGTCCTTCGCTGCATCGTGGGGTTCCTTCGTGGTTGTGGGGTGTGGTGCCGCGCTGCGGTGCAGGGCGGCGATCGGGTCGGTCAGGCGGTGCGCTGGTCGAGAGCCCGGATGCGCAGCAGCCGGGCCGCCACGGGGTCCGGACCGCGCCGGTCGACGGTCAGTCGCCCGTCGCGCGGGTCGAAGTCGTGGGTGAAGGGCGGCAGGCCGGGCGGGTAGAGCGTGTCGATCTCGACCCGGCGACCGGCCAGGTGCGGCAGCCGCAACCCGGCCGGCGGGCCGGGCTCACCGCGGTGCCAGACGGTCAGGTAGGTGGTGTCGCCGGCGACGAGGGCGAGGCTGGTCCACGGATCCGACCAGCCGGGCAGTCCGAGCGGCCACACCGGCACGGACGCGGCCAGGTCGTGCCGGATGGCCTCGTACACCGCGACGCCCGCGCGCACCAGCCCGCGCTGCGCCGCGGACATGTGGTCCAGGTGCCCCGAGAGGTACAGGCGACCGGCCAGGCCGGTGCACATCGTGTGAGCGATCGCCTCGTCGGACATGCCGGGCTGCGGGTAGGCCCAGTTGGCGGCCTGCTCGGGCAGGACCGACAGCGGCGCGGCGGCGGCGATCGGCGGGTACCGTACCGGGTCCTGCTGGTCGCTGGTGGACTGCAGCTGCATGCGGGCGAGCAGCGCGTAGTCCATCCGCATGGCGCCGGAGGCGCAGTTCTCCAGGATCAGGTCCGGGTGCCGCGCCAGGACGGCGTCGAGCCACGCGAGGTGCGCCCGGTTGTGGGCGAGCAGGCCGGCGCCGGCGCTGTCCGCGTCGAGGTCGGTGCCGACGCCCGGGTCGATGTTGTAGTCGAGCTTGAAGTAGCCGACGCCCAGCTGCTCGACGAGCCGGTCGACGGTCTCGTCGAGGTGGGCGACGGCGGCCGGGTGGCGCAGATCGAGGTGGTACCGGTCGTGCTCGACGACCCGCACCCCGTCGCGCTGCAGGAACGCCTCCGCCGGCAGCTTGTCGGCGACCGGGCTGCGCACCCCGACCACCTCCGGCTCCAGCCACAGCCCGGCGACCATGCCGCGACCGCGGATGCGGGCGACGACCTCCTCGATGCCGCGCGGGAACCGGCTCTGCGACGGCTCCCAGGCGCCGACGCTGTCCCACCAGTCGCCGCCGTCGTCGTACCAGCCCGCGTCGATGCAGAACACCTCGGCGCCGGCCTCGGCCGCGGCGTCGACGAGCGGCAGCAGCTTCTGCGTGGTCGGGTCGCCCATGAGCGTGTTCATGTAGTCGTTGAACACGACCCGCAGCGCCGTGCGGTCCGGGTGGTCGCGGCGCAGCGCCCGCCGGTGGGCGGTCAGGCTCGCGGCCGCGCCGTGCAGGCCGGCGCCGCTGACGGCGAGCGACGCCGGGACGGTCGTGAAGGACTCGCCCGGCCGCAGGCGGCATTGCCATTGGTGGTCGATGTCCGTCGGACCGGTCACCGCCACATAGGCGCCGTCGAGGCGCTCGCCCACCTCCCACCGCCACGCGCCGTTGTGCTCGGCCTGCCACAGCCACGCGTGCCCGGTCCGGCGATCCACGAGCCCGCCGGTGGGCAGCCCCTGGCCGGTGGACCAGGTTCCGTTGCTCACCGCGGCGCTGCGGCCCCGGCCGTCCTGCCCGTGGCGGGGCAGCGCCAGGTCAACGGCGGCGCCGGCGCGCAACGGCTCCCGCCGCCAGCGGCCCTCGCCGAGCCACTCGCTGTCGCCGCGGACCAGGTCCAGGTCCTCGACGGCCAGGCCGCCGAACCCCGCGGACAGCGAGGTGACCCCCAGCAGCGTCGCGACGGCCGGGCCGTCGTTGCGCACCGTGGTGGTGGCCTGCAGGGCGGCGACGCCGTCGGCCGAGCGCAGCAGTACGCGGACCGCCAACCCGGTCGGCTCGTCGTGCAGGTCCAGGCGCAGCTCGTGCCAGGCGCCCGTGCGGGTCGCGGTGTGGCCGTCGAGCGTCAGCCGCCGCCCGATCGTCGTCTCGGAGAACCGGTGCGACGCCCGCGCCCGCCCGGTGCCCGCGGTGAGCAGCTCCACCAGCGGCTGCACGGTCCGCCCGGGCAGTGCGCCGGCCGACGGGTCGGCGATGGCGCGCAGCGTCACCGGGCGGCCGGGCTCCGCGTCGATCACGACCGAGAGTGCCCGGTGGCCCCACACGACGGGGTTGTTGCTGGCGGATGCCGTCACTGTCGATCCTTCGCCTCGGTGCCGAGCGGCGCGTCGATCACGCCGCCGCGCGACCGGCCAGCCGTGTGACCGGTCACATGGGCGAGTGTGATCGCTCACATCGCGCTTTGGGAAGTGGCCGTTACGAGTTTGTTACCTTGGCGGCGTCTACCCGCGCGACGGCGGAGCGGTGGACTCACGCACCACGAACTGCGGCGGCGTCAGCGCGAGGGACGGCGGCGGCGTGTCGTCCAGCTCGGCGATGAGCGCGGCCGTGCAGACGCGCCCGAGCTCGTCGAAGTCCATGCGGACGGTCGTCAGCGCCGGCGTCCAGTAGGCCGCGCCCGGCACGTCGTCGAAGCCGACGATGCTCACGTCGCCGGGCACGTGCCGGCCGGCGTCGTAGAGGGCCCGGCGCACGGCGAGCGCGGTGTCGTCGTTGCCGCACAGGATCGCGGTCACGGACGGCTCGGCGGCCAGCCGACGGCCGGCCGCGTAGGCCGACGGTGCGTCCCAGCCGGCCGGCACCACGTCCGGGATCGTCACCCCGGCCTCGGTCAGCGCCTGCCGCCAGCCGGCCTCGCGGCCCCGGGTCACCGACTCCGACGGGATGGCCACGTGGTGCACGGTCCGGTGGCCGAGCGCCAGCAGGTGGCGGGTGGCGTCCGCGGCCGCCGGCCGCTCGTCCAGGCAGATCATCGTGCGGTCGGTGTCGGGCAGGGCGCCCGGCTCGATCGCCGCGACCGCGGGAACGTCGGCCGGCAGCCGGCGCAGCACCTCGACGCCCGCGGCATCGAACGCCACGACGACCACGCCGCCCGCGGTCGGGTCGCTGACGTACTCCACGGTCTGCTTGACGTCACGCTCGTCGACGGACTCGATCACCCGGACCCCGACGGCCAGGCCGTGCTCCCGGGCCCACTCCTCGACACCCTGGAGCGTAGAGGCGTAGCCGTAGAGCGTCGTGTTGGAGGTCACGACGGTCACCGCCCGGGCCCGGCCGAGCCCCAGTGCGCGCGCGGCCCGGTTGGGCCGGTAGCCCATCCGCTCCATGACGGCGAGCACCTGTTGCCGCGTCTCGGGCCGCACCCGCGGCGAGTCGTTCAGCACCCGGGACACGGTCTGGTACGACACACCGGCGGCGGCCGCCACGTCCCTGATGCTGGGCACCGCGTCCCCCCGGCGGCGCTCACGAGCCCCGACCGGGCGCAACGGGTCAATCACCCCTCCATCGTGGTGGCGGCACCCGCCGCGGTCAAACCGCCGCTCCCCCGCGCTCTCCGGCGGCTTCCCCGTGCGGACCGGGGCCTCCGGCGGAGCAGAGCGGGCACGTCTCGGCCGGGCCGCCGAGGCGTTGCCTGTGGTGCAGTACCGCCTCCGTCCCGTCCGGGGCGATGACCTCGACGTGCGCGGCGCCGGGATGGTCGACGTACCACCAGCGCTCCTGGTGCCCGTAGTACGAGAACCCGCCCGGGCCCTCCGGGGCGGCCAGGATGCGGGTGCCGTCCGACTTCACGACGATGATCGTCCAGCCGTCGGCGGTCCCGCCCGGGGGCAGGACCACGTGCAGGTCGGCGTCGAGGTCGTGCCTGAACTGCAGGTCGTCCGGGGTCGTCATCAGTCGTCCGCCCAGTTCAGGCCCAGTCCGAAGGCGTCGAGCCGGTAGCCGTTGTGGGAGCCGGCGCGGTAGCGCAGCTCGTCCGGGCCGATCAGGTTCCACGTGTAGATCTCGGCCAGGGCCAGCTCGGCGATGTGCAGCCCGTCCTGGGCCGTGGGGTTGACGATCTGGACGCCGGCCTGTTCCTCGCTCCGCTCGCTCGCGCGGCGCCAGTCGTTGCGCGTCTCGATCACCGCCAGGCGGTCGCCCTGCCGGGTGCCGAAGTGGCCCTGCACGTACTCGTCGCGGCCGTCGGCCGGCTCGATGACCCAGGTGACCTCCCAGGCGTACCCGTCCAGCACGGGCAGGTCGACGGGCAGCGTGGCGAGCAGCTCCGACAGGTTGCGCTCGAACTCGCTCCAGTCCTCGGCCGGGCGGTGCGCGTACGTCATCATCCCGAGCAGCGTCCCGTGGGCGGGGTTGGGGTGCGGCGCCGTGGAGCGCCAGCTGTAGAACGGGGCCCAGTGCTCGGCGTACTCCCCGTTCTGCCGGTCGTCGCTCTCGGTGCCCTCGCGCGGCATGACCGTCAGCGCCAGGTGCGAGCGCGGGTAGGCGGCGACCCGGGCCGGCTCGGCGCCGCTGAGCTCCACGATCGTCTGCGGCAGCCGCCAGCGCGCCCAGGGGCCGGGGCCGCCGACCAGGCCGGGGTCGCCGAGGACCGCCACGACGTCGGCGAGCGCGGCCCGGTACGCGTCCGGGTGCTCCTCCGCCGCCACCTCCCGGCGCACCTCCAGCGACGTGTACTCGCCGAAGTACCCGCGGTCGTCCCACGATCTCCGGCGGTCGGCGCGCACCTGGTACGGCCCGTCGGCCTCGACCAGCGTCGTGCGCCACTTGTCGTCGGCGCCGAGCCGCCAGCCCAGCCCGGTCGCCACGCGGTCGACGTCGTCGCGGCCCCAGGCGCCGAGGTCCGCCTGCAGCAGGGCGGTCAGTTGCTCCGTCGGTATCACACCCGCAATCTTGGCAGCCGCCGGTCACGGGATGTTCACACCGGGGCGGTCGCGCCGCATACTCGTATCCGTCGATATTTGCGGTGGCCGCCGCGATCCGGTGGCCGACGAACGTCGATCATCGAAAGGGAAGCCTTGGAACACGTGTCCTCGCCGCCGGTTCGCCGGCGCCGCCGCGCCGCGTCCTACGTCGTGGCCGGGCTGGCCGCGCTCGCTGTCCTGCTGCCCGCGACCGCGGCCTACGCCGAGTCGCTGCCCAACCTGCCGCAGAACGCGGGCGGCCTCGAGCAGTCGTTCTCCCCCGCCTACGACTACGACACCGACGGCTGCTACGCCGTCGCCGCCATCAGCCCGACCGGCACCCTCAACGCGGGGCTCAACCCGACCGGGGCGCTCAACGGCAACTGCCGGGACCAGTCCGACCTGGACAAGTCGCAGACGTACGCCCGGTCGAAGTGCAACAACGGCTGGTGCGCGATCGTGTACGCCAGCTACTTCGAGAAGGACCAGGCCCTCCCCGGCATCAGCCTCGGCGGCCACCGGCACGACTGGGAGCACGTCATCTCCTGGGTCAACCAGTCGACCAACCAGGTCGAGTACGTGACCACGACGCAGCACAGCAGCCAGGTGACGTACGCGCGTTCCCAGGTGCGTTTCGACGGTACCCACCCCAAGACCGTCTACCACAAGGACGGCGCGTCGACGCACTTCTTCCGGCTCGCGAACTCCAACGACGAGCCGCCGGAGAACCACTACCACAACTGGCGGTACCCCCCGCTCGTCGACTGGAACGGCTGGCCCACCACGGAGCTGCGCGACCGGCTGATGACCGCCGACTTCGGCTCGGCCACCATCAAGATCAACGATGGCCGGTTCGTGCCGCTGCTCACCGCGTCGAAGCCAACCGGCATCCCGTTCGACCCGAACGCCTGACCTGAACCCGGTGCCGCCCGGCCCGCGCCGGGCGGCACCGGCGGATCAGCGCCCCGACCAGGTCAGGCCGGCCCCGAAGTCGTCGAGCCGGTAGCCGTCGTCCGACCAGGCCTGGTAGCACAGGCCGTCCGGCCCGGACAGCTCCCAGGAGCGGATCTCGGCCAGCGCCAGCTCGGCGACGCGCAGCCCGTCCGGCCCGGTCGGGTTCAGGATCTCGGTGCCGGGCGAGTCCGGCGCGCGGCGCCACTCCTCGCGCGTCTGCACGACCGCGACCCGGTCGGCCTCGCGGCGGCCGAAGTAGCCCTGCACGTACGCGTCGCGGCCGTCCGCCGGCTCGATGACCCAGGTGACGTCCCACGCGTACTCCCGCAGCACCGACAGGTCGCATGCCAGCGACGCGAACAGGCTCCCCAGGTTGCTCCCGAGCTCGTCCCAGCCAGCGGCGTTTCGGCGCTGCCAGGACATCATCCCGTCGAGCGTCCGGCTCGCGGGAGTGCCGGACGGGGCCGTGGCTCGCCAGGAGTACCACGGCTCCCAGTCCTCGTTCCACTTCGCGTTCCAGGACTCGTCGTTCTCGGTCGCGTCGCGCGGGGCGACCTCCAGCCGCAGCGTCGACCGCCCGCGTCGCCGCGACAGCGAGCCCTCCAGCGTCACGACGGTCTTCGGCAACCGCCACCGCGCCCAGGCGTCCGGGCCGCCGACCAGAGCCGGCGGGCCGAGCACCGCGGCCACGTCGGCGAGCGCGGCCCGGTGCGCACCGGCGTGCTCCGTGGCGCTCGCGGCCTCAGGCGTGCCCCGGTGAACCGTCAGCGACGTGTACTCCCCGAACCACCCGCGATCGTCCCACTCCGGCCGCGGACGGGCCGTCACTCGCATTGGCCCGTCCGCCTCGTCCGGGTCGAGCCGCCAACCCAGCCCGGACGTCACCCGCTCCACGTCGTCACGGCTCCAGGCGCCGAAGTCCGCCTGCAGCAGTGCGGTCAACTGATCGGTCGATATCACGCCGGCAATCTTGTCAGGGGCTGCCGCAGCCGATCGGGGACGGGACCCGCCGCCCGGCAGTCGTAGCCGGTCTGCGTCGCGAGGGAGGACGCGTCGGAGGAGACGCCCCGGTCGAACACGCCGTTGTAGTACACGACGCCGCCGGTGCGGGTTGGCCGCAACCTCGTGCGCCGCGGCCACGATCATCGTGGCCGCGGCGCAGACCGCCAGTGCTGTCACAGGTCCGGCGATTGATGGGGGTCAACATATGGCGGGTACCGGAGCTTTCAACGCGTGGACTCGCGGTTGAAGAGCTTCTTCGACCACAGGTAGCCGCCGAGGGCGATCGCGGCGCACCAGGCGACCGCGATGGTCGCGCTGTTGCCGATCGGCGTGCCCATCAGCAGGCCGCGGATCGTCTCGATGAGCGGGGTGAACGGCTGGTACTCGGCGAACCAGCGCAGCGCGGTCGGCATCGAGTCGGTCGGGACGAAGCCGCTGCCCAGGAACGGCAGCAGGATCAGCGGCATGCCGACGTTGCTCGACGACTCCACGGTCTTGCTGGCCAGGCCGAGCGCGACCGCCAGCCAGATGAAGGCGAACGCCATCAGCGCCAGGACCCCGAACAGGGCGAGCCAGTCGAGCGGGCCGGCGGTGGGCCGGAAGCCGATCAGCAGCGCGACGCCGGTCACCACCGCTATGCCCAGCATCGCCTGCACGAGGCTGCCGACGACGTGCCCGGTGAGGACCGAGACCCGGGCGATGGCCATGGTGCGGAACCGGTCCACGATGCCCTCGGTCATGTCCATGGCGACCGAGATGGTCGTGCCCTGCACCACGGCGGTGATCGTCATCAGGATGATCGCGGGGGTGACGTAGTTGACGTACTCCGAGCGCCCGCCCGACGGGCCGCCGAGGCCGGCGCCGAGCGTCCCGCCGAAGACGTAGACGAACAGCAGCAGGAACACGATCGGCATGCCGACGAGCGTGATGGTCATTCCGGGGTACCGCAGCATGCGCTTGAGGTTGCGGCGCACCATCGTCGCCGAGTCGGTCAGTGCGTAGCTCATCGCGAGGCCACCTTGTCGTTGTCGGGGTTGCCCGTCAGGGCGAGGAACACGTCGTCGAGGTCGGGGGTGTGCACGCTCAGCGAGTCGACGGCGACGACGTCCTCGTCGATCCGGTTGAGCAGGGCCTTCAGGGCGCGGAGGCTGCCGTCGTGCGGCACCCGCAGCGTGAGCGCCTCACTGTCGCGGGACGCCTGTCCCACGGCCCGCGCGGCGGACTCGAGGCCGGCGGGGTCGGCGAAGCGCAGCTCGACGTGGCCGCCGGGGATGCGTCGCTTGAGCTCGTCCGCGGTGCCCTCGGCGACGATCCGCCCGTGGTCGAGCACCGCGATGCGGTCGGCGAGCTCGTCGGCCTCCTCCAGGTACTGCGTGGTGAGCAGGATCGTGACGCCGCCCGCGACCAGGTCCCGCACGATCTGCCACATGGCGCGGCGGCTGCGCGGGTCCAGCCCCGTCGTGGGCTCGTCGAGGAAGATGACCTCGGGCGAGCCGACCAGCGTCATCGCCAGGTCGAGCCGCCGGCGCATGCCGCCGGAGTAGGTCGACGCCGGCTTGCCGGCCGCCTCGACCAGGTCGAACTGCTCGAGCAGCTCGGTGACCCGGCGCCGGCCGGCCGCGCGGCCCAGGTGGTGCAGGTCGGCCATCAGGGCCAGGTTCTCCCGGCCGTTGAGCAGGTTGTCGACCGCGGAGAACTGGCCGGTGACGCCGATCGCGGCGCGGACCGCGTCGGGCTCGGTGGCCACGTCGTGGCCGGCGACCCGCACGGTGCCGCCGTCGGCCCGGATCAGCGTGGACAGGATCTTGACCGTGGTGGTCTTGCCCGCGCCGTTCGCGCCGAGCAACGCGAAGATCGTGCCCTTCGGGACGTTCAGGTCGATGCCGTCGAGCACGACGTGGTCGCCGAACGACCGCTGCAGCCCGGTGGCGGAGATGCTCATCATGGTGGTTCCCCTTCTGGCGGAAGTCAGGCGCGGTGGATGGTGATGTCGCCGAACCCGGTGTGGGCCCGGACCTCGACGGTGTGCACCGGCTCGGCCGGCAGGCCGTTGCTGACCCGGCCGTGGCCGGTCTTCAGGTCGAGCCGCGCGGCGGCGCCGGCGGCGACGCCGACCTCGAGGTCACCGGCCGAGGTCTGCACGCTTACCGAGTCGCGGGCCACCTCGCCGATGCGGATGTTGCCGTTGGAGGTCTTCGCGTCCACGCCGGCCTCGGCCCGCTCGACGCTGATGTCGCCGTTGGCCGTGCGCACCCGCAGCGCGCCCGTGACGGTGCCGAGGTCGGTGGGGCCGTTGGAGTTCTTCACGGCCACGGCCCCGTCGACCTCGCCGATGCGCACCCGGCCGCTGCCGGTGCTGACCTCGGCGTCGCCGACGACCGCGTCGACCGTGACGTGCCCGGTGGTGTCCAGGCGCAGCCGGCCGGTCCGGGCCAGGCGGAAGTGCCCGACCGAGGTCTTGAAGCGGTACTCGCCCAGCACGCCCGTGCTGTCGATGTACCCGACCGCCATGTCGCCGTGCACCGCGGAACCGGTGGGCAGCTCGACGTGCACGGCGACCGAGCGCGTCTTGCGGGAGAAGTCGAAGATCGGCGACCGCGGACCGCGCACGGTCAGCGTGCCGTCGGCGAACCCGACCTGGGTCTGCGCCGCGGCCTCGACGTCGGAGTCGTCGGCGGCGTTGCTCGGCCGCACCTCGATGACGGTGTCGGTGCGGTCGCTGGCGACGAGCGTCACGTCGCCGACGGACAGGTCGATGGTGAGGGAGATGGGCTCGGGGGTGGTGAAGGTCGGCACCGGGTGCTCCTCGGGTTCGGCGGGCTCGTTCGGGTACACAAGGAAGATGACCGGCGGCGCGGACACGGCTCTGACAGCCGGCCAACACGGCGGCGGACACCGTGTCAGCGGACGGTCTGCGATCATGCATCGGTGCAGGTTGTGTTGCTTGGTCCGGTGTCGGTGGCGGCGGTCGACGTGCCGGGTGTCCGGTTGAAGATGCTGCTGGCGCGGCTCGCCCTCGAGGCGGGCCGGCCGGTGCACGCCGACACGCTCATCGACGACCTGTGGGGCGAGGAGGTGCCGGCGGGGGCCGCGGCCGCGCTGCAGACGCTGGTGTCGCGGCTGCGGCGGGCGCTGGGCGGCACCGGCTCGGTGGAGCTGGCCGCGGGCGGGTACCGGCTGCCGGTCAGCGCCGCCGACGTGGACGCCCACCGGTTCGAGGAGCTGGCCGGGCGGGGCCGCCGGGAGCTGGCCGCGGGCCGGGCCGGCGAGGCCGCGTCGGTGCTCCGGGCGGCGCTGGAGCTGTGGCAGGGCCCGGCCCTCGCCGACGTGCTCGAGGCGCCGTTCGCCCGCAACGCCGCCACCCGCCTGCAGGAGCTGCGGGCCGGCGTCGCCGAGGACCGTTTCGAGGCCGAGCTGCAGCTGGGCCGGCACGCGGAGGTGCTGGCCGACCTCGGCGCGGCGGCGGTGGAGCGCCCGCTCGGCGAGCGGCTGGCGGTGCTGCGCATGCGGGCGCTGTCGGCGGCCGGGCGGCAGTCGGACGCGCTGGCCGTCTTCGAGGAGATGCGGGGCCGGCTCGGCGAGGAGCTGGGCGTCGACCCGTCGCCGGAGCTGCGGGAGGTGTACCTGTCCCTGCTGCGCGGCGAGCTGGAGCACCCCGCGGAGCAGCCGGCGCAGGCCCCGCCCAGCCGCCTCCCGGCCGGCGTGACCAGCTTCGTCGGCCGGGAGGACGAGCTCGGCGCGCTGGCCCGGCTGATGACCGCGGCCCGCCTGGTCACCATCGTCGGGCCCGGCGGCGCCGGCAAGACGAGGCTCGCGCTGGAGGTGGCGGCGCGGGAGCCGGCCTACCAGCGGGGCCGGCTGTGGTACGTGCCGCTGGCCGGGCTGAGCGAGCCGGACCGGCTGGCCGACGCCGTGCTCGGCGTGGTCGGCGCCTCGGACGGGCGGCTCTACGACGGCGGGCAGCCGCGGCTGGCCGCGGTCGACCGCGTGGCCGAGCTGCTCGACGTCGGTGACGCGGTGCTCCTGCTCGACAACTGTGAGCACCTCGTCGACGCCGCCGCCGAGCTGGCCGACGCGCTGCTGGCCCGGCTGCCGCAGCTGCGGATCCTGGCCACGAGCCGGGAGCCGCTGGCGATCAACGGCGAGGCGCTGTGCCACCTCGGCCCGCTGGCGCTGCCGACCGGCTTCGCGCTCGAAGAGGCGGCCGGGGCCGCGGCGGTGCGGCTGTTCGTCGAACGGGCCGCCGACGTCCGCCCCGGCTTCGCGCTCGACGAGTCGACCGTGGACGCCGTGGTGGAGATCTGCCGCCGGCTCGACGGCATGCCGCTGGCGATGGAGCTCGCCGCCGCGAAGCTGCGCTCGATGCGGGTCGAGCAGGTCGAACGCCGCCTCGACGACCGGTTCCGCCTGCTGACCTCGGGCAGCCGCGCCGCCCTGCCCCGCCAGCGCACCCTGCTGGCGATGGTCGAGTGGAGCTGGGACCTGCTCGACGAGGCCGAGCGGACCCTGGCCCGCCGCCTGTCGGTGTTCCCCGGCGGGGCGGACCTGGCCGCGCTGGAGGACGTCTGCTCGGACGCGGCGCTGCCGGCCGCGGACGTGCTCTACGTCGTGGACTCGCTGGTGGAGAAGTCCATCGTGCAGCAGGCCGGCGACCGGTACCGGATGCTGGAGACCGTCCGCGCCTACATGGCCGACCGGCTGGCCGAGGCCGGCGAGGACGTCGCCCCGCGGCTCGCCGGCTACTACCTGGCCCTGGCCGAGCGGCACGAGCCGCGGCTGCGGACCCGGGAGCAGCTGCAGGCCATCGCCGTGTTCGACGCCGAACAGGACAACCTCGTCGCCGCGCTGCACGCCACCCTCGACGCCGGCGACGCGGCCCGGGCCTATCGGCTCGTGCGGGCCCTGTTCTGGTACTGGGCCAACCGCGGCCTGAACACCCAGCTGGAGACGTTCATGGGCGCGCTGCTCGAGCTCGGCGACGCCGTACCGCCCGAGGCCCGCCGCGCGTTCGACCTGCTGCACTCCGCGTCGGGCGCTCGTGAGGTACACCCGGCGCGTCTGCTCTTCATTTCCCAGCGGGCCTTCTCCGCCGAGGCCACCGACGTCCTGGGCGCCCTGGCCGCGGCGGACCCCTGGGTGCGCGCCACGGCCAACTGGGCGCACAACTTCACCCTGGTCGAGGCCGGCGACCTCGACGGCGGCGCCAAGGCCCGCGACGTGGCCCTGCGCGGCTTCGAGGAGGTCGGCGACCGCTGGGGCCTGGTGATGAGCCTGCTCGCCCTCGGCCGCGGCCCGTCACTGCGCGGCGACTTCGCCACGTCGATCGCCGCGTTCGAACGCGCCGTCGCGATCAGCGCCGAGCTGGGCACCGAGGAGTACCTGTACTGGACCCGCAACCGCCTTGCCCGCGAGCGCATGCGCGCCGGCGACCTCGAGGGCGCGGGCCGCGACCTGCGCGCGATGCGTGAGCGGGCCGCGGCCCTGGGCCACCGCCGCCGCGCGGCGAGCCTGCAGTTCAGCCTGGCCAACTGGCACCGCCGCGCGGGCCGGCTGGACGAGTCCGAGGAGACCCTCGACTCGCTGGAGGGTCAAGTGCAGCGCCTGCCGTACCCCGAGCAGATGGCCCGGGACCTGATCGCCGGCACGAGGATGATGAACCGCCTCATGGCCCGCTCGGCCGCCGAGGCGCGCGCCCTGCTGCCCGGGGCGGTCCGCCCCAACTTCACGCGTGCCCAGAGCAACGGCCTGGCCTGGGCCGCCGAGCAGGTGGGCGAGCTGCTCGCGCTGGAGGACCGCCCGCGGGATGCGGCCATGGCCCTGGGCCTGAGCGAGACGATCCGGGGCGCCTTCGACCACGGCGAGCCGGTGCTGCGCACGCTGGTTTCCGCGCTCGTCGCCGGCCTCGGCGAGGACGCCTACCGCTCGGCCTACGCCGAGGGAGCCCGGCGGCCCCGGCCGGATGCCCTTCAGCGGCTGGCCGAGCTGACCGCCCGGTCGGCGACCTGAACCGTTCGCGCACCCGTGGGCGTGGCCGGCGATCGATACGATGGCGGCGGTACCGATCCGCGGGAGGCCGTGTGCGCCGAGATCCGGCTCTGAGCTTTCGCGGTGCGCTGGCCATCCTGGGCCACCACGAGCAACCCGCGATCGAGAAACTCGACCGGCTGCTGGGCGCGGTGATCCTCGGCGGCGGCGCGGCGGCGGTGACCGCGATCGCCGGCGTCACGGCCGTGCCGCTCGCGCTGGTGACCGCCGTGTGGGGCTGGGTCGACCAGAAGAACGAGGCGGTGCGACTGCTGCGCGAGCTGGTCGACCGCGTCGCCGGGCGGCTGACCGGAACCGCCGGGTACGAGCGCGGCCGGCTCATCGCGGCCGCACACACCACGATCGTGATCGCTGCCTACTTCGAGGCACTCCGCGAGCACCTCGGCGGCCCCGCCTACGCACAGCTCAGGCTAACCCGCGCCGAACAGCAGGCTCTCACGATCGGCGACGCGCGGGCGACGGGCGCGTCCGTGTACGAGGCCCTGTACTCCGCGGAGATACCCGCCCCGTCGCCGGCCCGCGGGTACGTCGAGAACCTCGCAGCCGTACGCGCGTTTCTGACCACCCTGTCCGGCGAGGTCGACTCCTTCCTGGGCACGACCGCGGCCTGGACGCTGGTCCGTCCCCCGCTGGAACCGGTTGTCGACGCTGCGCTGGAGCGCTACCAGTCGCATTACCTCGCCCTGGCCGCCGAGGTTCCGGAGTTCTACATCTGGGCCGTACTGGGCGAGCACGCGGCGACCCGCGCGGAGCTACGCCGTGTGCGCCCGGCAATCACCACCGCGATCGCCGCCGAAGCGTCGGCGCTGCGGCGCATCGAGACGATGCTGGCCACGCTCACCGACGCCGCTGTCGTGCCCGACATGTGCGATGTGCTGCGCCGCGCCAATCGCGGCGAACTGAGCCGGCCGATCCTGACCACCGCCTATGGCCCCGAGATCCGCTTTCCGACCGTTGAGCAGATCTACGTCAATCCGCGGTACCGCACCGCGCGCGCCGAGCGCGGTGCGGCACTGGCCAGCGAGGCTTGGTGGGACAGGCGACCGGCCGCCGACGACCTCGACCTGGCGCTCGCCGGCCTGGTGATGGCGCCGGACGCGGCCCGGCTGCCGCTGCTGGTCCTGGGTCATCCCGGCGCCGGCAAGTCACTGCTCACCCGAGTGTTCGCGAGCCGGCTGCCGGCGGCGATGTGCACCGCGGTCCGGGTGCCGCTGCGGGAGGTCGACGCCGACGCGCCTGTCGTCGACCAGATCCAGGAAGCCCTGGATCGCACGACCAACCACCGGGTCGACTGGGCCCGGCTGGTCGAGCAGAGCGCCGCGACGATCCGAGTGGTCCTGCTCGACGGCCTGGACGAGCTGCTACAGGCCACGGGCTACCAGCGCTCGGGCTATCTCCACGAGGTCATGGAGTTTCAGCGGCTCGAGGCGGAACAGGACCGGCCGGTCGTGGTCGTGGTGACCGCGCGCACGGTGACGGTCGACAAGCTCGACCTCCCCCGCGAGACCCCGGTTTTCAAGATCGACGACTTCGGGCCCAAGGAGATCGAGCGGTGGCTGACCGCGTGGCGCGCGGCCAACACCGGCGGCGATGTCAGGGCCCTCTCGCTCGCCGACGCCCTGCGCCAGTTCGACCTGACCCGTCAGCCGCTGCTGCTGCTCATGCTCGCGCTGTACTGCGCCGATCCCGCCGTACCACCGCCGGACGAGCGTTTGTCGACGACCGAGCTGTACGAGGAGCTGATCCTTGGCCTGACCCGCCGGGAGATCGGCCGGCGCAACGGCAAGCGGATTCCTGGCACCGATGCCGAGCGCGCGGTCGCCGGGCACCTCACCCGTCTTTCGGTCGCCGCATTGGCCATGTTCAACCGCGGCCGGCAGCATGTCACCGAGCCGGAGCTGGCGGCCGACCTGGCCGCGCTCGGCGACAGCCCGGAGCAGGCCGCCGAAGTCGGCCGGCGCCTGCTCGGTGAGTTCTTCTTCGTGCACGTCGCCGAGGCCCAGCAGGAGCTCGACGGACGGCCGGTGGTCACCCGGGCCTACGAGTTCCTGCACGCGACCTTCGGCGAGTACCTCGTCGCCCGCCGCCTGACCGAGCTCCTCGCCGGCCTGCCGGACGAACCCGCCGCCGATCTGCTGTTCACGCTGCTGTGCCACGCACCGCTCGCGGTCCGCCGACCGATCCTGACCTTCACGGCCGAGATGTTCGACCGGCTGCCGGAAACGGACTGCGAGCGGGTCCGGCAGGCGCTTGTCGTCCTCCTGGCCTCGGCCCGGGAGCGACTGCCCCCGCCGCGTTACGCCGGCTACCGGCCGGTCCCGGTGGATCAGGTGCGTCGTACCGCTGCGTACTGCGCCAACCTCCTGCTGCTGCGCGTGCTGCTCTCCCCGGACGGCGCACCTGCGACCGACCTGAATTCATCGGTCGAGCACCTCTGGCGCGCCGGCCTCGACGCGGAGGACGTGACAGCGGTACTCCGCACGCTGCGCCGGACGGGCGACCGCATCCGCCTCACGACCGAACGCGGCCGTTCCGAGCCGGCGCTGGATCCGCAGGCTGTCCTGGCCGCCCTGCTCCGCTCCGAGCGTCAGGAGGCGGGCGTCACGCAGGGCACGCTCGGCCACGCTCTCGGCGTCGGCGCGTCACTCGTGTCCGCATGGGAGCGCGGACGAGCGGTTCCATCACCGGCACGCCTGTCCGACCTCGCACGGTTCTTCGCCGGTCCGTCCGCGGAGGGCCTGCGCAGCGATGCCGACCTCACCTGGGCGGAACAGCTCCGGTTTCAACAGCTCGAGGCGCAGTTCCTGCAACTGGCCGAACTGATCACCGGTCAGGCCCTCCCCGACTCGCTGGTTCTGCCGCGCCGCGGTCCGCTTCGCTTTCCCGAAGGACAGCCGATCGCCATCGTGCCGGGACTTGTGCCGGGAGACGTTGCCTTCGCGGAGCAGGACCATGTCGAGCACGTCCAGGCCTACCAGCACGCGGACCTGGACGCGTTGATCGATCTGTACGGCCACGTGCGGGCCATGAACCCGCAGACCGGGACGTTGATCCGCAGCAGTGGAGCCGTACACAGCGACGACTTGACGCGCAACCTGCTGCTCATCGGCAACGAGCAGCGAAACCCGGTGGTCCAGGAGCTGATGCGCTACCTGGACGTACCGGTCCCCGTCGAGCTGATGGCTCCCGTGCTGGAGGGCACGGACGGGGGACGTGTCCTCGTCGAGGACGTAGGCTTGATCATCCGGGGCTTCAATCCGTTCAACCGCCTCCGGACCGCCATGATCTTCGCCGGCACCTTCGGCCGCGGCGCCCTCGGGGCGGTCCGCGCGCTCACCGACGCGCGGTTCGCCCCCCGAAACATCGAGTACCTCGAGCAGCGCTTTGCCACCGCAGACCGGTTCGGCCTCCTGGTCCGGGTCCGGGTCCTCGCGGGCGAGGTACTGACACCGGACCTGACCAATCCCGCGAACCGGCTCTACGAGTGGCCGGACCAGTCCGCGACCGAGGTCACCTCGGCCTGACGGGGGAAGACCTTCTCGGTCAGGACGCGGTGGACCTCGGGGTCGTCGTCCAGACAACCGTCGGCCAGCACCGTCAGCCCGAAGTCGAGGTCGGCGGCCTGGCGCAGCGTCGAGAGCACCACCCCGCTCGTCGCGATCCCGGTCAGCACCAGGTGGTCGATCCCGCCCGCGCGCAGCAACATGTCCAGGTCGCTGCCCGCGAAGGCGCTCACCCGGCGCTTCGTGACCAGGATGTCGCCCGGCTCCGGGGCCACCTCCGGCTGGATCTCCATCGCCGCGGTCTCGGCCGGCGACACCGGGGCGCCGGCCAGACGGCCGAACATCTTGTTGCGCGGGCTGATCTCGGGGCGGCCGGGGCGAAACCCGACCACGACGTAGATCACCGGGGTCCCGCCGGTGCGGGCCGCGTCGATCGCGGTGCGCAGGCGGGGCAGGTACGCGGGGTCGGGGTAGCGCGCGACGACGGCGCGCTGGACGTCCATTACGACCAAAGCACTGGTGGGCACGGCATCTCCGGCAAGTCATCAGGTGATTACTTGTGTACCGTACTCACCCACGTCCGGGTCGGCGCCGGCGGAGGCCTACCCAGCCCGGGATGCCGGCGCCCAGGAGGCGAGCAGGGTGAGGGCGTGGGCGGTGGAGGAGCCGGGCTCCGCGCTGTAGACGGTCATCGTGAGGCCGGGCTCGGCGCGCAGGTCGAAGCTCTCGTAGCCGAGGGTGAGCTCGCCGACGACGTGGTGGCGGAAGCGTTTGACGCCGGCCCCGTGGGTGCGGACGTTGTGGGTGCCCCAGCGGCGGCGGAAGTCGTCGCTGCGGGTGGAGAGCTCGCCGACGAGGTCGTGCAGGACCTTGTCGTGGGGGTCTTTGCCGGCGGCGGTGCGCAGGTTCGCGACGGCCACGTCGGCGGCGTCGTCCCAGTCGGGGTAGAAGTGGCGGGCGGCGTCGTCCAGGAAGGTGTACCGGGCGAAGTTCGGCGGTTGGCCCGGCTGCGTGTAGAGGTCGCTGAAGATGGCGCGGCCGAGGTGGTTGACGGCGAGCAGGTCGAGCCGGTCGTTGCCGACCCCGGCCGGGGCGGTGATGGCGTCGAGGGCCCATTGCAGGGCCGGCCGGACGACCCACTGCTTCGGGCGCCGGCCGGTGCGCAGGATCGCGTTGCTGCCGTCGGCCTCGTGGGCGAGCCGCAGCAGGTGGGCCCGTTCGGCGTCGTCGAGCTGCAGGGCGCGGGCGACCGCGTCGAGGACGCCGGAGGAGACGCCGCCCAGCGAGCCCCGTTCGAGCTTGGCGTAGTACTCCACGCTCATCCCGGCCAGGGTGGCCACCTCGCTGCGCCGCAGTCCGGGCACGCGGCGCTGTCCGGCCGTGGGCAGGCCGGCCCGTTCCGGCGTGAGCCTGGCGCGGCGTGAGGTGAGGAACTCGTGCACCTCGACTCGGTTGTCCACGACACCGACGGTACGGCGCGGGAAGGCCACGAGCGACGTACTGCGAGTACACCCATCGTCAGTGACTTCTCCGGCGCGGCGCGGGCGGCTGTGCTTGACGCATGACCACGACCGTCCGCCCGCGCCGAAGCCGCCGGGCCGCCGCCTGGCTGGCCGCCGCCCTGCTCACCGTCGCCGCCGGCTGCTCGACCCCGGCCCGGCCGGCGACGCCCCCGCCGGACGCCGCGGCCGGCATTGCGGTGCTGCTGCACGTCGGTGGCCGGACCGCACCCGCGGTGCTGGCGGACACCCCGCCGGCGCGGCAGCTCGCCGCGATGCTGCCGGTGACCGTCGACCTCCGGGACGTGTGGGGCCAGGCGAAGGCCGGTCCGCTGCCCGGCGCGCTCACCGCCGAAGGCACGGTTCCCGTGCACGATCCCGCCCCGGGCGGCATCTACTTCTGGGCCGAGACCGACGTGATCGCCATCTACTACGACGACCTGGGCCAGGCGGTGCCCGACCCGGGCCTCATCCGCCTCGGCACCGTCGGCCCCGGCCTGGACGCCATCGCCGAGGCCGGCCGCCACCTCACCGTCCGGATCGAACGGGCCCCCGAAGCCCGGCCCTGACCGGCCCGTCCGCGAGTTCGACCAGGAGAAGCCCGATGACCTTTCCCCCCGGCCGTTGGCACGGCCACTGGATCGCGGCGAACCGGCCCGACTTCGACATCGACCCGCTCAGCGTCGGCGGCGACCTGCCGCCGGCCGGGTTCTCCCGGGTGCAGGCAAGTTATGTCCGCTTTTGCGAGCATCATCAGTGCCGGTTGATACCAACCCGTCCGGATCGTCGTCCAGATTCAACGGCGGACTCCACGACGGCGGATCGAGTCCAGAGACGGCGGAGCACACGACTAACACAGCCGGATCCACTGTGGACACCCGACGGGGCAGCGCACGAACGGGTCGCTAGCGTTCAGCGACTGACGAGCGAGTCGAGTATCCCATGCAGCAGGAGGTTGTCTCCACGAAGCAGTTCGAATCGCGTCGAGGTGGCGGGACGTCTGCGCAGGCACGGTGTTCGGATACCGTGCCTGTGCGTGCGGTTGAAGAGTTGATGTCAGGTGGCCGACGCCTCGGTGATCTCGCGGCGCAGCCGGAGCGTTGTTGCGGAGAGCCAGAGCCAGCCCGCCGCGATGGCCACGGTGAAGGTGATGTTGATCAGTGCGTTGCCGGCTCCGGATGCGATGCCGACGAAGGCGGCGAGAAAGAAGATGCCGGTGACCCGGCTGTAGACGGCCCAGCCGGAGCGTCCGGCCCTGGTGAAGCGCCGCGCCATCACCAGACATGCGCCGATCAGGCCGATGAAGCCGATGCTCCCGCTGACCAGGTGCAGCATGCCGTGCCAGCTGACTGCGCCCTGACCGTCGGGGGTGCCGGGCGGGAACCCGAACGACGGGTCGGCGCGGAAGATGCCGGCGGCGATCAAGCCCACACCGTAGAGGGCGATCATGCGTGGTGCCCATGTGCCGCCGGGTGCGCCACGCAGTGCGCGTCGGACACCTGTGGCGGCGATGATGGTCAGGACACCGGTGAGCAAGAAGTTCGTGATCTGGATCCAGCCCAGTCCGCCGTTGCTCAACAGGCTCAGGGCGTGCTGGCGGATGTCGAATCCGTCGCGGAAGACTGCCTGCGCCGTGCCGAGCACGACATACAGCGGCCCGGCGACCGCGCCGTACCACAACAGGGTTCTGGTCGTTTGTTCTGGTCCTTCGCTCGGCGCGACCGGCGTCGGCGTCGCGGGTGCCGGCTGGTTCTGGGTCATCGTGTGCGTCCTCTCAGCGACTGGTGCGATAGGTGTGCTGCACGATTCCGGACTCGTATGTAGTGGTGTGGATGTGTTCCAGGTCGAGCGGGTGATCACGGAAGAGCGGTTTTCCACGGCCCAGTACGGTGGGGTGGATGGCCAGGTGGAACTCGTCGACGAGGCCCAAGCGGGTGATGGCCTGCACCAGCGTCGGTCCGCCGGACAGGTAGATGTCCTTGCCGGACCGGTGTTTCAGATCGGCGATCTCCGCCGCCATGTCTGCGGCTGCGAGCCGGGAGTTGTTCCAGGCGAGCGTGTCCAGGGTGGTGGAGAAGACAACCTTGGTGTGACCGTTCATGAGCTCGGCCATCTCGGTGCGCTGCTGCGGCCAGGCGGCCGCCTGCTCCAGATAGGTGGTGCGGCCGAGGAGGACGGTGTCCACGGTGTGCAGATACTCCGTGGTCCATTTCTCCAGGGCCGGGTCCATGCGTCGGAACAACCAGTCGAGCTGCCCGTTGGGTCCCGCTACGTAGCCGTCGAGGGTGACCTGCATTGTCAGGCTTACCTTGCGCATGACGCTCCCGTCTGCGCGGTGGCTCACGCCGCGCCGTGGTTGAAGAACTCGGCCAGTGCCGGTGCGATTGCGGCGGGATCGACGTTGTGCGGCTGGCCGGGCAGCGTGCGGTGCCGTGCATCGGGCAGTGTGCCGGTCACCGCGCGTGCGGCATTGCTCAGCCACAGGGTCGTCCCGCCGTCGAGCACGAGTGTGGGGATGGCGACGGCGGCGATCCGCTGGGTCGGCAACGAGAAGTCCCCGGTGAGCATCGCGTCGTAGACGAGGGTCGGCGCGAGCTCCTCCATCGCGGGCCAGAACGGCGACTGCCGCATCGGGCTGACGAACTCCGCGGGGAGGTTGGCGGCCTTGGTGAAGAACAGCTCGAGCATGTCGCCCCGGCGTCCGGCGGCCAGCAGGTCGACGAGTTGCTGGTGGTAGTCTGCCGGTACGGGTGGGCGGGTGTCGTCGACGATGTAGGGCGGCTCCCAGACCACCAGTCTGGTGATGGCCAGGCCGCGGGCGGCCGCCTCGAGAGCGATCATCCCACCGCCGGAGGTGCCGTAGACGTGCGCGGACCCGCCGGCCACCGCGATGATCGCTTCGAGGTCCTCGTACTCGCGATCCGCCGTGTAGGGCGGGGTGTCGCCGCTGTCACCGTGCCCGCGACGGTCGTAGTTGAACACGCTGAATGACGGCGCCAGCAGCTCAGCGACCGCGGTGTTGACCGCCCGCGTGGTCGGGCCGCCGCCGACAACGATGACCGCCGGCCCCTCCCCCACCTGGTCGAACGCGATCGCCGTACCGTCCTTCGAAGTTGCCTTGTTCATGATCGTTTGCCTCCTTTCGATGTCATACGATTGGTATGTCAGGAATATTTCAGCGGTACATCGGGCTGCGATTCGCTGCAGAGGCATCGAAGAAAAGACCGAGAACGATGACCGGGACGCGCGGAACGCGACCGCGGTCCGGCCCATCGCGCGGTGCCAAAGGGGGCACTGGGAGGTGCGCCGCCGCGTCTGGACGCGCGGCGATCTCGGCGGGGAAGCGGCAGGATCACCAATGGCGAAGATGCCGCGGCGAGCAGGCTGTGCTGGTCGCCCCGTGATGGCCGCTCCCTGACCGAGGAGTGGCCGATCTTCGGACAGCTCGTTGCCGATCGATGCGTCAGAGCGCGGCTAGCCGTCGTGGGCTTTCGGACATGTCTCGCCGTGGAGCGCTCACAGGCGACGAACTGGTGTGGTCGCGAAGGAGGCGCAGTGCGAGCGCGCCGAGCCAGCCGAAGCCGATGGTCAGGCTGATCCGTTGGAAGAGGCCGTGATAGTGGCCGGTCTGGGTGGCGAAGTCATACAGGGCCGCGCTGGTCACGAAGGCTGCCGGCACGAGGATTCCGGCGGCGATGCTGCACCACATCCAAGGACGCGGTGCCGGTTCGGTGGCGAATCGACGGGCCATGACGAAGGTGAGCGCGGCGAGGGACAGAAAGACGGCCATGGGGGCGTAGCCGTGGACCTGACCGTGCAGGGTCGGGTGCGCGGGCACGGTGCTGCCGACGGGGAAGCCGGGAGAAGGATCCATGCTGAAGGTCCCGGCCACCAGCAGCCCGACGCCGCAGACGCCGGCGAGGATCGGGGCCATCGGGGATCCCCGACCACTGGGCCGGCGGTGGACGTCCAGGTCCTCGGCGCGCATTGCCCGGCGCAGGCCGAACGCGAAGCCGCACAGCGCCACTCCGGTGACGATGAAGTTGGCGATCTGGATCCACCCGAACTCGCCCAGGCTGAGCTCGCTGGCGTACCGGTGCATGGACTGATAGCCGGGTCGGACGGCACCGTCGACGAGCGTCACCAGGACGAACAGCGGCGCGGCCAGACCGCCGGCCAGCAGGTACCGCGTCGTACGTGATGAGCGGGATGAGGCAGTAACAGTCGGCATGACATCTCCTTAGCGTTGCTAAGTGGTGACTTCACCGAGCATGCCTTAGCAGTGCTAAGGTGTCAACCGTCGAAGTCAAGGGGGAACCCGCGTGGATCGCGAAGTGATCGTCACCGCGGCGTTGGAGCTGCTGGACGAGGCGGGACTGGACGGCGTGACCGTCCGGCGGCTCGCCGCGCGCCTGGGCGTGCAAAATCCCGCGCTGTACTGGCATTTCCGCAACAAGCGGGCCTTGTTGGACGAGATGGCCCAGGCGTTGCAATCGCGGCAGGACTTCGGGCCGCCGCACGAGGGCGAGAACTGGCGGCAGTGGTTCACCCGCCGGGGCCGCGAGCGCCGCGAGATCCTGTTGTCCCATCGGGACGGAGCCCGGCTCGTGGCGGGCACCCGGCCTGGGCCCGAGCTCATCGTCCGATTCGAGGCGGAACTCGGATCACTTGTTGAGCAAGGGTTCACCCCGACGCAGGCGTTGCTGGCGATCGGTACCCTCACCCGGTTCGTCAACGGATTCGTGCTGGAGGAGCAAGCCCTTCACCAGCGTCAGATCGATACCGACGGGCCGGATGCGGAGGCGCCGCCCGGCGCATCCCCCATCGACGCGTTCAAAGCCACCCCGATTCTGGCGGCCGCCATCCGCGGCAGCGGCGACACTGACGCCTCCTTCGAGCACGGGCTGCGCATCGTCGTCGACGGCATAGCCGGCAGCCTTGACGAGGTGAAGCCATGAACGGCCGGCTCCGCAGCAACTCCACCCCGGGCACCACGCGGTGGGCCGCGCGGCGGGCGCAGTGGACCGCGATAGCATCAGCGGGGAGGATCAGGAGAAGCCGAAGATCGCGGTTGTCGACGCCTCCTCGCAACTTTCGGTTCTGCTTCATCCACCTCGACGAACTGGCCACGCACGTGGCCGGCGCGAGCCTGGCCGTGATGACCGGCATCACGCGGTTGGCGCTCGCCGTAGGCCCGGAGACGGCACACCGTGACATCGTCATCGGCGCTCGCGGGCTACCGGTGGTGCAGGGTCCGGTAGGCGAACTCGGTGAGGTAGTCGTTGAGCCGGAGTGACGCCTCGGCCGCCTTCTCGGCGTCGGCCTGGCAGATCGCGCGGAGGATCCCGCAGTGCAGGTCCCGCCCGGCGCGGATCTCGCCGGCGACGTCGCGGAGGTTGGCGAACCAGAACCGCCGTGACAAGCCCTGCAGCGGTGCCACCGCGACCGACAGGTACTCGTTGTGGGCCGCCATGGCGACGAGGTGGTGCGACTGCGAGACCAGCGGGCGGAACGCTCGGATGTCCTCACCGGTGAAGGCGGCCAGCGCCTCGTCGAGGGCGAGCATCGCTTCGATCTGCGCGGCCTCGGCCCGGTCGGCCGCGAGCCGGACCGCCAGTACTTCGATGCTGCGCCGCAGTTCGAGCAGGCGGAGTTGCGACTCGATCGACAGCTGGGCGATGAACACCCCCCGGCGGGGACGGATGTCGACCATGCGCTCCCGGGCCAGGCGTTGCAGCGCCTCCCGCACGGGCGTCCGGCCGTAGCCGGTGCGGTCCATCAGCGCAGCCTCCGAGACGAGGCTGCCCGGCGCCAGCTCCTGGAACGTGATCATTGCCTCCAGAGCCCGGTACGCCTGCTCCGCCCCGTTGTCCTGCGCGCTCATGTCCCGCGTTTCCTGGTCGCTGGACGGCGTGGACAGCCCCGTCCCCATCCGGTTCGTGGCGCTCGACGCGACGGAGACGACGGCCCCCGCGGGGACCCGCACCTTCCGGCTCTGAGCGTCAGCGGTGGTGGGGCGTGCGCTCCGGGGCGGGGGCCGGGGTCGCGGCCCAGCTGGCGAGCGGCTTGAGCCGTTCCTCCGCGGTGGTGCCCGGCTCGGCGCTGTAGACGGTGAGGTCGTGGACCGCCCGGCCGGCGATGGGCAGATCCAGCGACTGGTAGGTCAGCTCGAGCTCGCCGACGCGGGCGGGCACGTCGTCGCCGCGCTCGCGTCCGGCTTCACGCTGCCCGATCTCGTGTCACAGTCGCAGCGGTCTTCTTCGCGTACCCACTCAGATCGGTCAACGGCGCACCCGATAGCGCAGGTGAAGCACCCGGTTGCCCTGAACAACTACGTCTGGGCCTTCCAGCAGGTGTTGCGCGTCGACGGAGCCGAAGTAACGCTTACCGGACCCGAGCACGACGGGTGCGACGTCCATGCGTACCTCGTCGACCCAACCTGCGGCGAGCGCCTGGCCACCGACGTCGCCAGCAGCGAACTCGACAGTGCGGTCACCCGCAAGCTCCCGCGCCTTGGCCACGGCCGCCTCGATGCCGTCGACAAAGTGGAACGGCGCCTGGAGGTCCCAGCCCTCGGGCGCACCACGGTGACTCACCACGACCACATGGTCGATCCCACTCGGAGGCGTCCCATCCCAGCCGTCGGTGATGTCGAAGGCGTGACGGCCGGCAATGGTCACCCCGACCTCGTCCCAGTACGGCCGGACGTAGTCGAACGAAGCCTGCGACACCTTCAGAACGCCACTGTCGTCCAACGGCACGTCACCGCTGACCAGCCACTCGAAGATCGGACCGGGGTCGTCGTTCTCAGCCGCGATGTAACCATCCACCGAAACCGACGCGTTCATGACCACTTTCCCCATGGATTCCTCCTCTGTTTGGAGTCCCAAGTCTTGTGCGGCGTGAGCTGTCGCTCTTGTACGAAATCAATCGGCCGGGAGCGGCCAGCCGTCCAGGACGTGGTCGGGATGATCGCGCAGGAATCGCCGCCGGACTTCGGCGTACCGGGTCGGCGTGAGCCCGGTGAACTCCCGGAACTCGCGCACGAAGTGGGCCTGGTCGAAGTAGCCCGCGCCAGCGGCAACGTCTCCCCAGTCGATCGGTGCAGCCACGTCGAGCGCCAACACGGCGGAGCTGAAGCGGTAGCTGCGAGCCAGCCGTTTTGGCGTGACACCGACTACGGCCTTGAACCGCTTCGCCAAATACGTGCTGCTGGCGCGGGCCGCCACACCGATGTCGCTGATCGGCACTGTCCCGCCTGTCGCCGCAACGGCGCTGCTCATCTGGCGGACCAGGTCAAGACCGTCGATCACCCGCAACCGTCGCACCAGTTCCTCCTCGAGCAACATCAGCATTTCGTGCGGTGCGTCCGCCAAGGTCAGTCGGTGTCGCAAGTCAGCGATAGCGGGCTGGCCCCAGATCTGCTCCACCGTCGCAGGTCGGTCGCACAACTCGGCCGCGGGCATCGGAAGGAACGGTGCCAGGCCCCACGGCCTGAAGTGGACGCCCACCGACCGGGTCGGGGTTGGGTAGCTGAACTCCCACGCACGCGTGGGCGTGGTGACCGCGCAGCCGTCGGCGTACTCCACGGCGTCTACGTCGGTGCCTGCGCGGATGAGAAACGGCGCCCCGAGGTTGACGATGAGCAATGGCGCGGGCGCCGCCGGCAGCATCAACCGGGAGTACGGCGGGGCGCCCTCCAGGTAGTAGAGGTCGTCGATCAGCCCGTCCAGCGGCGGACCGGGCACCCTGGACACATACTCCACGCCGACATCATCGCCGACGGCCCATCCGGCATCGCGCGCCGCCGCCAGCATCGAGCCGGCGCCGATCCCTGACGGGCGCCCCGGCGCATTTCGGTCCCCAACTACACCCCACGTTGTGAAGGGCCCTCATCCGTTCCTGAGCTGCGCTGTCAGTCGTCGAACTCGAGGCCGCGCTCCTCGGCCAGCGCAACGACCTCACTCATCCGCGCGGGTCGTTCGTCGAGCCGGCGTTGAGCAGCAGCGGGTGATTCCCCGGGCGAGTCTCGACGATCTTCAGCGGATTCACGCCCTCAGCATATGATCGGAGCCGCCCGAGTCACGGGGAGGTCGGCATGCAGCTCGAGGCGCTCGTGGACGGTCTTTCCGCCAACCCGGCACTGCCGTCGGCGATGGTCGAACGGCTGCTGCGGTACGGCAAGGGCTTCGGCCGTGTCGCCGGCCGGCCCGATCTCAGCGCCGGGCAGGTCGAGGCGATCCTGGAGTCCACGCACCCCTGGCTGCGGCACACCCTCGCGCTCAACGAACACCTCGACGCGGCGGTACGACTCCGGCTCGCCGCCGACGACGACCCCGTCATCCGCCGCGCAGTGGCGGGCCGCGCCCCGGCGTCGGCGCGCGAACTGTTCGAGCGCCTGATCGGCGACCCCGCGCCGGACGTGCGCCGCGAGCTCGCCTGGACCGACCGGGTGCCGGACGACCTGCGGGCCCGGCTGGCGCACGATCCCGACCCCGGCGTGCGGGCCGAGCTCGCCAAGTGCTGGACGCAGGCCCCGCGCTGCTGTCCCGCGATCCGGACGCCGGGGTCCGCAAGGTGGTCGCCGCCCACCCGAACCTGCCCGGGCCGGACCTCGTCCGCCTGCTCGACGACCCGTCGGAGTCGGTCGCCGCAACGGTCGCCGCCTCCCCGGCCCTTCCGGCCGCCGAGATGGAGCGCATCCTGACGCTGGCGGGGGTCTGACGCCCATGGGCCGGCGTTTCCGGCTCGACCTGGCCGTCGCCGTCGTGGTGGTCGGCGGTTTCTGGGTGCCGCCGGCCCTGACCGCGGGCGGCGCGCGGGCCGTGGCCGGGCTCGCGCTCGGGGCGCTCGCGGGCGCGGCGGTGCTGCTGCGGCGCCGGGCGCCGGTGGCGGCCGTGCTCGTGGCGGCGGCCGTGACCGTGGCGGGTGGGGTGCTCGGCGTGAGCCAGGACCCGATGCTCGCCGCGGCCTGGTGCCTGTACCCGGTCGCGGCCGAGCGGGCCGGCCGCGCCCGTGGTGCGGCCGTCGGGGTTGTGTGCGGGATTGCGGTACTCGGGGCGACGGTCGCGATGCCGGAGGGCGCCACGCGGCTGTTCGTGGCCGCGTTCGTGCTCGGCGGGGCCTGGCTGCTCGGGACCGCGGCCGGGCGGCAGGCGCGCGCGGCCGAGGCGCTGGAGCGGGCCCGGGTGCAGGCCGAGGTCGCGCGGGACGTACACGACGTGGTCGGGCACGCCCTCGCGGTCATCGCGGCCGAGGCCGGGGTCGCACGGATGCTGCCCGACGCCGACGAGGTCGAGCTGCGGCAGAGCCTCGCGGACGTGGAGGGGCATGCGCGGGGGGCACTGCAGGAGGTACAAACCCTGGTGCGAGCGCTCAGAGATCTGCCCGTGCCCGTCGCGCCCGCCCGGGAGCGGCTGCTGGCCGTGCTCGCGGCGAGCCGGGCCGCGGGGATCACGGTCGACGAACGGATCGACGGGGACCTGCCCGAGCCGGCCGGAACCGTGGTGGTGCGGGTCGTGCAGGAGTCGCTGAGCAACGCGCTGCGGCACGCGCCCGGGGCGGTGTGCCGCGTCCAGGTGACGGCACGGGCGGACGCGGCGGTCGTCGAGGTGCACAGCGCCGGTGGTCCCCGGCCCGCGCCCGGCACCGGGGTGGGCCTCGAGGGGCTGCGCGAGCGCGTCGGGCTGGCCCGGGGCGAGGTGCGGTGGGAGGAGCCCGCGGCCGGGGAGTTCCGGGTGCTCGCGCGGGTGCCGTTGTGATAGGCGTGTTCGACCTCGACGAGTACGTGTACCGCGCGCTGTCGCTGGGCGCGTCCGGCTTCCTGCTGAAGAACGCCGCCCCGGCCGAGGTGCTGCGGGCCGTGCGAGCGGTGCACGACGGTCACGCGATGCTGGCCCCGGAGGTGACCGCGCGGCTCGTCCGGCAGTTCGCGCCGCCGGCGAAGGCCCACCCGTTCGCGACGACCGTACTGTCCACAAGGGAGCTACAGGTGGCCCGGCTGGTGGCCCGCGGGCTGTCGAACCAGCAGATCGCGGACGAGCTGCGGTTGAGCCTGGAGACGGTGCGCACGTACATGCGGCGCATGTTCGCCAAGCTCGGCGTCAACGACCGCACGCACCTGGCCGTGCTCGCCCACGAGGCCGGACTGCTGCACGATCCGCGCTGAGTCGCTGTTCGACCCCTTCGCGTCTCCTTTCGCGTCTCCTTTCGCGTCTCCGTTCGGGGGACGCGGGCCCGATCTGCCCACCGCCAGGCTGGGCCGGTGATCGAAGTGATGGGTTTGCGAAAACGCTACGGATCTCTGCCGGCGGTCGACGGCATCGGCTTCGTCGCGCGTCCGGGGCGGGTGACCGGGTTCCTCGGACCGAACGGGGCCGGCAAGTCCACGACCCTGCGCGTGCTGCTCGGCCTGGCCAGAAGCGACGGTGGCCTGGCCACCATCCACGGCCGCCGTTACGCCGGCCTGCGCCATCCATTGCGGACGGTCGGCGCCCTGCTCGACGAGGCGGGCCCGCTGCCCGAACGCCGCGCCGTCGACCACCTGCGGTCGCTGGCCCTGTCCAACGGCATCCCGCGGCGCCGGGTCCGCGAGGTGCTCGAGCTCGCCGGCCTCGCCGCATCCGCCCGGCGGCGGACCGGCCGCTACTCCCTCGGCATGCGCCGCCGGCTCGGCATCGCGGCCGCCCTGCTCGGCGACCCCGAGGTGCTGATCCTCGACGAGCCCGCGAACGGCCTCGACCCGGACGGCATCCGCTGGGTGCGGCGCCTCGCGCGGGAGTCGGCCGCCGAGGGCCGTACGGTCCTGCTGTCGAGCCACGCCATGGCCGACGTGGCCGAGACCGCCGACGACGTCGTGATCATCCATCGTGGACGGATCGCGGCCGACGGTCCATTGGGGATGGTGACGGCGGGCACGGTACCCTCGAGGCCGCCTTCTTCGCACTGACCGGCGAGGCCCGGTGAACAGGCTGCGCGCGGAGTTCCTCAAGCTGCGCGCCTCCCGCACCGCGTGGATCGCGACCGGCGTCCTGCTCGCGCTGCACGTACTGGTGCAGTGGCAGGCGCTCGGCCTGACCCGCGACGCGGTGGACGCGATCGCGCCCGACGGCACCATCGAGGTGTTCATCGGCGAGCGGCAGCCGGCGGCCCGCGCGATCCTCGACCTCACGGCGGGCTCGTCGCTGCAGATGTGCCTGTTCCTGCCCGTGCTGGGCGCGATCCTCGGCGGCCACGAGGCCCGCCGCCTCGGCGCGGCGCTGCTGGCCGTGCCGCGGCGGACCGTGCTGTTCGCGGCCAAAACGGTGGCCGCCGCGGCCTGGCTGCTGTGCACCGGTGCGCTGGTGTCGCTCGGGTCGCTGCTGTTCACCTGGCTGGCGATCCGCGGGTGGAACCCGGGCCTGCTGCGGACGACCGTGGTCCCGCAGCTCCAGTTCGTCGGCTACGCGCTGCTGTACTCGCTCCTCGGCTACGCTTTCGCCCTCGCCGGCCGCGGCGTCCTGGCCGGCCTGCTCGGCATCGTCGCCGTCACCGCCGCGACGATGACCCAGGCCGCGCCGCACTGGCTCGACGCGCTGCTCCCCCTCAGCGCCGGGCGCAACCTGCTGCTGGACCCGCACGTCGACGGCTCGCTGAGCTCCGGCCCGGCCGTGGCCGTGCTCGTCACGGTCGGGTGGGCCGTGCTGACACTCACCGCCGCCGGGCTGGTGCTGCACCGCCGGGACGTGCCGTGACGGCGGAGTTCTACAAGCTCGCGACGCTGCCGGTGACATGGGTGCTGCTCGCCGCGTACGCCGCACTGGAGCTGAAGTCCGCGCCCCTGCTGGCCGCGCACGCGATGGCGACGATCGCCGCGGTGGCGGGCGGGCGCGACAACGTGGCGGCGAGCCTGTGCGCGGTACCGTCGCGGCATCGGCTCATCGCCTTCAAGGTGCTGACCGTGGCGCTGTTGAGCGCGGCGCTGTCGCTGTCGGCCCGGTGCCTGCTGCTCAGCCTGTTCGCGCTGGGCCTGGCCCTGCTGACCCGGGGAGTGGTCTGGCCACTTGCCTTCTTAGCGGGTGTACCGATCCTGCTCACACCCATACTGCGGGCGGTCATACCCAGGGTTGAGCCGTACCTGCCGCACGAGGCCACGACGCCCGTGCTGGCCGGGTGGGCCGCGACCGCCCTCGCCGCCGCGTGGCTGACCCTCGTGCGGCGCGACGCCTGACGCATTCTCAGCGGCACGCTCATGCGCGCACGGCGAGAGGTCTGGCCGATCAGTGCGGCCAGTCCTCGTCGTCGTCGACCGGGTCCGGGCTGCGGCGCCACTCCTCGTGTTCCAGCCACGCCGCCCGCTCCTCGTCCTCGGTGCCGGGGCGCCACTCCTTGCCGTCGCGGACCAGCACCGGTGGGTAGGCGCGGCCCTCCAGCCAAAGGGTGAGCCACTCGGTCACGGTCAGGCCCTGCGGCATCGTTCACGGACGTATGCTGCCACGCCCGGCACGGCCGGCCGGCCCGGTACTACAGGCCGATCACGTCGATGTAGTCGAGCTTGTTGTTGCTGCCGCCCGCGGCGTTGGTAACGGTCAGGCGGCCGTCGGCGACCGTAACGGTCGTGGTGCCCTCGACGAAGTGGTCGGCGGCGGTCGGGGTGCCGCTGATTGTCAGCGCGCCCTCGAACGCGATGCGGTACGTGCTGTCCGTGAATCCGGGATCGCCGGCGGCAATGTGCACGAGGTACCGGCCGTTCGGCACGGCGATCTCCCACGTGTTCGCCGACGTCGGATGCTGGGCGTGGATCAGGGTCCGGTAGCGCAGGTCGGGCGCCCCCGCCTCGGGACGGAGCCGGGTGTATGCGGCGTCGTCGGCGCTCCAGCCGTAGATGGCGCCGCCCGTGCGGGCCGCGTAGACGGCGCCGGTGTCGGCGGTGTAGCCGGTCGGGGTGGTCGACGAGGCCGGCTGGAAGTTCACGTTGGCGTGGAACCGCGGGACCAGCAGGAACGCGTGGGACCTGCCGCCCAGCACGCCGCGGCCCACGATCTCGCCGCGGTCGTTGATGCCGTTGGCCTGCTGCAGCTGCCATCCGGTGCCGGCCGGGATCAGGGTGTCGAGCGCGGCGATGGTGCCGCCGGGCTGCCACACCCAGGCCTTGGGCGCGGCGCACGGCTGGCACATCGGGTCGGCGGTCCCGACCACCTGGCCGGCGGCGTTGACGGCGTTGCCCGTGCTGTACGCGATGCCGTCGACCGTGCCGATGTCCGTGCCGATCGGCGCGCCGTGCTCAATCACGTCGCGGGCGTTCCAGAACACGGCGTGCGAAAGGCCGTCACCGATCGGGGCGGAGCCGGTGACCTGGTCGCGAACGTTGATGGCGTTCACGGTGACGACGTCGCCGTCGAAGTACCGCAGACCGGGCATCTTGAACCGTGCACCATTGTCCCAGATGACATACCCCGGGTTGGCGGTGATGTGGCCGCGCGCGTTGATGCCGGTGGCGGCGTACAGCGCGTCGGGCGGGTCGGCCAGGTACCGGGAGCTGCCGCCGGGCTCGTAGATCGTGGCCAGCGGCGAGCCCTCGGAGCCGGCGGGGCGCTGGCCGCCGGCGATCCGGCCGTGCCGCTCGATGGCGTTGGCGGCGCCGAGCCGGTTCGTCACGGGGCCGCCGAGGTCGGTGATCGCACCGGACGCGCTCCACCTGACCGGGTAGCCGTAGCCACCGGACGAGCGGTCGGCGGTGCCGGCGACCTGTCCGGCGTCGTTTATCGCGTTGGCGACGCTGCTCGCGCCGCCGGGCAGGGTGCCGAGATCGGTCATGACGCCGCCGGCCCAGCGGAACGCGTGGCGGCCCGTCGGGGTGTCGCGGTAGCCGACGACCACGCCCGCGTTGTTGATCCCGTTCGCGCCGCTGTCGGGCGAGCCGAGGTCGACGATCGTGTAGCGGGACGGGGTGGCGGCCGCGACGACCTGCGGAACGGCCACGGCGGCGGCCACCCCGAACACGGTCACGGCGGCGGCGCGGCTGATCAAAAGTCGCACGATGGCCTCTTCCCGGGGCGGCGAGAGAGCGCTTTCATGACCCGGGTCGAGCGTAGGGCAACAACGACGAATGTCAATGCCGAACGGGGCTGGAATTGCGGACTGAAGCTGGCCGCATTACACCGTAGCGTCGCTCGCATGATTCTCGTTGTCGGTGCCACCGCATTCTTCGGCCGCCAGGCGGTCGAGACCCTCGCCGCGCGTCACATCCCCGTCCGCGCCCTCACCCGCGACCCGTCGAACGCCGCGCTGCCCGGCGGCGTCGAGGTGGTACAGGCGGACCTGACTGATCCCGAAAGCCTGCCGGCCGCCGTCGACGGCGTCACCGCCGTGCTGCTCGTGCTGCCGTTCGGGCTCGACCCGGCCCCGCTGCTCGCGCTCGTGCCCGGGCGGCGGATCGTGGTGCTGTCGTCGTCCGCGGTCGACGAGAGCACCGACGTGATCGCGAACTACCACCGCGAGCTCGAGGCGGCCGTGGCCGCGGCGACCGACGACTGGACGGCGCTGCGGATCCTGTTCCCGGCCATCAACTCGCTGACCTTCGCCCAGCAGCTCGCCCACGGGGATGTCATCCGCGTGCCGTACCCGGACTCGAGCACGGCCGCCGTGCACGAGCACGACGTCGCCGAGGCCGCGGTGACCGCCCTGACGCAGGACGGCCACCGCGGGAAGGCCTACGACGTGACCGGGCCGGCCGCGCTGACCCAGGCCGACCAGGTGGCCGTGCTCGGCACGGCGCTCGGCCGGGAACTGCACGTCGAGGGCGTCGACCCCGCCGCGGTCCTCGAACAGCTCGCGCAGTTCATGGACCGCGGCTTCGCCGACGCGCTCCTGAGCACGATGGAGCGCGCCACCAGGGCCCCGGCCCCGGTCACGTCCACAGTGGAGGACCTGACCGGGCACCCGGCCCGCCCCTACGCCGAGTGGGTGCGGGACCGCCTCGACGCCTTCCGGTGATCAGCGGCAGAACGGGGCGGCGCCCATCGCCGAGCGGACGCCGCCCACCAGCAGCTGCTGGAACTGCACGGCACCCGGGAACGCGCTACCGTCGCTGAAGTCGAGCGCGTCATGGCCGAGGGTGGTCAGCCAGGCGCGGCCGCCGTCGTAGTACTGGCACCAGGCGACCGGATGTTCGGCGCCGTGCCCGGGGTGGCCCATCGAGCCGGTGACGCCCTGGGCCAGGCTGTGCTCGTCGACCGTCAGCAGCACCCGCACCCGGCTGGGCGCCGGCACGAGGTTGTACCACTCGTCCTTGAACGACCACGTGGACGGCAGCCCGGCGGTGGAGACGTCACGGCGGTCCACCGTGCGGACCGTGCCGGACTGGGCCGGGCCGTGGTCGTAGTAGTTCGCGCCGCCGAGCAGACCCTCGTACCACGGCCAGTTGTACTCCGTGCCGAACGCGTTGTGCACGCCGACGAAACCACCCCCGCCGCGGATGTACTGCCGCAGCGAGGTCTGCGCTGCGTCGTCGAGCGTGTCCCGCGACGTGCTGTAGAAGATCACCGCGTTGTAGCGGAACAGCTGGTTCGGGGAGGCGAGCTGGGCGACGTCCTCGGTCCAGTCGACGGCGAAGCCGTTCTGCTGACCCAGTGCGACGACACCGTTCTGCACGACGTTCGCGGCGGTCAGCGGCGGGTTGAGCCCGGCGGCCAGGGCGGGGCCGAGGTTGGCGTGGCGCGGGCCGGCCGTGCGTGTGAACAGCAGCACCCGGTAGCCCTTGGCCGGGTCGAAGTTGCCCCAGTCGTGGTAGCAGCGCTCGTCCGGGCCGCGGCACACCCCGTAGTCCGGGCTGCCCAGCTCGCGGGCCCCGGTGTCGCGGTCCTTGGGTTGCTGGGCCGCGCTGGGCAGCACGGCGACGAGTCCGATCACAGTGGTCGCGGCCGCGACGAGCGCGGCGAGCAGAGCGGGACGTTTCAGATGCATGCCGGGCACTCCTTAAGGTCCATCAGGCGGACTTCTTGTACCGACATAAGGTCGGCTCAATATAGGTCGGCACCTCTTGGCGCACAAGGTTGCGACGGCTATGGTCTTCCCATAGATCGGATCGCATGGACCGCCTAGCGGACCGGAATGGAGCCGTCATGCCGAACCCGAAGAGCCGCCGCCCGTGGACCCCGCCCAAGGTCGAATGCCTCGAGACCCGGCCGGAGGTCTCGGCCTACTCGGGCGCGGGCGACCCGTGGCACCGTCAGCCCCGCTGAGCCGGGCGGCGTTCGCCGAGGCCCTGCGGGGCCTCGGCGCACACTACTGGGACCGGCACCCGTTCCATGTGCGCCTGCACGAGGGGCACGGCACACCGCACGACATCGGCCTCTGGGTTGTCAACCGGTGGTACTACCAGCGCACCCTCGCCCAGAAGAACGCCGCGATCGTCGCCGGCTGCCCGCTGCCGGAGGTCCGCCGGGCCTGGCTGCCCCGGGTCACGTTCCACGACGGCACCCACGACGGGGAGGGCGGGCTCGCCGACTGGCTCGTGCTCGCCGAGGCCGTCGGGCTGTCCCGCGACGAGGTCGTCGACGAGCGGCACGTGCTGCGGGGGGTCCGCTTCGCCGTCGACGCGTACCTGCACTTCTGCCGCACCCGCCCGTGGACCGAGGGCATCGCCGCGGCCCTCACCGAGCTGTTCTCGCCGGAGCACATGGCCGACCGGATGCGGGCCTGGCAGCGGCACTACGACTGGATCAAGCCCGACGGCCTCGCCTACTTCGAGACGCGGATCCCGGTCGCCCGGGCCGACAGCGCCGACACCCTCGAGCTGGTGCTCACCCACTGCACGAGCGCCGAGCAGCAGGCCGCCGCCCTGGCGGCGCTGCGCTTCAAGTGCGACGTGCTCGGCGCGATGCTCGACGCGATCGACTACGCGGCGGCCCGGTCATGAGCGCCCCGAGCCTGCGCCCCGGCACCAGACTGATCTTCGACGAGGTCCGGCAGACCCATGCACTGTTGTACCCGGAGGGCGTACTGCTGCTCGACGAGGTCGCCGCGGACGTGGTACGCGCGTGCGACGGACGGCGGGACCTGGCGTCCATCGTGGAGGTGCTCAGCCTCGAGTATGACGGTGTGCAGGTGTCCGATGTGGAGCGCCTGATCGCCCGGGTCACCGGGACGGCCGGCGTGGACCGTGCCGGCGCGGCTTTGTCGCCCGCGCCGGCGAATCCGATCGGGATGGTCGCGGAGCTGACGTACCGGTGCCCGCTGCAGTGTGCGTACTGCTCGAATCCGGTGGAGCTCAGCGCGTACCACCGGGAAATGACGGCCGACGAGTGGCTCGGCGTGCTGAGCCAGGCCCGTGCGGCCGGCGTGCTGCAGGTGCACTTCTCCGGCGGCGAGCCGCTGCTGCGCCGCGACCTGCCCGGGCTGGTCGCGCACGCGCGGGAGCTCGGGATGTACACCAACCTGGTCACCAGCGGCATCCCGCTCACCGGTGACCGCCTCGCCGCGCTCGCCGGGGCCGGCCTCGACCACCTGCAACTGTCCATTCAGGACGCCGGGGCGGCCGACGCGGACCGCGTTGCCGGCGGCGGGTTCCACGAGCGCAAGCTCGCCGTGGCCGCGCTCGTGCGCGAGGCCGGGATCCCGCTCACGATCAATGTGGTGCTGCACGCCGGGAACGTGGACCGGCTGGGCGCGATCGCCGATCTCGCCGCCGGGCTGGGCGCCGACCGGCTCGAGCTGGCGCACACCCAGTACTACGGCTGGGGTCTGCGCAACCGGTCGGCGCTGCTGCCCAGCCCGGACCAGGTCGAGCGGGCCGCGGCCGCCGCCGCGGAGGTCCACGCCCGGCACGGCGACCGCCTCGAGGTCGTGTACGTCGAGCCGGACTACCACACCGGCCGCCCGAAGCCGTGCATGCAGGGCTGGGGCGGGCGCCAGTTCGTCGTCGCCCCGAACGGCGACATGCTGCCGTGCCTGGCCGCCGGGCAGTTGCCCGGATTCACCGTGCCGTCCGTACGGACCGCGGCGCTGACCGACATCTGGACGCATTCGGCATTGTTCAACAGTTTCCGCGGTACCGACTGGATGTCCGACCCGTGCCGCACATGCGCACTGCGCCACGTCGACTTCGGCGGGTGCCGCTGCCAGGCCTTCCAGCTCACCGGCGACCCGGCCGCGACCGACCCGGCGTGCGAACTGTCGCCGCATCACGAACTCGTCCGGTCCGCCGCACGGCTCGGAGCCCGTGCACCTGTGGCACCGCGGCGGTGGCGGTGATCGGCCACGTGCCGAGCAGCACGCCCCGTGACACCGCGGCGGTGGCCGTGACCGGCCGTGTGCTGCACAGCGCGCCCGCGACACCGCGGCGGTGGCGGTGATCGTCCGTGTGCTGGGCAGCGCGGCCGGCGGCGGCGTGCCCCAATGGAACTGCGCCTGCGACGGCTGCACGGCCGCGCGCCGGGCCGGGATCGACCGCACCCAGGACAGTGTCGCGGTCAGCGGGGACGGCGCCGCGTGGTACCTGATCAACGCCTCTCCCGACATCCGCGCCCAGCTGCTCGCCGCCGAGGTGCTCCGCCCGGGCCCGGGCCGCCGGGACACCCCCGTCCGCGGTGTGCTCCTCACGACGGCCGAGGTGGACCACACCGCCGGGCTGCTGAGCCTGCGGGAGGCCGTCCACCTCGAGGTGTACGGCACGGCGACCGTGCTCTCCGCCGTGCCGCTGATCCCGATGCTGGGCCGCTACACGGACCTCCGCCTGGGCGAGCTGCCGGCGACGCTGGAGGGTGGCCTGACCGTGCGATCCCTGACCGTCGGCACGAAGGTACCCCGTTACGCACGGCCGGACTGCGGCACCGACTGGGTCAGCGCACTGCGGATCACCGACGACCGCACGGGCCGTGCGTTCGTGTACGCCACCTGCCTGCCCGGGTGGACAGACCGGTTCGACGCGTTCCTCGAAGGTGCCGACGTGGCCCTGCTCGACGGGACCTTCCTCGACGCGGACGAGCCCGCGCGCGTCGCCGGGCTCGTGCGCACCCCGCGCGAGATGGGCCACCTGCCGATCGCCGACGCGCGCGCGGCGCTGGCCCGCCACCCGGGCACCCGGGCGCTGTTCGGGCACCTCAACAACACCAACCCGCTCGCCGTCACGGCGGCGCCCGGCGTCACGGCCGACGGGTCAGTGCTGCTCGAGGAGTAGGTGCGACACGATCATGTCGCCGAGCAGCCGCCGGTAGTGCTCGCGCCGGCCCGGGTCCACGGGGTCCCGCTCGAAGATGGCGGTGAGGGTGTACCGGTTGGCGATCCGGAAGAAGCAATAAGCACTGATCGCCAGGTGTACGTCGAACGCGTCCACATCCTCGCGGAACAGCCCCTCGGCCCAGCCCCGTTTCAGGATCTGCTCGATCACCTTGATCGCCGGGCTGTTGAGCGCGGACAGGCTCTCCAGCTGCGCGATGTGCTCGCCGCGGTGGATGTTCTCGATGCTCACGAGGCGGATGAAGTCCGGGTTCGCCTCATGGTGGTCGAACGTGATCTCGGCGAGGCGCCGGATCGCGTCGGCCGGTGGCAGGTGGTCGAGGTTGACACCGCGCTCGGCCTCGCGGATCCGTGCGTAGGCCCGCTCGAGCGCCGCGACGTACAGCTGCCGCTTGCCCCCGAAATAGTAGTAGATCATCCGCTTGGTCGTCCGGGTCCGCTCGGCGATCTCGTCGACGCGCGCCCCGTCGTACCCGCGGTCGGCGAATTCCCGCGTGGCGACGTCGAGGATCTCGCGCCGAGTCCGCTCCGCGTCACGCCGGCGGTCGTCTGGCTGGTCCATCCCGTCCCTTCACGTGGCTCACGCTCGCACCCAGTCTGGCACGGGCGCACGCCACCTCGCTGGACGCCGTCAGGCGGTGAGGCCGCGGCGGGTGGACGGCGCCGGGCGGACCACCTCCAAGGACGTCCGCCGGACGACGGCGGGCTCGACCGTCACCGTGAGCTGGAGCCGCCGCCGGATGTCCTCGATGTCGCCCGTCACGTCCGCGATCCGCACGCGGTCCTCCGCCGTGGCCGTACCGCCGGCGCCTTCCCGTTCGCGTACCAGTTGAGCCCGGACACTACCGGCCTCGGTCACGGAGATGTCCACCGTGTGCTCGCCCAGCCAATCGGCACGGGCGGAGTGCAACACCTGGCGGCCGTCGGCGGACTCCAGCTCGCTGACGTCGTATCCGAGGTCCGCAAAGGCACGGGCGACCGCGTTGCGGACCACGAGCACGTCGATGGACTCGGCGGCCGGCCGATGGGGTCGGCCGCGCGGTCGCTTGCGCGGGACGATCACGCCGCGTTCGAAGATCTCTCCGCCCCAGACGCCCCACGGCTCATGCCGCTCGAGGGCACCCGCGAGGCAAGCCGTGCGCAGCGGGCACTCGCGACAGAGGGACTTCGCCAGTTCGAGGTCGGCGGGAGAATCCGCGAACCACAGGTCGGGGTCGAGCGTGCGGCACGGCACGTTCTCGAACGGGCTGCCGACCGACAGGTCGGGTGCGACCGGACCGGTCGCCGGAGCATCCTCCGGGCCGGTGGTCGGGAGGTTGCCGACCTGCACGGCGTGGTACACGCCGCCGACCGCTCGTTCGGCCGGGGTCAGTGACAGGACGCCGAGCAGTCCGGGTGGGGACTCGTCGCCGGTGCGGACCTGCGCCTCCGCGGTGGCGTCGGCCTTCCGGCGCACCTGCTGCATGGTGTTCAGCTCGAGCTCGGCCGGCGGGCGCTGCCACACCGCGGCCGCCCGCGTCCGGGCCGTCGGGAGGCGCGCGCCGACCACGTCGCCGAGCGCATCCAGGTCCGCGTCGATGCGGACCGGATTGAGCCGGAGCGCCTGGCGTTCGGCGAGCGGCGCCAGGTCCGGCGGCAGCTCGGCCGCGGCGGGCAGGTGGGCGCCGGCGAGCAGTACCGGGATCACGGGCAGGCCGAGGTCGAGCGCCACGCGGAGCTCCCGCCGGACGGCGTCGTCCGGCCGGTCGATGGCACGCCGGCCGTCGGGCCCCGGGCGCAGCCATCCCGGGCCGATCACGGCGACGACGACGCTGGCCTTGTGCAGTTCGCGCCACGCCACGGCATCGGACTCGGCGGTGGGCGGCCGGCCGCTCCAGTGCACCCGCGATGCCCCGAACCGCCTGCTCAACGCCTCGCGGACCAGCACGGCGCCGACGTCGTCGTCCCCCGCCCGGGCGCTGACGAAGGCCGCCGTCGCGACCAGCGGGCGTACCCGGGCCGGCGGCTCACCGTCGACGGGTCGGGCGGCCGGCCTGATCGCGGCCATGACCTCTTCGACGGCCGAGACCGGCAGCGCCGTCGAGAGCGCGACGGCCGCGGGATTCCAGGCCGCCGCCACCTCGGCGTCCGCGGTACCGTCGATCGCGGCGACGTCGGCGATGAACCGCCGGACCCGTGTGACGGCCCGGGCGGTCGCACGGCGCCCGGTCACCGCTGCGTCACCGGGCTCCTCGCCCGTTCCGAGCGCCTCGTACTTGAGCCACACGCCCCCGCTGACGAGGTTCCCGGCGATCTGGTACGCGAGTGAATGCTCGACCAGCACGCCGGGCGCGGCGACGTCGGCCGGGACGACGAGGTCGCGGTACGCGGCGTGGATCATCGGTGGCCAGGCCAGGCGCTGCCGTCCGGGCGCGACCGCTCCCTCGCGCCACAGCGACAGGGCCTCGACGTCGGGATGCCCGGGAAGGAGGTCGGTCAGCCGGTCGGCGATCAGGTCGTGGGTCGTGTCGTCCGAGGGCCACTCGGCGCGCAGCGCGTGCGCCGCGAGCACGCCCAGCATCGGGTTGAGGTCGGACCGGTTCGACAGCAACGCGTCGACGACATCGCGGCGGAAGACCGCCCGGCGGCGGAGCAGCGCCGTGCGGGCGACCTCCACCGCGGTGTTCGCGGCGCTGTCGGCCCGCCACGGACGGCCGGCCTCCACCAGGTGCAGCGAGACCTCGAAGCCGTGTGGAGCCTGCCGCAGGAACACGATCGTCTGCCAGCCGGGGGAGAGCCAGAACGGCATATCGGTACCGTGCCGGCGCAGCACGTGTCCGCCGGCCGGCCGTGCGCGGTCCCAGGCGGCGGCACGGTCGCCGATCCATCCGTGCGGCCACGCGTCGACCGGGCGAAGGTCCTCGTCCAGCAACTGCCATTGGCTCAGCACGGTGGCGACCGGTACGTCGGATACCACCACGAGATGAGCCCGTGCCGGGTCCCCGTGCGCCGCGGCCGTGCCGCTGACCGACTCCGCCACCGTGCGGTACTCGTCGTCGGTCTGCCGATCGGCCGCCACGGGCGCGACCGAGCGCAGCGTCAGGTCCACAGCGGCGTCGACGTGGTCCCGGCCGGGTCGCACCGCCACGATCTCGGTCTCGTGGGTGTCGCCGAGCCGGCGTTCCACCTGGTACAGCCCGGGCGCGACGCTGACGTCGAGATGGCCGACGCCGCGGGCGACGACGTCGAACCGGCTGTCCCGCACGGACAGCTCCGTCCCGGGCCACGTTCCGAAGAGCCGGATGCGGCCGGGGCCGGGGTGGTCAGAGTCGGACTTCACGATCGGCTCCCGCCACGACGAACATGCCGAGCCCCGCGGAATCGCCGGCGTCACGCTGCCCCTGGCGGACCACCCAGTACAGCCCGGACGGAAGCTTGGTCGTCAACGGGCCGGCGGCGGAGTCCCAGCGCTCCCGCACGTGGAAGTCGCCGTCGAGCAGCTCCACCGGTCCCGTCGACTCCGGCAGCACGATGTCGACACGGTGCGGTGCGGCCGCTTCGGCGAGCGGCGGGCCGAAGGTCATGTCGGGCACTCCGCTGAACTCGACGCCCTGCCCGCGCCGGCTTTCGGACGCGAGCTGGTGGACGCACGCCTGAACGAATCCGGACAGCCGGGCCGAGGTGACGCGCCCGCCGAACCGCGGGTCGCCGGCCTCGCGGAGCCCGCGCAGCAAGGCTTCGGTGAAGTACCCGCGGCGCTGGTCGGGACGGTCGGCCCGGCTGTTCTCCAGGGCCGTGCGGCCGAACTCGCTGGCGTAGGCGACCGTGACCCGGACCGGCCGGCGGGCGTCGCCGCGCAGGGTGAACGGCGGACCATTGGAGGGCGCGCCCTCGACGAAGCTGCGGCAGCAGTCGGCGAACACGACCAGTTCGTGGAAGGCGCACGAGACCTGATACCAGCGCCGGTACAGCGACAGCTCGATATTGTGGCCGAGCTCCTCCAGGCTCGCGTTGGCGGCCAGCAGCGCCCCGTCGCCGCCGTCCGGCGCGATCCCGTGGCCGGCGACGAAGATGTACAACCGCGTGTCATCCCACCGTGACGGTTCCTGCGTCAGGGCCAGGTTGACCGCGCGGTTCACGCGGCTGAGCGCCAGATTGATCTGGTGTACCGCCGGCTCGGCCGACTCCGCCGGCAGGGAAGCGGCGTCGTCCGCGGAAGCCGGTACCAACTCGATATTGGCCCTTGGCACGGCGCCACCGGCCGGGTCGGCCAGCCACTCGAGGAACCGCGCCGCGTCGCCCACGGCCGCGGTGAGGTCACCGAGCGCCGGATAGCGGTTGATCCCGACGACCACCGCGTAGTGCAGGGCGTTCATCACTGGGAACGCTCTCAGTCTTCGGTGATCTCGCCGGACTTCACCCGTACGGTCTTGATGAGCTTCCCGTCCGGACCGTAGAGCTCCACCACCTGCGGTCGCTGCTGCGGATCGCGTTCCTGGCGGCGCTTCGCCCACGCGGCGACACGGTCGCGCACGGCGCTCACCCCGCTGTCGATGAGACCGCCGGTCACGCCGTCCAGGATCTTGCCGCCGAGGTAGATCATGGTCACCTCGTACCAGGTGACCGCCCGGCTCGTGGCGGCGTCCTCCTCGACCGCGACCTCGATGCCCAGGTCCCGCAGGTCGGCACACAGTTCGGCGATCGCCTCCCGGTGTACGGCCGGCCGATCGCCGTTCTCGACGAGCACCGTGACTTCGGGCACGCTCACCCTTCCCGCCGCATCCGGAACGCATGGTGCACGCATTGTCACCCGTGCATCATCGGTCCGCCAAGGTGAGCCGGTCCAGACAACGTCACCCGATGGATGACCGGCGCTCGGCTGTTCGTCGGCCCGTTCCGTTCAGACCGCCGCGCAGCGGGTGCCGTTGAGCGTGAAGTCGGCCGGGGCCGGGTTCGTGCTCGTCCAGGTGCCGGTGAAGCCGAACGCCGCCGTGCCGCCCGCCGGGATCGTTGCGTTCCAGGTCGCGTTGGTCGCGGTCACCGCCGTGCCGGACTGCGTCGTGGTGGCGTTCCAGGCCTGGGTCACCGTCTGGCCGCCGGCGAACGTCCAGCGCAGCGCCCAGCCGTTCACGGTGCTCGAGGCCTGGTTCGTGATGGTGACGTCGCCCTGGAAGCCGCCCTGCCACGAGTTCGTGATCTTGTATGCGACCGAGCACCCACTGGCCGGCGGCGGCGTCGTTGCGCTCGGGCTCGTGCTGGAACTCGGGCTCGTCGTAGCGCTCGGGCTCGTGGTCGGGGTCAGCCTCGCCGCCACGATCGGGGCCAGCTTCGCCGTGATCGCCTGGTGGCCCTTGTCGTTCGGGTGGACGCTGTCGCTCAGGCCGTCGCTCGGCAGCCAGCCCTCGGTGTTGACGTAGTACACGTTGCGGTCGCCGGCGGTGTTCTGCGTCGCCACCGCGGCCTGCGTCTCGGCCGGGTACCTCTTCGAGAACGTCTCGAGGGCCAGGATCGCGGCGTTCGGGTACTTGCCGCGCACGGTCTTGATGAAGGCGACGTACCCGGCCTGGAAGTCGGCCGACGAGACGCCGTGGCTCTTGTCGTTGGTACCCAGGTTGATGACGACGGCATCGGCGGTGTACCGGCTGAAGTCCCAGTTCGCGCTGGTCGACGAGTAGCCGGTCTTCAGGAACTGCGCGGCCACCGACACACAGCCGTCGGCGGTGGCGACCAGGCAGCCGCCGCCGTAGCCGATCTGCGTGTGCCGCACGCCCAGCTGTTCGCCGGTGAGCCAGCCGTACGCGGTGAGCGCGTTCTTCGACGACGTCGTGCCGACGGTGATCGAGTCGCCCACGAACTCGACCAGTTTCGGCGACACGTTCGCGGGCAGTGTCTTGGCGCCGGAGTCCAGGACGAGGCCCTGGAAGACGGCGTCGCCGGTGTACGAGCCGGCCACGACACGGTAGGAGACCATGAGCGTGTGGTTGCCGGCCGCCAGCTTGGTCGGCGTCAGGTTCACCGTGCCGGACACGTTCTGGGTGTACTGCACGGCGCCGCCGTCGATGCTGAAGTACAGGTCGATGGTCCCGCGCTGCTTGAGTTTCACGGTGGTGCCGGTGAACCCCGTGCGCAGGTAGGCCCCGGCCCAGTTCGGCACATAGGCGCTCGAGTTGGTGCGGTCCCAGCGCCCGACGAACGCGATGTTCGCGTCACCGGGCGAGCCGTCACCGGTCGCGGCCAGCGCAACGGCGGCCCCGGTCCCGGCCAGCACGGCGCCGGTCACGGCGGCGGCGATGCGCAGTGCGGCCCTCACTTGAGGTATCCCATGAGATCCAGCTTCTGGTTGCGCACCGCGGTCGCGACCAGCTTGGCGATCTGCACGGCGCCGGCGGTCTCGAAGTGTGTGTGGTCGTTGCAGAAGAAGGCCCCGACGGCGCCCTGGGTGTAGTCGCCGTTGTTCGGGCACAGCCCCGCGCTGGTGTAGTAGGTGTAGGACAGCTTGTGCAGGTCGATGACCGGCACACCGTTGGCGCTCGCGGCGTCGTTCGTCTCGGTCAGGAAGCCGCGGTTGCCCGTCGCGGTGCTGCCGCTGCACGTGATCGCGGCGACCGCCGTGAGCATGACGACCTTCACCCCGCGTTGTTTCGCGGCGGCGGCCATGACCCCGAGCAGCTGCTTGTACCGTGCCGAGCCCACGTGCCGCGGGCAGGCCGAGTCGCCGTCGTTGATACCGAACTGGATGAACAGGTAGTCGCCGGACTTCATGCCCGTGCTCGCGTCGAGCATGCCCTGCCAGCGGGTCGAATACGTGTTCGGGCTGATGACGCACTCGCCGCTGCCGTCCTTGGTGGACGTGACGTTCGGGTCGTACATCCAGGTCTGGATGCTGCGCCCGGCCACCGCCTGGTTCTTGACGGTCACGTTGGCGTTGAACAGCAGCGCGAACTGGCTTCCCCACCCGACCGGGCACACGCCGCCGGACGGGTTGGCGACGGTGGAGTCCCCCGCGAGCCAGATGGTGATCTTCGGCTGCGTGCTCGAGCCGGCGCTCGGGCTCGGGCTTGCACTTGGGCTCGGGCTTGCACTTGGGCTCGGACTGTGGCCGGCGCTTTGCGACGGCGTGGCACAGGGCGATGCCGTCGGCGATCCCGTGCACGCGACCCCGTTCACCGTGAACGCTCCCGGGACCGGGTTGCTCGTCGTCCAGGCGCCGTTGAAGCCGAAGTTGACGGTACCGCCGGTCGCGATGCTCCCGTTGTAGCTCACGTTCTTCGCGGTGACCGCCGTGCCGGACTGGGTCACGGTGGCGTTCCAGGCCTGGGTGACGCTCTGGCCGCCGGCGAACGTCCAGCCCAGCGTCCACGCGGTGACCGGGTCGCCCAGGTTGGTGACGGTGACGTCGGCGCCGAAGCCACCCTGCCACTGGTTGGTCACCTTGTACGCGACCGAGCACCCGGCCGCGGCCGCGCTCGCCTGGTTCACCACCGCGACCCCGAGCCCGACCATCAGCAGCGTGACGGCGATCAGTGCCCGCATGCCCGCTCCTTCATCGGCTGTGAGCGCTCACAGTCGACCGGGCCACTGATCTACGTCAATGGTTTCGTGCGGTTTCGTGCGTTCGGCGCAGGGTCGCGCGGAAACTTACATGTCAGTCGAGGCAGAACTCGTTGCCCTCCGGGTCGGCCATCACGATGTGCCCGGACGCCAGCGGGGGCCGGGGTTCATGGCGCGCGAGACGCTTCGCGCCGAGGCCGGTCAGCCGGTCGGCCTCCGCCTCCAGCGCGGCCATCCGCTCCTCGCCCTGCAGCCCCGGCGCGGCCCGGACGTCGAGGTGCATGCGGTTCTTGACCTGCTTGCCCTCCGGTACCCGCTGAAAGAACACCCTCGGCCCGAGGCCCTCCGGGTGCAGGATCGCCGAGGCACGGTTGCGGTCCTCCGCCGGGATGTTCATCGCGTCGAGCGCCTCGTCCCAGCTGCCGAAGCCGGGCGGCGGGTCCTGCAGCTTGTAGCCGAGCGCCTCGATCCAGAAGCCGGCCAGCGCGGCCGGGTCGGCACAGTCGATCGCGACTTGCACGGTGCGCGTCTCAGTCATGTCCCACAGTCTGCCCCGAATCGCGGACGGATACGGTCCGCGATTGGTGACATGATCGAGCCCATGACCGCCGAACGGGTGCTGCGACTGCTCGCGCTGCTGCAGCGGCGCGCCTCGTGGACGGCGACGGAACTGGCCGCGGAGCTGCACGTCACCGACCGTTCGATCCGCCGCGACGTGGAGCGGCTGCGCTCGCTGGGCTACCCCGTGCACGCGACCGGCGGGGTCGGCGGCGGCTACCAGCTGGGCGCCGGCACACGGCTGCCGCCCCTGCTGCTGGACGACGAGGAGGCGATCGCGACCGCGGTATCGCTGCGCCTGGCCTCGGCCGGGACGGTGGCCGGCGCGGGCGAGGCCGCACTGCGCGCCCTGGCCAAGCTCGACCAGGTGATGCCGCCGCGGCTGCGGGCCGAGGTGCGTGCGGTGCACGGCGCGACGGAGACGCTGATCGGCCCGGGCGTGGAGATCGACGCCGACGTCCTGATGACGCTGGCCCGCGCGTGCCGCGACGCCGTGCGCGTGCGGTTCCTGTACTCGGACACGGAGCGCACGGTCGAACCGGTCCGGCTGGTGACGACCGGGCGGCGGTGGTACCTGATGGCCTGGGACGCCGACCGTGACGACTGGCGCACGTTCCGCCTCGACCGCATGCGCACGGTGGAGGCCACGACATGGCGCTTCCGCCCGCGCGAGCACCCGGACCCGGCCGCCTTCGTCCAGCGCGCGGTGGCCGAGGCGCCGTACCGGCACGTGGCCCGTGTCCGCCTCCGTGCCGCCGCCCAGGAGGTCCGCGAGCGCGTCCCGCCCCAGGTCGGCCGGGTCGAGGACGACGGCGACGGCTGGTGCGTACTCGTCGCCGCCGCCGACCGCCTGGACGTCATCGCGGTACACGTGGCGCGTCTCGGCTACGAGGCGCAGGTGCTGGACCCGCCCGAACTGCGCACGGCCGCCACCGAGCTCGCGAGCCGCCTGGCCGCGCTCGCCGGCTGACCGCCGGCGTGCATCGTCACTTCGCCACCTCGGTGATCCCGCCCGAGTGGGAGACGCCCGAGTGGGAGAAGTCAGGCCAGCGTGGCCGCCTTGCGCAGCAGCACCGAGCGTTCGCGCTGGTTGGTGCACAGCCGGGCCGCCAGCTCCAGCTCCGCGCGCGCCTCCGGGAGCCGGCCGAGCCGCGCCAGCAGTTCACCGCGCACGGTCGGAACCAGATGCGAACCGGGGAGCCGGTCCGAGGCGATCAGCTCGTCCACGATGGCCAGGGCCTGCGCCGGGCCCGAGGCCATGGCCACGGCGACGGCCCGGTTGAGCTCGACCACCGGCGAGGGCGCGACCCGGCCGAGCGCCTCGTAGAGCACCACGATCCGGTCCCAGTCGGTCGCCTCGACCGCGGGTGCCGACGCGTGGGTGGCGGCGATCGCGGCCTGCAGGCCGTAGGGGCCGAGGCCGCGAGCCGACGCCTTGGTCAGCGCGGCCAGCCCACGGCGGATCGCCGAGATGTCCCACCGCCGCCGGTCCTGGTCCTCCAGCAGGATCGGCGAGCCGTCCGGGGCGGTCCGGGCCGGGAAGCGCGCGGCCGTCAGCTCGCACAGCGCGAGCAGGCCGTGCACCTCAGGCTCGTCCGGCTGCAGTGCGGCAAGCGTGCGGGCCAGCCGGATCGCCTCGTACGCGACGTCGCGGCGCAGCAGCCGCTCACCCGACGTGGCCGTCGACCCCTCGGTGAAGATCACGTAGATGACGCTGAGCACGCCGCCCAGCCGCTCCCGGCGCTCGCCGGCCGGCGGCAGCTCGAACGGCACCCCGGCCGCCGCGATCGTCTTCTTGGCCCGGGTGATGCGGGCCTGCACGGTCGGCACGGGCACGAGGAACGCGCGGGCGATCTCCTCGCTGGACAGGCCGCCGACCACGCGCAGGGTCAGCGCCACCCGGGCCTCCGGGGACAGCACCGGGTGGCAGCTGATGAACATCAGCGCCAGGACGTCGTCGTCGATCCGGTCGGGGTCGACTTCCTCGTCGACAGGCGAGTCGGCCGCCGGGTCCGCCGCCAGCAGGGCGTACCGGTCCTGCAGCGCCGCCCGGCGGCGGATCGCGTCGATCGCCCGCCGCCGGGCCGTCGCCATCAGCCAGCCGGCCGGATTGGCCGGGGCGGCGAGCGGCCACGACACCAGCGCCTCGGCCACGGCCTCCTGCGCCGCGTCCTCGGCCAGCCCGAAATCGCCGGTGAACCGGGTCAGCGCGGCGACGATCCGCGCCGACTCGATCCGCCAGACGGCCTCGACATCGGCCGTACCCATCAGATCCGGCCGTTGCTCTCGTACCCGGCCCAGTCCTCGACGATCATTCGCCGGCCTGCGGGACCTCGTCGCTCTCGGGCACCCGCCGGATCTCAATCTTGGACCCGCGCGCCGCCGGTACCCGCTTGGCCCACTCGACCGCCTCCTGCTTCGAGGCGACGTCGAGCAGGAAGAAGCCCCCGAACAGTTCCTTGGTCTCGCCGTACGGCCCGTCCGTGACCACCGGGGCCTCGCCGCTGAAGTCGACCACGACGCCCTGGCGCGCGTCGTCCAGCCCTTCGGCCGCGAGGAGCACCCCAGCCTTGATCATCTCCTCGATGAACTGGCGGGTCGTGGTCATCATCTCCTCGATGTCGGCCATCATGGCCGCGTTCGACTCGTCGGTGCCCCGCATGATCAGCATGTACTTCGACATCGTGTCCTCCTCGTCAGCGGGCCGCCTCTCGGCTCGCGCACCCTCAGGTCGAACGAGCGGCCCGCGGATCGACACGGGCTCCGGAAAAAATTCGCCTGTCCGACCTGACCCGCAGCGATGGCCGGCGCGGACACCCGGCTGATCAGCAACCCTATCGTCGCCGCCAGGCGGTAGGTTGGCGCGGTGGCCGCGGACGGGGTACGGCTGGGCATCGACTTCGGCACATCGAACACGGTGGCGGTGTTGATGGCGCCCGATGGCCGGATCCGTCCCTTGCTGTTCGACGGGTCGCCCTTGCTGGCGTCGGCGGTCTTCGCGGATCCGGGCTCCGACCTGCTGGTGGGCGCGGACGCGGTCCGAGCCGCGGTCGGGTTCCCCGCCGGTTTCGAACCGAACCCGAAACGTCGCATCGATGACGGCACAGTGTGGCTCGGCGAGGCGGAGCACGCCGTCGTCGAGCTGATCGCGGCGGTACTGGGGCGGGTCGGTGCGGAGGCGTCGCGCGTCGCCGGCCGGGCCGTGGACGACGTGGTCATGACCCATCCGGCATCCTGGGGCCGGGTCCGGCTCGGCGTGCTGGCCGACGCCGCCGGCCGCGCGGGGCTCGGTCCGGTCCGGTTCGTGGCCGAACCGGTCGCGGCGGCCGCGTACTTCGCCACGGCACTGGAGCAGCGAACCTCGGCGAACCGGGCCGTCGTGGTGTACGACCTCGGCGGCGGCACGTTCGACGTCAGTGTGGTCCGCTCGTCGCCGGACGGGTTCGAGATGGTCGCCGCCGACGGGCTCGGCGACGTCGGCGGTCTGGACTTCGACGCCGTCGTGATCGACCAGCCCGAACTCGTCGTCGCCGAAGGCGCCATCCACCACCGCGCCACCACCAGCGGCGGACCGGCCACGACTCCGAGAACCGCAGAGCCATCGTCGGTACCGCCGGCAAGGCCGGACGCTCCCGCCGGACCCCGCGAGACCGGGGCGGCAAGACCGGCGTCGCCCGCCACAGGCCAATCGCCGCAGCAAGTCATCCCGCAGCGTTGCATACGAATTCTCAGCGAGAACGCCGCCAAACCCGTCTCCTCCGTGGCGTTCAGCCCGGACGGGCTCCGCCTCGCCAGCGCCGGCGGCGACAACGCATTGCGCCTGTGGGACCTGGCCAGCGGACGATCCGTCGTCCAGTCCCTCACCGGCGGCACCGACTGGGTGCGGTCGGTGGCGTTCAGCCCGGCCGGGCATCGGCTGGCCAGCGCCGGCTACCGGGCGCGGTTGTGGAACCCGGGCAACGCTCAACCCATCGGCCAGCCCCTCGGCCGCCTGATCTCGAGGTCGGTGGCGTTCAGCCCGGACGGACGCGTGCTCGCCAGCGCCGGCCGCGACGGCACCATCCGGCTCTGGGGTTCGTGACAACAGGTCCAGCAGGCATCTTGCAAAGCTAAGTTAGTCTGCTAAGTTGTTGGCGTGGCGCACAACCTGAGCTTTGCCTTGCACGTGCTCACTGCCCGTCTGGACCGGATGGGCGACCGGCTCCTACGGGCCCAGCACGACATCTCCTACCACCGCTTCCTCGCGCTCGTCTTCGTCGGCGAGCTGGGAGCGTCGACCCAGCGCGCCCTCGCCGACGAGCTCGGCGTGACCGAGCCTTCGGTCAGCCGCATGACCGCCGTCCTGGCCGCCGACGGGCTGCTCAAGGTCGAGCCCGACCCCGCCGGGGGCAACCGCCGGCGGCTGAGCCTCACCGACAAGGGCCAGCGGCTCGTGACCACCGTCCGGCGGGACTTCGAGGATCGGCTGGCCGTTTTCGTCGAGCACAGCGGCGTGCCGTACGCGCAGTACGCCGAGCACACCGAACGTCTGCTCAGCACCCTCGACCGCATGGAACAGGAGCGACCCGCATGAGTGCGACAAACCCCGCACTGCTGGAGCGGCCAGGGACCGTGATCTCCGCCGACGGTACGAAGATCGCCTATCGGACCATCGGCGACGGCCCCGGCGTCATCGTCGTCGGGGGCGCGCTGCGGGCCGCGGAGGACTACCTGCCGCTGGGCCGTGCGCTGGCCCGGTCGTGCACGGTGCACGTCGTCGACCGGCGGGGGCGCGGGGCCAGTGGCCCGCAAGGGCCGGACTACTCGCTGGACCGCGAGGCCGACGACCTGCTCGCCGTGCAGGCCGCGACCGGGGCACGGCTGGTGTTCGGCCACAGCTTCGGAGGGCTCGCCGTCCTCGAGACCGCACGGCGGTCCGCCGTGTTCGACCGCATCGCGCTCTACGAGCCGGGCGTGCCGTGCGAACCGTTCGCCACCGCCTGGATGCAGCCGTACCGCGAGCGGCTGGCGGCCGGAGATCCGTACGGGGCGTTCGTGCACTTCATCCGGGGCTCCGGCGGGGCGCCCGCATTCGTGACCAAGATGCCGTACTGGTACCTGCGCTTCGCGATGCGGGTCGGCTTCCGCGGCGCGACCTGGCAACGCATGCGGCCGCTGCTCGGCGCCAACCTGGCCGAGCACGAGCAGATCGCCGCCCGCATGGGTCGCCTCGCCGACTATGCGGCCGTCACCGTGCCGGTGCTGATTCTTCGGGGCAGCCGCACGGCCGCCGCGATCCTCACCCAGACCGATCGCCTGAAGGACACGCTCGGGGACGCCGCGATCGAGACCATGGCGGGCCTGAACCACTTCGGCCCGGAAGGCAGGACGGCGCCGGTCGTAGCGGAGCGCGTTTCGGCGTTCCTGCGCTGACGGCACGCCGGGCGGCCGACCGGTGGAACGGGGTGGAACGCCGTGTCGGTGTGACGAACGGCGACCGTGTGGCATCGGATGCATGGCTCCTCGAGGGCATCGTCCGCGGCGTGCTCGACCGTGCGGACGCGGCCGCCTGGACGGTCGAGCCCGGTGACTTCTGGTGTGTCGTACGGCCCGCCGCCCAGCCGGCGCGCGAAGAGGGCTGGAAGCTGCACGTGTCCAGCACCGTGCTCGCCGGGCCCGTGGTCCTGGCCCGCGTGGCCGGCGTGCTCGTCGGCGAGGGCTGTGCGTTCAAGTTCGCCCGGGATCTGGATCGCCTCGGGCAGCTGTTGTCGAACCAGTCCGAGCGCGGGTCGGGCGGCAAGTTCGTCACCGTGTACCCCAGGGATGACGAGCAGTTCCGGCGGCTCGCGCTGGAGCTCGACCGGGTGACCGACGGGCTGCCCGGGCCGGCCATCCTCTCCGACCGTGCCGTGCGTCCGGGCAGCGTCGTGCACTACCGGTACGGCGGGTTCCGGGCCCGCCCGGTCCTGTCCAACGACGGCGACTTCCGGTTCGTCGTCACGGGTCCGGACGGGCGCAAGGTGCCCGACGAGCGGCGGGCCTGGTTCAGCCCGCCACCGGGAGCGGTCCCACCGTTGCCGGCGGCGGAAACGCCGCCCAGCCAACCCGGCCGGCCCGGTCCCGTGCTGATCGGTGACCGGTTCGTCGTGCGCGGGGCGATCCGGCACTCGTACAAGGGCGGCATCTACCGCGGCACGGACCGGCGCACCGGCGCCACGGTCGTGCTCAAACGGGCCCGGCCGCACGCCATGAGCGGCTGGACCGGCGAGGACGCGCGGGCGCTGCTGCGGCACGAGGCGGACATGCTCGACGTGCTCGCCCCGCTGCAGGTGGCGCCGGCGAAGGTCGCGCTCGTGACGCATCAGGAGCACCTGTTCCTCGCCGAGGAGTGGATCGACGGCACGACGCTGCGCAAGTGGGTGAACGAGCGGGCCCTGGGCGAATGGGGCGGCCGCGGTGCGCCGCTCGCGGAAGCGGTCGAGCTCGGCATCCGGCTGGTCGATCTCCTGGCGGCGGTACACACGCACGGCATCGTGCTGCGGGACATGACGCCCAGCAACATCATGGTCACCCCGGACGGCCGGCTGCGCCTGGTCGACCTGGAGCACGCCGTGCGCGCCGGGGACCTCGCCGCCCGGGTCTTCACCCCCGGTTACGCCGCGCCGGAGCAGGTCACCGCCCGGCGGTTCGGCGCCGTGCCCGGTCACCGATCGGACCTGTTCAGCCTGGGTGCGACCATCTTCTGGCTGGCCGGCGGGGTACACCCGCTGCTGCCGCCCGACGAGCCCGCCGAACGGTCGTACCACCAGCGGCTGACCGACCTGGTCGAGCGCGCCGGGGCCCACATGCCCACCGTCCGGCGGTTCGCGCCGCTCATCCTCGGACTCACCGAGGACGATCCGGAACGGCGCTGGAGCCTGGCCGACGCCCGAACCTTCCTGGGCACCGACAAGAAGGACGGCGTCCGCGCGCCCGCGTCGAAGATCGACATCGACCGTCTGATCGGCGACGGGCTCAGCCATGTGCACGGCACGGCCACGCCCGGGGCGGAACGGCTCTGGCGCACGGCACACACGGAGTCGGCCTCGGACCCGCTCGCCGTGCAGTACGGTGCCGCCGGCGTCCTGGCCGTGCTCACCCAGGCCGCGCGCACGTTCAAGGACGCGCACCGCGACGGCCTCGCCGTGGCCGCCGAATGGGTCGGGGAACGGCTGTTCACCGTCGACCGGGTACTTCCCGGGCTGTACTTCGGCCGATCCGGCACGGCCTGGGCCCTCCACGACGCGGCCGTCCTCCTGCGGGACGACATCCTCGCCGCGCGCGCCCTCGACCTCGCCAAGCAGGCCCCACTGCACTGGCCCAACGCCGACATCTGCCACGGCGTGGCCGGCGCCGGGATGGCGCAGCTATACCTGTGGCACGCCACCGGCGACGCGGAGCTCCTGCACCGCGCCGCCGAGGCCGCCGACAACGTGCTCGACGCCGCCCGTGAACGCGATGGCCAAGTGGTCTGGCCGATCCCGGCCGACTTCGACTCGAGCCTGGCCGGCATCACGCACTACGGCTTCGCGCACGGGGTCGCCGGCATCGGCGCCTTCCTGCTCTACGCCGGCCTGGCCACCGGCCGGAAAGAGTACCTCGACACCGCACGGCGAGCCGGCGAGACCCTGGCGCGCGCCGCCATCCGCAGCGGCGCGGGCGCGTGGTGGTCCACCGGCGAGGACGGCGCGCCCGACGTACCCCGGCAGCACTGGTGCAGCGGATCGTCCGGGGTGGGAACGTTCCTGATCCGGCTCTGGGCCGCGACCGGCGAGCGGCAGTTCCGCGACCTCGCCGAGGCGGCGGCCGCCGCGGTCCACCGCGACAGCTGGTACTCGTCCCTCGCCACCTGCCACGGGCTGCCCGGCGACGGCCAGTTCCTGCTCGACCTGGCCGATTTCACCGGCGAGCAGCGGTTCCGCGACCAGGCCGCCGACCTCGCCGGCCTGATGGCGGTCCGCAACACGATCCGGGACGGGCTCATGCTCCTGCCCGACGACACCTGGACCGATACCACGGTCGGATACGCCACGGGACTGAGTGGCGGCCTGGCCTTCCTGCTCCGGCTGCGGCACGGCGGCGCACGCTGGGGCATGCCCGACCGGATTCTTCACGACGCGGGAGGGAGGTGAATGTGGTGAGCACCGATGTCGACGCGCTGGAGCTGCTTCCGGCGGAGGAGAGTGACGAGACGCAGGTGGGCTTCGTCACGGGTTGTGACGTCTTCACCTACTGCTTCGACACCTGCACGCGCAACTGATGCCACCGTGGGCGCCCGGGTCCCCGTTCGGGCGCCCACGGTCTCAGTCGTAGTTGGTCAGCGACGCCGCGCCACCACCCTCACAGGCCCAGGTACACCTTCCGTACCCGGGTGTCGTGGCGCAGCTCGGACGAGGAGCCGGTCATCGCCACGGTGCCGTTCTCCATCACCAGGCAGCGGTCGGTCGCCTCGAAGGTGAGCTTCGCGTTCTGCTCGACCAGCAGCATGCTCAGCCCGTCGGCGGCCAGGCGCTGCAGCGCGGCCAGGATCTCCTCCACCAGCTTCGGCGACAGCCCCATCGACGGCTCGTCGAGCAGCAGCAGCTTCGGGCGGGACATGAGCGCGCGGCCGATGGCGAGCATCTGCTGCTGGCCGCCGGACAGCGCTCCGGCCAGCCGCGCCCGCATCTCCCCCAGCACCGGGAACAGCGCGAACACCTCGTCGAGCTGCGTTCGGACCGAAGCGTTCCAGCGCTGGGCGTACGCGCCCAGCATCAGGTTCTTCTCCACGCTCAGACCCGGGAACACATGCCGGCCCTCGGGCACGTAGCCGACGCCGTGGCGGACCATGTCGCGGGCCTTCACGCGCGAGACGTCCTCGCCGTTCAGGCGCAGGCCGCCGACCGTGCGCGGCACGAGGCCCAGGACCGCCTTGAGCGTCGAGGTCTTCCCGGCGCCGTTGGCGCCGATGATGCCGACGCACCCGCCGGCCGGGACGGTGAAGGAGACCTGCTCGACCGCGCAGACGCCGCCGTACCGCACGGTCAGGTCCTCGACCGCCAGCGCATCCGGGCTCATCGGCCGACCTCCTCGATGACGACCTGCTCGACGGTGTCGGCCATCGAGTCGCCGAGGTACGCCTCCACGACCGCCGGGGCGATCGCGACCTCGGCCGGGGTGCCGTCGGCGATGATCCGGCCGCTGGCCAGGACGGTCACCCGCTCGCACAGCGACATGACCAGGCCCATGTTGTGCTCGATGAGCACGACGGTGACGCCGCTGTCGCGGATCGAGCGGACGATCTCGCTGAGCTGGCGGACCTCCTCGCCGTTGAGGCCGGCCGCCGGCTCGTCGAGCAGCAGCAGCCGCGGCTGCTGGGCCATCGCGCGGGCGATCTCGACGCGGCGCTGGATGCCGTACGGCAGGGCGCCCGGCCGGGCATCGGCGAAGTCGGCGAGCCCGAAGCGGCCGAGCAGCTCGTCACCGGCGGCGCGCAGGGCCCGGTCCTGCCGCCACACGCCCAGCGGCCACAGCGGGTACCGCCAGATGGAACGGGTCCGGGTCCGATCGAGGGCGACGAGGACGTTCTCGCGCACGGTGAGCGCGCCGAACAGCCGCAGGTTCTGGAAGGTGCGGGCCATGCCGGCCCGGGCCAGCCGGTAGGGCGCCGCGCCGGTAACCTGCGCGCCGGCGAACGAGACCGAGCCCGCGGTGGGCTTGTAGAGGCCGGTGATGACGTTGAACAGCGTCGTCTTGCCGGAGCCGTTGGGCCCGACGATGCCGCGGATCTCGCCGGCCCGGACGGTCAGGGAAACCTCGTCGAGCGCGCGCAGGCCGCGGAACTGCTTGCTGATGTCAGAAAGCTCCAGCAGCGGCCGAGAGTCCTCTGTGGACACCAGATCGAACGGCGTGAACGGCCGCAGCTCCTGCCGCGGGCCCGCCCGGCGACGGCGGAACCGGGAAGGCAGCCCGGCCAGGCCCGTCGGGGCGAAGACGACCACGAGCACGACGATGCTGCCGTAGACGACCTGGGCGTACGTCGGGTAGTCGGACAGCAGCTCGCGCAGCAGGGACAGCGTCACGGCGCCGGCGACGCAGCCGAGCAGGCTCTGCCGCCCGCCAATGATGACCATCGCGAGGAGCAGGAACATGTTGGCGATGCTGAACGACTCGGGCGCGACGTAGCGCACGAGCCCGGCGTAGAGCACGCCGGCGGTGCCGCCGTAGACGCTGGCGAGCGCGAAGGCGGTCATACGCAGCATCGGTACCTCGACCCCGACCGCCCCCGCCGCCAGCGGGTCGTCGCGCATGGCCCGCATGCGCCGGCCCAGCGGCGTGCGGACCACGAACAGGCCGAAGGCCAGCGCGATCGCGAACACGATGAGCTCGAGGTAGTAGAAGAGGTACTCGCTGGAGAGGTCGACGCCGGGGAACTGCGGCACCGGGATGGCGTTGATGCCCTCGGCGCCGCCCGCGACCGCGGCGTTGGTGACCCAGTTGGTGAAGGCCAGCGCGAGGCCGAGCGTGACGATGCCGAGGTAGTGCGACTGGACCCGCAGCGCCGGGGTACCGACGAACAGGCCGGTGACGGCGGTGGCGACCAGGGCCAGCAGCGCCGCGGTCCAGAAGCCGAAGCCGTTGTGCGTCGTCAGGATCGCCACCGTGTAGGCGCCCACGCCGAAGAACGCGACCTGGGCCAGGTTGACCTGCCCGGCGATGCCCATGGCGAGGCCGAGGCCGATGGCGAGCAGGGCGAAGATGAGCGTGACGTCCACGACGTGGATGGCGTAGGAGTCCAGCGCGTACGGCAGCATCCACAGGGCGGCCGCGACCACGGCCAGGACGGCGAGGCGCCGTTTCATGCCGTCACCTCCGCTCCGCTCCGGCGCCGGCATGACGAATGCTGAGCCTCATGATGAGCGGCCACTTCGCTTCGCTTCGTACCGCTCATGCCCGGTTCACCGTCCGCTCGCCGAAGATGCCGGTGGGCCGGATCATGATGATGGCGGTGAAGACGAGGAACGTCACGAGCTCGGAGTAGCCCTGGAAGTGCCCGGCGGCGAACGCGTCGAGCACGCCGATGGCCAGGCCGCCGACGATGGCGCCGGGGATGCTGCCGAACCCGCCGAGGATCGCCCCCGCGAAGCCCTTGATGCCGAGGGCGCCGCCCATCGTGGGGCTGACGTACAGCAGCGGCCCGACGAGCCCGCCGGCGAGGGCGGCGAGGCCGGCGCCGATGACGAACGCGAGGGAGTTGCTGCGCCCGACGTGGATGCCGACGGCGGTGGCGGCCTCGTGGTCCATCGCGACCGCCTGCATCGCCGTGCCGCGCTTGGTGCGCTGCAGGAACAGCATGAGCAGCAGCATCGCGACGGCGGCGATGAGCAGCACCACCAGGTCGTACGTGCGGATGCGCAGGCCGAACAGGTCCAGCGGCGCGCCGGGCACGGGCGAGCGCACGGCCCGGCCGGTGGCGCCCCAGATGATGATGGCGAGGGCGTCGAGCACGATGCCGAAGCCGATCGTGCCGATCAGCATCAGGTCGAAGTCCTTGTTCTCCAGCGGCCGCAGGACGAACTCGATGACGAGGCCGACCAGCCCGGTGACGACGATCGCGACGACCATCGCCAGCGCGAAGGGCAGCTTCGCGGACATGTAGAACGTCGACGCGACATAGGCGCCGAGCGTCACCACGTTGCCGTGGGCGAAGTTGACGAGGCCCATCGTGCGGTACACCAGCGAAAAGCCCATGGCGACAAGGGCGTAGACGGCGCCGAGACTCAGCCCGCCGATAAGCGTTTGCAGTGTGACTTGCATGGCTCTCCCGAGGCCGGACCGGGGCGCCGTCGCGACGGCGCCCCGGTGAAGAGGGGAACGGCTCAGCCCTTGGCGGCCTGGAGCTTACCGCCGGTGATGACCCCGATCGACGTGGCGAAGATGCCGACCCCCGTGTCGTCGTAGGCGAAGTCGCCGAGCAGGCCCTTGTACTTCGTGCCCCGGATCGCGTCGGCGAGCGGCTTGCCTGTCGCCGCGTTGCTCGTCTTCAGCGCGGTGAGCACGATCTGGGTGCCGTCGTAGGCCTTGGCGCCGTGCAGCTCCGCGTCCTCGTTGTAGGCGGCCTTGTACGCCGCCGCGAACTTCTTCGCCGCGTCGCTGACGTCGTTGGACAGGTACGGGGAGCTCACGATGGTGCCCTCGACGTTTGCCGCGCCCGCGGTGTTGAGGAACACCGGCGTGCCCTGCGGCGCGGCGCCGGCGAACGGCACGGTGATGCCGAGGTCGCGGGCCTGCTTGACGATGAGCCCGGACTCGACCTCCTCCGCGCCGAGGAAGATCAGCTGCGGGTTCTTGCTGCGGATGGTGGACAGGGCGGCGCTGAAGTCCTTCTGGTCGGTGGTGACGACCTGGTCCGCGACCGGGGTGACGCCGCGGGACTGCAGGGCCTTGAGGAACGCGTCGTGCTCGCCCTTGCCGTACGAGCCGTTGTTCGTGATCAGCGCGATCGACTTGATGCCCTTGGTGTCCACGATGTACTTCGCGAGGGTCTCGTCGTAGGTGGTGCTGGTCGGGCCGTTGAGGAACAGGAACGGGCTCTTGACGGCCACGAGGCCGGTCGACTGGCCCGAGGTGATGTTCGGGATCTGGGCCTGTTGCAGGATCGGGGCCATCGCGATCGTCACGGCACTCTCGGCGGTGCCGATCATCGCGACGTACCCCTCCGAGGCGATCTTCCGCGCCAGGTTGGTGCCGACCGTCGGGTCGCCCTGGTCGTCGAACACGTCGAGCTGGATCTGCCGGCCGTTGACGCCGCCGGCCTTGTTCCACTCCTCGACCGCGAGCTTGGCCCCCTTGAGCTCCCAGGCGCCCAGCGAGGACAGCTGGCCGCTCTGGGCGTCGACGAGGGCGAGCTTGATCGGCCCGGCGGCGTTCTGGGTGTCGTTCTTCTTCTCCCCCGGCGCGCTGCAGGCGGTCAGCGCGAGGGCGAGCAGGGTGGTGCCGGCAAGGATGCGGAAGCGTTGCGTGGACATGATGCGCATCACCTCTCAGTCAAAAAGACCTTGGTAGATGTCCTTGATGTTCCAGTGCCCAGGGGTTGGCACCGGCTCGTTGACCATCGCGACGTCGAGCACCGCCGGGCGGCGGCGGCGTTCGGCGGTTCGCAGCGCGCCGCGCAGGTCCTCGACGCGCTCGATCTGGTACCCGTCGGCGCCGCAGGCCCGGCCCAGCGCGGCGAAGTCCGGGCTGTACGGGCGGCCGTCGGGGTCGGTGAACTCGCAGCCGTACTGCCGGCCGAAGTTCGCGGCCTGCAGGTCGGCAATGGTGCCGTGGGCCCGGTTGTTCATGACCACGAACAGCACCGGCAGCCCCCGCTCGACCGCCATGGGCAGGGCCGGCAGCGCAGCGCTCATGCCGCCGTCGCCGACCAGCGCGACGACGACCCGGTCGGGCTCGGCGATCTGCACGCCGAGCGCCGCGGCGGGGCCGAAGCCCATGGTGGACGCGCCGCCGGGGGTGATGAAGCGGCCCTCGGGCGGCAGCGGGTAGCACTGCGCCACGCCGTTCTTGTTCCAGCCGACGTCGGTGACGAGGATCGTGTCCGGCGGCAGGGTCTCGCGGAGGTCGAGCAGGATGCGCTCGGGGCGTAGCGGGAAGTCCTCGCTGCGGCCGCGCCCGGTGCTGCCCTCGAACAGGGCGGTGCGGGCGGCGTGGATCTGCTCGCGCAGGCCCGGGCGGCGCACCGGCTCGGGCACGGCCCGGCGCACCGCGGTGTCGATGGCCCGCACGGCCTGGGTGGCGTCGGCGACCACGCCGATCTCGACGGGGTAGTTGCGGCCGATCTCGGCCGGGTCGATGTCGATCTGGATCAGCCGGGTCGGCGGGATCCGCCAGGTGTAGGCGGGGTTCCAGGAGCTGGCGTCGGTCTCGGCGAACCGGGTGCCGATGGCCAGCACGACGTCGGCCTCCAGGGCGTAGGTGTTTGTCACCTCGAGGCCCCAGAAGCCGGTCATGCCCATCACGAGCGGGTGGCGGTCGGGCAGCGCGCCCTTGGCCATGAGCGAGTGCGCGACCGGGATGTCGAGGTGCTCGGCCAGGGACAGCAGCGCCTGGCGGCCTTCGCCGCGGCCGAGGCCGCCGCCGAGGTACACCAGCGGCCGCTCGGCCTCGGCCAGCAGCTCGGCGATGCGGGAGGCGTCGGCGAGGGCGGGCACGGTGACGGCGGCCGGCAACGGGTGGTCCTCGAAGTCCAGCGGCCGGGAGAACAGGTCCATCGGGACGTTGAGCAGCACCGCGCCGGGGCGGCCGGAGGTTGCGGTCCAGAAGGCCCGCTCCAGGAAGCGCGGCAGGTCCTCGACCCGGTGCGCGTGCCAGGCGCGTTTGACGAACGGGCGGTAGATGGCGGTCTGGTCGGCGTCGGCGTGGAGGTTGACCTCCTGGTGCGGGTGCCGGCCGTGCATGTAGGACGGCACGTCGCCGGCGATGACGACCATCGGCACCGAGTCCAGCGCCGCGGTGGCCACGCCGGTGACCGCGTTCATCATCCCGGGCCCGACGTGCAGCAGGACGACGCCGGGCTTGCCGGAGGCGCGGGCGTAGCCGTCGGCGGCGTGGGCCGCGGCCTGCTCGTGGCGGGCGATGACGAACTCGATCGAGCTGCGGCCGATGGCGTCGAGCAGCGCGATGTTCGTGTGCCCGCAGGTGCCGAAGACGTACCGCACCCCGTACGCCTCCAGCTGAGTGACGAGCGCATCGGCGGCGGTCGTCTTCGTCTCGGCGCTCATCGCGGCGGTTCCTCCAACGTGATCCAGGTCTTGCCGGGCAGCTCCCGTGCCCGGGCGAACGCGTCGGCCACCCCGGCGAGCGGGTACCGGCCGCGCAGGATGCGGCCCGGGCGCAGCTCCGCGGCCCGCTCGACGGCGGCCGCGAAGTCGCGAGGGTGGTCGTAGATGAGGCAGCCCCGCAGCGTCAGCCGCCGCTGGACGACGGTGAACGTGGACAGCCGGGCCGGGGTGCCGCTCTGTCCGATGAGAACGATCCGGCCGTCGGGCGCGGCCCGCTCGACGGCGGTCTCCAGGGCCGGCGGGGCACCGGAGGTCTCGAACACCACCGGGAACAGCCCGTCGTCCGGGGCCGCCGCGGCGCCGAGCTCCAGTGCGGTGGCGAGCCGGCCGGCGTGCGGGTCGATGACGAACGGCACCGCGCCGAGCGCCCGCGCGGCCAGGCACACCAGCAGGCCCTGCGCACCGGCACCGACCACGAGGCAGCGCTCCCCGGCGGTGAGGCTGGCGCGGGCCAGCGCGGCGAGCGCGACGGCGAGCGGCTCGACGCAGACCAGGTCCTCGTCGGCGAGGCCGGGCGGGGCGGGCCAGGCGAACCGGGCCGGCACGGTGACCCGCTCGCGCAGCGCGCCGGGCTCGTTGATGCCGAGGATGCGCCGGTCCGGGCAGACCGCGGTGCGCCCGTCCGCGCAGGCCGGGCAGCGCAGGCACGGGAAGTTGGGCTCGACGGCGACCCGTTGCCCGACCCGGCCGGGCGCCACGCCGGCGCCGACCCGCACGATGTCGCCGATGGCCTCGTGCCCCAGCGCCCAGGGCAGGTGGGGCACGGCCCGGCGGCCGTCGACGACGGCGAGGTCGGACCCGCACATGCCGACGGCCCGCACGGCGACGACGACGTCGCCGGGGCCGCACTCGGCCTCGGGCCAGTCGCCGGTGACCTCGACGGCCCCGGGCGCGGTGAGCACGGCCGCCCTCATGCCTGGGTGCCCCAGATCGACAGGCCGCGCAGCAGCAGGGTTTTGACGACGGTGTAGTCCTCGATCATGCAGGCGGGCGACTCGCGGCCGAAGCCGGAGTCCTTGACCCCGCCGAAGGGCACGTGGTCGAGGCGGAAGTTGGACGAGCCGTTGACGACGAGCCCGCCGACCTCCAGCTCCCGCCAGGCGGTGACGATCCGGCCGATGTCGCGGGTGAACAGGCCCGCCTGCAGGCCGTACCGGCTGCCGTTGCACGCGGCGAGAACCTCGTCGAAGTCGTCGTAGGGCAGCACCGCCACGAGCGCGCCGAAGACCTCGCGGGCGACCACGTCGGCGCCGGCGGGCGGGTCGAGCACGACGGTCGGGCTGAGCGTCGCGCCCGTGCGGGTGCCGCCGAGCGCGATCGTCGCACCGTCGGCGGCGGCCTGCGCGGCCCAGGCCGCGACCCGCTCGGCGGCCGCGTCGTCGACCATCGAGCCGACGTCGGTCTCCGGGTCGAGCGGGTCGCCGACCTTCAGCGCCGCGACCTCCTTGCCGAACGCGACGGCGAACTCGGCATAGCGGACGCGCTGGACGTACACCCGCTGCACCGAAATGCAACTCTGCCCGGAGTTGGTGTAGCCGGTGCGGGCGCACACGGCGGCGGCCTGCGCGATGTCGGCGTCCTCGCACACGATCGTGGCCGCGTTGCCGCCGAGCTCGAGCACGAGGCGCTTGGCCCCGGCGGCGCGGGCCACGGCCGCGCCGGTCTCGACGCTGCCGGTGAAGCTGATGACGGCGACCTCCGGCGCGGCGCACAGCGCGGCCCCGACGTCGCCGCCGCCGTGCAGCAGCTGCACCGCCTCCATCGGGGCGCCCGCCTCCAGCAGGAGGGCGACGACGGCCGCGGAGACGGCCGGGGCCTGCGGCGGGGCCTTGACGATCGTGGTGTTGCCGGCCGCGAACGAGGCGCCGAGCTTGTGGGCGAGCAGGTTGGCCGGGGCGTTGAACGGCGTGATGGCCAGGGCGACGCCGGCGGGGGCGCGGTAGGTCAGGGCGGTGTTGCCGACGCCCCGGGCCCAGCCGGCGACCGGCAGCAGCTCGCCGCCGATGCGGCGGGTCTCCGCGGCGCAGACGGCGAAGGTGTCGGCGACGCGGTCGAGCTCGCCGCGGCCGTCCTTGAGCGGCTTGCCGAGCTCGAGGGCGATGAGCCGGGCGATCGCGTCGCGGTGGCGTACGGCGAGTTCGGCGGCGCGTTCGAGCACCTCGGCCCGGGCCGCGGGGGCGAGCGCGGCCATCCGCCGGGCCGATTGGTGGGCGTACTGAACCGTGGTGCGGACCGCCTGATCGTCGGCGAGCACGGCCCGGCTGACCACCCGGCGCACGTACGGCCCGACCCGCTCGGCCTGCACACCGTCCGCCCGCCACTCCCCCGCAAGCAGGGCCGGGGCCACGACCGGGGGCTCCGATCCGAGGATCGCATTCAGCATGGCGCTCCCTCGCTGCAAACCGCTCGGCGGTACATCTGGACCGCTATGCGGACTGGGTGTAACGTACGGGCGGCCGACAGCCGCTGGCAAGAGCCCGAGTCGAGAAAGTTGCGACAATCGGCGTCCAGGGCGCGACGAGCGATGGAGACACGAACATGGTGAAGACGGCAGGCCGCGACGGCGTCGAGCATCAGGAGGCCGAGGCCGACGCGCCGGGGGTCCGCAGCGTCCAGCGCGCGCTGGACATCCTGACGCTGCTCACGGAGGATCGGCCGCTGGTCTCGATCCGCGACATCGTCGAGGGCACGGGGCTGGCCAAGACGACGGTGATCCGGCTCGTGCAGACGCTGGAGCAGTGCGGCCTGCTGTGGGGCACCACCGCCGGCTACATGGCCGGCCCGGGCCTGTGGCGCTGGGCGCACCTGGCCCGGCGCAGCTGGGAGCTGCCGCCGGAGACGCAGCGGATGATGCGCGACCTCGCCGCCCGGCGGCGTGAGACGGTAAACGTCTACGTCGCCCGGGACATCTACCGGGTCTGCGTCGCCCAGCAGGAGAGCCCGCAGCCGCTGCGGCACGTCGTGCACATCGGCGACGAGCTGCCGCTGTGGGCCGGCGCCTCGTCGAAGGTCCTGCTGCGCAACGCGACCCCGGCCCGCCTGCTGCGCGTGGCGCGCAGCTCCCCCTACGGCGACCAGCACATCAGGCGGCTGCAGGAGTGGATCGACGAGGCGGCGCACCAGGGCTACGCCGTCAGCCACGGCGAGCGCGAGGAGGGCCTCTCGGCCGTCGCCGTGCCGATCTTCTCGCGCGCGGGCGCGGTCGTCGCGGTGCTGTCGCTCAGCGGCCCGACGCTGCGCTTCCCGGAGGAGCGGGTGACCGAGTTCGCCGCCGACCTCAAGGACGTCGCCCAGCGGATGTCCGAGCGGGGCTTCGACCACCCGCTGGGCAGTTCGCTCTGAAGGAACCTCCGAAGGAAGCTCTGAGAGCAGCGCTGAAGGAGACAGGTGCATGCAGCCGCGACCACTAGACGGCATCCGCGTCCTCGATCTCACGAACGTCCTCGCCGGCCCGTACTGCAGCTACCAGCTCATGCTCCTGGGCGCCGACGTCGTCAAGGTCGAGGTGCCGGGCCGCGGCGACCTCGCCCGGCAGCTCGGCCCGGACGCGGAGCTCAACGAGCGGTACCTCGGCACGTCCTTCCTCGCCCAGAACGCGGGCAAGAAGTCCGTCGAGCTCGACCTCAAGGACCCGGCCGGGCGCGAAACCTTCGAGGAGCTCGTCGGCGCGGCCGACGTGCTCCTGGAGAACTTCCGCGCCGGGGTCCTGGCCCGGCTCGGGTACGACTGGCAACGCCTGCAGGCCTTGAACCCGCGCCTGATCGCGTGCTCCATCACCGGCTTCGGCCAGACCGGCCCGATGAGCCAGGCGCCCGCCTACGACCAGATCATCCAGGGCCTCTCCGGCATGATGAGCGTGACCGGGACCCGTGACACCGCGCCGCTGCGGGTCGGATTCCCGGTCTGCGACAGCATCGGCGGCCTCGCCGCGGCGCTCGCGATCGTCGCCGCCGTCGCGGCCCGCCACCACAGCGGCGCCGGCTGCCAGCTCGACGTGTCGATGCTGGAGGCGTCCATCTCCGCGATGGGCTGGACCGTCTCCAACTACCTCCTCGCCGGCGTGCCGCCCGAGCCGACCGGCGACCAGAACGCCACCGCCGCCCCGTCGGGCACGTTCGACGCCGCCGACGGCCCGCTCAACATCTCCGCGAACCGGCAGGAGCAGTACGAGACGCTGTGCCGGCTCGTCGGGCGCCCCGAGCTGCTGACCGACCCGCGCTTCGCCGCGCCCGAGGCTCGCAAGGAGCACCGGGCGGCGCTCAACGACGAGCTGAACCCGGCCCTGCGCCGCCGGCCGGCCGCCGAGTGGGAGCGGGAGCTCAACGCGGCCGGCGTGCCCGCCGCGCGCATCCTGACCGTCCCGCAGGCGCTGGAGTCCGAGCAGCTGGCTCATCGCGGCTTCATCACCGAGCTGCCGTTCCCGGACGGCTCCGCGCGGCGGCTGGACGTGGTGGGCAGCGGGGTGCTCTTCGACGGGGTACCGCTGACCCCGCCGGCCCCGCCGCCGATGCTGGGCGAGCACACCGCCGTCGTCTCCGATCTCATCGCCGCATGGCGTCTCAAGGAAGGTGTCGCCGAATGAGCACCGACGTCCAGGCGGTGGCCGACTGGTGGGCCACCTCCGTCTCCCGGATCGAGCCCGGCGTCATCGAGTTCCGTGGCCGCCCCGTCCAGGATCTGCTCGGCGCGACCACGCTGACCGACGCGATCTGGCTGATGCTGCGCGGCGACCTGCCGGACGCGCGCCAGGCCGAGCTGCTCGACGCCGCCCTGGTCGCCTCGGTGGACCACGGCCCGCACGCGCCGTCGATCGCCGTCGCCCGGATCTCGGCGACGTGCGGGATCGGGCTGAACAACGCCATCGCCAACGGGGTAAACGTGATGGGCGACGTGCACGGTGGTGCCGGACAGCAGTGCCTGGAGTTGTACACCGAGATCCGCGACCTCGCCGCGCAGGGCACGGACCTGGCCGAGGCCGCGGCGCAGACGGTCGCGCGCTGGCGGGCGCGCAGCAAGTACCTGCCCGGCTTCGGGCACCGCTTCCACCCCCGCGACCCGCGCCGCGACCCGCTCGTCGGGCTCGTGCAGCGGGCGGTCGACGACGGCGTGGTGGCCGGCGACTTCCTCGCCGCGGGGCTCGCCGTCGAGGCGGTCATCGACCCGGTGCCGATGAACATCGACGGCTCCACCGCCATCATCTACGGCGAGCTGGGCTTCCCGCCGCCGCTGGCCCGCGGCCTGTTCGTGCTCGGCCGCAGCGTCGGCATCCTCGCCCACGCGTGGGAGGAGACGCAGGGCGGCCGGCGCATCAAGGGGCCCATCCCGCCGGGCATCACGCCGACGTACCGACCCTGAGGACGTCATCGCACCGCGGCGAGGTCGAGGTGGTCACGGGCCGCGCTGAGGGCCCGGCGGGCGTGCTCCTTGGCGCCGATCTGGGCCACCAGCATGGCCCGCGGGATCTCCAGCGCGTAGGGCAGCCCCGGCGGCAGCGCGTCGAGAATGCCGCGCACGTCGATGCCGCCCTCGCCCGGGAACAGCCGCTCGAACCGGGCGGTGTGGATCAGACCCTCGTTCGTCGGCGGTACCCCGGCCGGCGCATCACAGACGTGCGCGAAGTGGAACCAGTGCGGGGGCAGCTGGCGCAGGTCCGCGGTGCTCGAGCCGGACCGGGCGAAGTGCAGCAGGTCCACCAGGATGCCCGCGTTCGGCTGGTCCGCGGCGCGCAGGACCCGGACCGCCTCGCGCAGGTCGGGCGTCTCCGTCCAGGACGGGAACTCCAGGTCGACGGTGAGCCCGAGCGGGCGGGCCAGCTCGCACAGCTCGGCGTACCGGTCGATCTTGCGGGCCCGGTCCGGGTCGGGCAGCTGGGTGATGACGTGCCGGGCGCCCAGCTCGGCCCCGGCCTCCAGGAAGCGCACGTAGTCGCGGGGCGAACGCTCCGGGCTCATCCGGGCCAGCTCGATGTCGAGCACCTCGATGCCGGTCGCGGCGAGGCGGACCTTCGTGCGGTGCATGAGGGCCGGGTCGGTCGCGAGCGGGTAGTGCGGCTCCTGCGGGGTGACCCGGGTCAGGCGCAGCCCGACGTACCGGTAGCCGGCGTCCGCGGCCGCGTCGACGAGCTCGGGCGGGGAGAGGCTCAGCGCGGTCAGGTGGGCCAGCGAGTAGTCGTGCCGGTCGCCCGGCTCGCGCGCCGAGACCAGCCGCCGCGCGCGGTGGGCGGCCATCCGCACCGGGATGCTGCCGGGGTCGCCGTAGCCCTCGTAGCGGCCCAGGCGCTGCACGACGGCGAAGAAGATCCGGGAGCCCAGCATCTCCGTGTAGAAGTGCAGGTACTCGCCGTCCGCGTCGCGGTCGTACAGGATCGAGTGCTCGCGCAGCTCGGCCAGGCGCTCGGCCGGTAGCGCGAGGCGGGCGTCGAGGTCCGCGTAGTAGTTCGCGGGGATCGGCAGCACCGCGGCGCCGAGCGCGCGCATCGCCCGGGCGCTGGCGATGATGTCGTCGGTGGCGAACGCGATGTGCTGCGGGTCGGGCACCGACGGGGCCCAGTCGCCGCGGCGCATCGGCGCGGTGTTGAGCGCTATGCGCAGCCGGCGGGCCGGGTCGGTGGCGACGCGGCTGCGGATCAGGCCGAACGGCGCGGCGATGTCGGTCGTCTCCTGGGTACCGAGGCCGAGCACCGTGCGGTAGAAGACGGCGGCCTCGTCGAAGTCGTCGAGCGACTCGGTCAGCGAGACGTGGTCGATGCCGGTCACGTGCCCGTCGGCGGGGGCCTGCGTGCCGGTGGCGGCGAAGTCGTCGAGCCAGCCGCCCGGCGTGGTCTGCACGAGGAACACGGCGGTCCCGTCGGGCGCGGCCACCGAGGTCAGGTCGGCCTCGCCGATGTCGTGCAGCCGGGGCAGTACCGGGGCCAGCAATGCCTCGGCGCGCTGGGCCCCCTGCGCCGGGTCGGCGCTCTCCACGCCGAGCGCGCAGATGGCCGCGGTGCCCGGCTCGACGGTGCGCTGGGCGCCGAAGTTGAGCAGCACCCGGGCCCGGCCCTGCTGCCAGAGCCGGACGGGCTTGGAGCGGTGCCGCCCGGCCTCCGCGAAGCCGAGCGCCGCGAGGGCCCCCGCGATCGCCGGGCCGGACACGTCGTCGACGGCGAGCTCGGTGAACGCGTGCCCGCCGAGCCCCGGCACCGCGGGCAGCCCGCTCCCGCGCAGGGTCAGCAGGGTCCGCATCCCGTCGATGGCGGCGTAGCGGGGGTCGGCCTGGCGGTACACGTCGTTGAAGACCTCGAGCGAGAGCGGCCCGTCGTAGCCGGTACTCAGCACGTGCGCGACGAGGCCGGCCAGGTCGAACGAGCCCATCCCGGGGAACAGCCGGTGGTGGCGGCTCCACTCGACGATGTCCATGCGCACCCGCGGGGCGTCGGCCAGCTGCAGGTGGAAGATCTTCGCGCCCGGTACCACCCGCAGGGCCGCCGGGTTCTCGCCCCGGGAGAGCACGTGGAAGCTGTCCACGCACAGCCCGAGCGCGGGATGCCCGGCGCGGCGCACGATCCGCCAGGCGTGCGCGGTGGTGTTGACGAACCGGCCCCACGCCAGGGCCTCATAGGCGATGCGCAGGCCGCGGGCGGCGGCCCGCTCCGCCAGCGCGTGCAGCTGCTCCGCGGCGAGGTCGTCGTCGTCGACCGCGTCCGGCGACACCGACGAGGTGACCAGCAGCGTGCCGGCGCCCAGCGCCTCGACCACGTCCAGGACGCGCTCGGCCCGGCGCAGGTTGGCCGCGAACACGTCCGGCGGGACGGCCTCGAGGTCGCGGAACGGCTGGTACAGATCGATGGTCAGGCCGCGCCGCTCGCACTCCTGCCGCACGCGGGCGGGCGACCAGGGCGAGGCGACGAGGTCGCTCTCGAAGATCTCGACGCCGTTGAAGCGGGCGGCGGCCGCGGCGGCGAGCTTGTCCTCCAGCGCGCCCGACAGGCAGACCGTGGCGATGCACAGACGCATGCGGCGCTCCTACGTCGACTGTGAACGTACTGGATAGTTACTTATACCGCCGCGATGATGACCACGGAAGATGCGAACCACCAGGCGGTCCGATCCTTGCTCATCAATGCCGCCGAGTCCTACATTCATTGCTGTCATTCGTGGACCAATTGGTCCGCCTAGCGGACCTAGGAGGCGGCATGGATCGTCGGCAAGTACTCAAGGGCGCCGCGGCGTCCGCGGTCGGCGCGGCAGGAGTCCCGCTCGGCACCGCCACGCCACCGCCGTGCACCACCCCGCCGGCCCACGACTTCCCGAAGGTCGGCGGCAACTACGGCAACCAGAACTTCTCGGCGCTCACCCGCATCAACCGCGGCTCGCTGCGCCGGCTCGGCGGCGCGTGGGTGAACCGCATCGAGGGCGGCCTGACCACCGGCACCAACCAGAGCACCGCCATCGCCGTCGACGGGGTGCTGTACATCGAGTCCGCGCTCGGCAACGTGCACGCTGTCGACGGCGCCACCGGCGTGACCAAGTGGACGTACCACCAGACCCGCGGCACCGTCACCCGCCGCGGCGTGGCCGTGGGCCAGGGCCGCGTCTACACGCACGGCAAGGACAACTGGGTCATCGCGCTCGACCAGCAGACCGGCGCGGTCGTGTGGGAGAAGCAGATCACCGGGTACGGCAACATGGAGAAGGTCGCCGTCACGTACCACGACGGCCTGCTGCACATCGGCACCCACGACGGCGACCGCGGCGCCGCCCTCGCCGTGAACGCCGCCGACGGCGAGCTCGTCTGGCACTTCTGGGGCGCGCCCGGCCCCGGCGAGCTCGGCAACGACACGTGGGAGGGCGACTCCTACCTGACCGGCGGGGCCACCCCGTGGATCCACCCGGCGCTCGACCCGGAGCTCGGGCTCGTCTACTGGACCTTCGGCAACGCCCGCGGCAACCGCTCGTCGCAGGACGGCTCGCAGCGCGGCGGGGCCAACCTGTTCTCCAGCTCGATCGTCGCGATGGACATCAGGACGGGGCAGTACCGCTGGCACTTCCAGTCCATCCACCACGGCATCTGGGACATGGACAACGTCATGGCGCCGGTGCTCGCGGATGTGCGCATCCACGGCCGGATGCGCAAGGTCGTCGTGTACGGCAGCAAGTCCGGCATGTACTTCATCCTCGACCGCACCGACGGCTCGGCGCCGCTGGGCATCGACGAGCGGCCGGTGCCGCAGGACGCGCGGCAGAAGACGTGGCCGACCCAGCCGTTCCCGCGCCAGGGCGGCTGGACCGAGCAGCGCGTCGTCGACCAGCCGCTCGGCACCTCGGTGCCCGGCGACCCCAACCGCGCGGTGCCCAACTACGTGCCGGGCGCCCTCTACGACCCGCACTGGGACGTGCCGGTGCTCTCGATCCCGGGCCACGGCGGCGGCGCCTGCTGGAACCACCAGTCCTTCAGCCACAGCACGGGCCTGGTGTACACCGGCTTCGGCTACGTCGCCGCGGCGCACTCGTTGACCGAGTCGAGCAACGGGCTGCGGCCCCCCGGGGAGTACCAGACCGGTGGCGTCGTCGCCGTGGACGTCAGCACGAACCGGGTCAAGTGGAAGCGCCGGATGCCGTACTCGCTCGCGCACGGCAACGGCATCCTGACCACGGCGGCCAACCTGGCCTTCATCGGCCAGCCGGACGGCAACCTGCTGTGCCTCGATGCCGAGAACGGCCGGGAGCTGTGGCGCTTCCAGTGCGGCGCCGCGATCAGCAGCAGCCCGCTCATGTACGAGGTGGCCGGCGAGCAGTACCTCGCCGTCTACGCCGGCGGCACGGGCATCCCCTACGGCGACTCGGCGCCCCGCGGCGACTTCCTCTGGTCGTTCAAGCTCGGCGGCGCGGTGCCCGCCGCGGCGACCCCGCCCCCGCCGGTGGTGCGCCGCCCCGTCTCCGGCGGCCCCGTCGAGGGCAGCACGGTCGGCAACAAGGTCGTCCTGGCCCGCACCTACAACGCGACCACCGGGCAGGTCGGCACCGTGGAGTCGACGGCCGTGAACGGGATGGCCCCGACCCACCTGCGCGTACCGGTCGGCACCACTGTCACGTTCGTGAACCCGGTCGACAACGTCAACGAGCACAGCGCGACGCAGTTCTTCGAGGGGCTCTTCGACTTCCGCCTGCAGCCGGGGCAGTCCGCCACCTACACGTTCACACACCGCGGCGAGTACTTCTTCAACGACAGCCACAGCCCGCGGCCGACGGGCAAGATCGAGGTGTACTGAGTTTTTCGGTTTCGGCGTTTTTTGAGGCCGGCGCCCTGGTTCGGGCGCCGGCCTCGGCGATCACGTTCGGGATCGATCAGGTGTTGCTCAGTTCCTTCGCGGTCGTCTCCGGCACCGCGAAGCCCTGGTTGCGCGGGGTGCGGGCGGCGTGGACGAGACCGGCGGCGCCGAGCAGGAGCAGCAGCCCGGAGGCGAGGTAGGCGACCAGCGCGGCCTGGGCGGCCTTGGCCCCGAACTCGCTGAAGCCGTACGAGGTCAGCAGCAGCCCGCGCAGCGTCTCACCCTTGAACACGGTCTCCCGCGCGGTGTTGGTGTCGGTGAGCTGCTTCTGCAGGTCGGTGGCGGCCGTGGTGTCGTTCGCCTTCTGCGCGTCGGCGATCTTGGCCTTCAGATCGTTCTGCACGTCGCCGAGCTGGGCGTAGGTCTTGCCACCGGCGATGGACTTGAGGTGCAGGCCGATGAATTCGTTGGCGTAGCATTCGGCCTGCTTGCCGGAGTTGAGCGGCTGCCCGGCGTACTGCACCAGGCATGCCGACTGCTTCTCTTCGGCGGTGAGCGTGTCGGCGGTCTTGAAGGTGATCTGCTGCTGGCTGAGCTGCGTCTTGACATAGTCGTTGGCGAAGTTGGCGTTGCTGGTGAGCACGAGTCCGGCCACCAGCAGCAGACCGGCCAGGACGACCAGTCCGGCGCCGACGATGAGATCGAGGGTCTTGCGCTTCATGGTGCCCTCCTGGGCCGTGGGGTGAGGTCTTCGCTGTGCTGCCAACAGCGTGCGGCCCGCCGCCGGTCCCGGTGCAGAGGAGAATCACCCTTGTCGACGGGACCTCCGGCCTGTCCGTCTCGGGACCGCCGGCGACCCACCGGCCAACCGGCCCCACACCATCGGCGACCCACCGGCCGACCGACCCGACACCATCGGCGACCCGTCGGCCTAGCGGTCGGCGACCCCGAACCGGACGACGGCCGCGGGATGCCCGGCGCCGGGCGGCAGCAGGCGCGTCAGGGCCGTGGGGACTCGCGCCGACAGCGCCGTCACGGGCCCGGTGGCCAGCCCCTCGGCGGCGGCGCTGAGCAGCACCGCGGACATCGCCTCGCCGGTAGCCAGCCAATCGCGGGGCCCGACACCGACGGTGGCGATGACGGCGAGGCCCGTTCGGTCCGTGGCCTGCGCGGGCAGTGGGTAGAGGCTCGCCCCGGCCGCGGCGGCCGCGCGGCGCAGGAGCCGGAGCTGCGCCCCGGGCACCGGCTCGGCCCCGACGGGCCGGCGGTCGCGGGAGCGCCGGCCGATGGCCTGACGCAGCCGTTGCGCCCGCGGGTCCGGTTCGGCCGGGCCGGTGTACCGCAGCACCGCGATGCGGCCGGGCAGAACCAGGCTCGGAAGCCGGACGACCTTCACCCCCACGCCGTCGGCGGCCAGCGCGACCGTCGCGTAGTGCAGGGCCGCGCCGCAGCTGATCGTCAGGAGCCGGTCGTCGGGGTCGCGGCCCGGCCGGCCGCCGCGGTCGGCGTCGAGATGTGCCCCGTCGGGGCCGATCCACCACCGGCAGGGTTGCGTCGCGACCACCGACGGTGCCTCCCGCGCGGCGGCGGCCGCGTGCGCCAGGGCCGCGCTGACGTCGTCGGGCGAACAACCGGCCCGGCCCGCGCGGGCGCGGCGGGCCGCGAGGATGACGGACATGTACCCACGCTGCCCCATGCCGCCCGGGCCGGTCAGAGGCGAAAGTCCCGCCCTGCGGACCGACTCCCGGCCGGTTCGCAGGCGTGATCCCGCATTGAGCGGGTAGGCACAGGCCCGCAGCGACGGGGCGGAGGTGCGCGATGGCGGCAGTCCACCTTGTGGCGCTCGCCTGTGCCGTCGCCGCAGCGCTCGGGTACGGCCTCAGCTCACTGCTGCAGGCCTCGGGCGCCCGCCGGGCAACGAGCACGCTGCGGGTGCTGCGCCAGCCGTCCTACGTGGCCGGGGTCGGCCTGGACCTGCTGGCCTGGCTCGTGTCGCTTGTCGCGTTGCGGACGCTGCCGGTGTACCAGGTGCAGGCCGTGCTGGCCGGCTCGCTCGCCGTGACCGTGATCGCCGCGCGCCTGTTCATGCGTGTGCGGCTGCGCCCGGTCGACGGCCCGGCCATCGTGGCGATCGTCATCGCGCTGGTCGTGCTCGCGATGAGCTCGGGCCCGATGCCGCCCGTGCACGCCTCCACCGCCGAGCGGATGGGGCTGCTGGTCGCGGCCGGCGCGGTCGCGGCGCTGGGTTTCGCCACGGCCCGGGCCGGTCGCGCCGCGGTGTGCGCGGCGGCGGCCGGGCTGGGCTTCGGCGGGGCCGCCCTGGCCGTGCAGGCCGTAACCCTGCCGTCCGGTTCGTGGCGGCGCCCGCTGGCGACGGTGGGCGGGTTCGGCGCGGACCCGGCGGTGTGGGCGCTCGCGGTGTTCGCGACCGCCGGGATGCTGCTGTACGCCCGTGCGCTGGAGGACGGCGACCCGGCCCGCGTGACCGCCGTGCTCTGGGTGGTCGAGGTCGTCGTGCCGTCGATCGTGGGCGTGGCCCTGTTCGGCGAGACCGTCCGGGCCGGCTGGGAGCCCGCCGCGGCGCTGGCGCTACTGGTCTCCGTGGGCGCGGCGGCCGTGCTGGGCACGGCCTCGGCACAGCGCGTACTCACCGCGCCCGCCCCCATCCAGGAGGCAAACCAATGACCGACAACCGCCGCGGCCCGGCCCCAGCCCCCGCACACGACACAGCCTCAGCCCCCGTGCACAGCACGGCCCCAGCCCCCGTGCACAGCACAGCAAACCCTGCACGCAGCACGGTCCCGGACTCCGCACACAGCACGACCGCCAACCCCGCACGCAGCACCGTCCCGGACTCCGCACACAGCACGACCGCCAACCCCGCACGCAGCACCGCCCCAGACTCCGCACACAGCACAACCGCCAACCCCGCACGCAGCACCGTCCCGGACTCCGCACACAGCACGGCCGCCAGCCCAGCACGCCGCACAGTCCCGGACACCGCACGGAGCACGGACTCAGACCCCGTGCGCGGCACGGACTCAGACCCCGTGCACGACACAGGCCCGGCACAGCGAGTGCTCACCGTGCCGGTCCCACGCAGGAGGCGAACCGATGAGCGATGACGTGCCCGACCGGACCGTCCTGCGCCTCGGCGCCGACGCGACCGTGCTCGTGTGCAGCGACCTCCACCTCGAGGCGGCGCCGACCGCGGCCACGGCGCTGATGGAGGCCGACCTCGCCGAACGCCTCGAGCACTGGGACGGGCCCGGGGCGATCCTGTTCAACGGGGACACGTTCGAGCTTTGGGGCGACCCCGGCGGTACCGTCGCCGCCACCCTCGACGCCCACCCCCGCCTCGCCGCCGCCGTGCGGCGATTCGCGGATGAGCCCGGCCGCGCGGTCGTGCTCCTGGTCGGCAACCACGACGGGCCGATCGCCTGGGACGGGGTCTCCCCCGGCGTGCTCGCGGACCGGCTCGGCGCCCGCTGCGCCCTCGCGGCCGATCTGGTGCTCGCCACCCCGGCGGGTGAGCGGGTGGTGCGTGTCGAGCACGGGCACGGGTACGACCCCGCGAACCGGTTCGCCGATCCCCGCAACCCGCTGGACTCGCCGCTGGGCCAGCACGTCGTGCAGGAGGTACTGCCCGAGGCGCGGCGCACGCCCCTGCTGACCGACCTCGGGTCGCTGGCCGATCCGAACGCGATCGGGCGGTTCGTCGCCTCGCGGCTGGTGTACCGCCGCCTCGGCCCGCACGCGTGGTGGCTGCTCGCGCCGATCCTGCTCGCGGCCGCGCTGCACATGCCGACCGTCGCGCATCTGCTCGGGGAGCATCAGACCGGGCCGCGCATCGCCCGCTGGGTCGCGTTCACCGGGTTCGGTGTGCTGGCCGAGGCCGTGCTGCTGCTCGGGCTGGCCCTGCTCGTGGCCCGGGCCGTGTACGCGGCCATGGCGGGCAGCCGGTTCGGCCCCCGCGGTACCAGACTCAACGCCATTCCCAAGTCGGCCGCCGAGGCCATGTGCGGCGACGGGCGCATGGCCGGGCTCGTCACGGGACACACGCACCAGCCGGAACTCGCCGCCGTCGAGGGCGGCTTCTACGCCAACACCGGCTCCGGCACCCGCCAGGTCGAGCAGCGCCGCGCCCGCGGGCCGCTCCCGCCGGTGTTCGAGACGGTGCTGCGCCGCTGCTGGGTCGAGCTCGACGTCGACCGGGACGTGCGGGTGCGGCTGATCGTCGCGGAGTCCCCCGCCGGCGACGCGACCGGGCTGGAGCGGCTCGCGCTGCACCGCGGGCCCGCCCTTCCCCGCACGCCGGAGGTCGTGGCGACGCTACCCGGTAATGTGGCCTGGCCACTTGACCGCCACCTGCTCGCGGCCCGGGCGCGGACGGCTCGGGTGCGGGCGGTCGCGGCCGCGCTCGTGGCCTTCGTGGCGCTGCTCGGCGTCGTCTCGGCCGTCACCACCCCGCTGCGCGGCCGGCTCGCGGCGCTGCTCGACGTGCTGCCGATCGCGGCACCACAGGCCGCCGGTACCGCGGTCGTCTTCGTCAGCGCCTTCCTGCTGCTCGTCGCCTGGGGGCTGCGCCGGGGCCGCCGCCTCGCGTGGATCGTCGCGGTCGCCCTGCTCAGCGCCTCCGCGCTGCTGCACCTGATAAAGGGGCTCGACGTCGAGGAGGCCGTCGTCGCGCTGGCCGTCGCCGCCTGGCTGGCCGGCCACCGCGCCGCCTTCCCGGTGCACCCCGACCACCGGCAGGCCCGGCGCGCGTCGGTGGTGCTCGCCGCGGGTGGCCTGGCCACCGCCGCGCTGACCGCGGTCCTGGTCGCCGGCGCCGGTGTGCGCGGCACGGACGGGCGCACGGCCGAGGCCGTCGCGGAGCGGCTCGCCGGGCGCACCTCGGTGCCGCTGCCGGCCGCGTCCCCGCTGATCGCGCCGATGCTGTTCGCCACCGGGCTGAGCCTGCTGCTGGTCGTGGGCTGGCTGCTGCTGCGCCCGCGCCTGCTCGGCTCGCCCAGCGCCGCCGACCGCCGGGCCGACCGGGAGCGTGCACGGCAGATCGTGGCCGCGCACGGCGGTGACACGCTCGGGTACTTCGCCCTGCGCGCCGACAAGTCGTGGTTCTTCAGCGGCGACTGCGTGGTGGCGTACGACGTGCGCGAAGGCATCTGCCTCGTCTCGCCCGACCCGATCGGCCCGCCCGAGCAGCACGAGCAGGCCTGGGCGCAGTTCACCGCCTTCGCCGACCGCGGCGGGCGGCCGGTCACCGTGGTCGGCGCGGCCGAGCCCTGGCTGCCGATCTACCAGGCGGCCGGGATGCACGCCATGTACCTCGGCGACGAGGCCATCGTCGACTGCACCGCGTTCAGCCTGGACGGACGGGCGATGAAGTCGCTGCGCGGCTCCTACAACCGGGTGCGCAAGGCCGGGTACAGCGTCCGGTTCCACGACCCGGCCGCGCTGCCCGCGGATCTCGTCGCCGAGCTGCGTGCGCTGGCGACCCAGAGCCGGCAGGGCGAGACCGAGCGCGGCTTCTCCATGACCCTCTCCCGGCTGTTCGACCCGGCTGACACCGGGCTGCTACTTGCCGTCGCTTACGCTGCGAACGGGCAGGCGGCCGGTTTCTGCCAGTGGATCCCGGCCGCGGACATCGGTGGCTGGTCGTTGGACGTGATGCGGCGCAGCACCGCCGACGATGTGCCAAACGGCCTGACCGACTTCATCATCATCGAGACCATCCGGCACCTCCAGACCCGCGGCGACTGGGGTCTCGGGCTCAACTTCGCGGTCATGCGCGGCGTCCTGGCCGGCGTGCGTGGCCACGGGCGGCTCAGCGAGCTGCAGCGGCGGATCCTGCGCCGGGTCGGCGGCAGCAGTCAGATGGAGACGCTGTGGCACTTCAACGACAAGTACCAGCCGCTGTGGCGGCCCCGCTACGTCGTGCTGGACACCCTGGCCGACGCGCCGCAGGAGGCGGTGGCGGTCGCGGCCGCGGAGGGCGTCACCGAGGTGCCGGTGGTGGGCCGGCTGCTGGGTTCGGGGGCTCCCGGGGCAGGAGCGGGCCGAGCGGGCCCAGATCGAGGTTGAGGTCCTCGGCGGCCAGCCCGAAGTGCTCGCGCAGCTCGGTCATGCGCTCCTCGAGGGCCATGAGCGTGGCGCCGATCTCCTCCACCTGGTCGTCGGTGAGGTCGCCGACGTCGACGCGGCGCAGTGCCTGGCGCTCCATGAGCTGGCGCAGCAGTTCCACGACGGTGAGCACCAGGCTGGCGAAGCCGCGCTCGACCTGCTCGCGATCGACCTCGAGCCGGCTCATGCCGGCCCCGGCTCGGCGGCGCCGACGATCGACACGCTTTCTTCCCAAGGCCCGTCTTCTTGCCACCGTCCGGCGGCGCTGATCGACCCGCTTCTTTCCCAAGGCCCGGCGCTGCCGATCGACCCGCCTTCTCCCCCCGGCTCGGCGGCGCCGATCGACCCGGCTTCCTCGCACGGCCCGGCGATGGTGCCCGCCGACGCGACGAGCGCACGCAGCGACACGTGCACGAGGTCGACGCCCGCGATGGAAAGTGTCACCTCGCCGGCGATGACGACGCCGGTCGAGAGGACCCGGTCGAGCAGGTCGACGAGGGCAACCTGGTCGGTGCGGATCATGGCGGTGTCTCCTGCGCGGCCACGAACGAGTACGGCGGCCACGGTCCGGTCAGCTCCAGGTGCAGTTCCGGGTGGCGGGCGGCCTCGGCGGCGACGAGCCCCGCGAAGCCGTCCGAGCCGGCCCGGTCGACGAGGAAGGCGCCGTTGAGCACCATCGGCTCGGTACGGCCGGTCAGCCGCGGGTCCTGGGGCGGGTGCCGGCGGGCCTCGGCGGCGCCCGCGGCCAGTGCCGTGTAGGTGGCCTCGGCACCGTCGGCCGCCCGCTGCCGCCAAACCTCCCCGGCGGACAGCCGAGCCCGGCGCCGGCTCAGGTAGGCCGTGCCCGGGCGGTCAGCCAAGTCGCCCGCGCCGTGCCGGTCGCCGGAGGGCCCGGCTGAGGTGGCGGCAGGGGCCTCGGTTTCGGGGGCGGCGTACGCCTTCACCCCCCACTCGGCCCGGTCGCCGACCCGGTCCAGCACCGCGTCGAGGTCGCCGCGGCGCTGTTCGAGCATTGTGCGGAGGCCGGCGTCATCGCGGTACACGGTGGCGAGGCCCGCCGGGACCACCGCATGCTCCCGGGCCAGCGCGGCCACGACGGAGTGATGGGCCCGGGCGATGCGGTCAAGCCAGGCGAGGTCCTCCAGGTTGCGGCGCAGGGCGTCCTCGCCGAACTCGTCGAGGTCCACGGGGCTGACCACGGCCACCAGGTCGGCGCCGCCCACGGTCCGCAGGTCGCCACCGGCGACGGCCTCGCAGTCGTCGATCGCGCCGGGCGTGAGGTCGCGGGCCACGGCGTGCAGCCAGATGCCGTCGCTCATCGTCCGCCCCCGGAGCCGCCGCCGCGAGAGCCGGACTCCCGCGAGGCAGAGGACCGCGCCGCGGACGAAGACGACCGCCCTGCGGACGAGGACGAAGGCACCGCGGAAGAAGAAGGAGAGGAAGACTCCAGCGCCGCGGGTTGGGACCCCGGCGGCAGCGGCTCCTGGGCCTTCGACGTGAGCCACGGATCGTGCTCCCACCAGTCGATACCCATCTGCCGGGCCGTGTCCACCGAGGCCACCACCAGCCGCAGTTTGATCGTGAGCAGCTCGATGTCGAGCAGGCTCACCCGGATGTCCCCGACGATGACGATCCCGCGGTCGAGGACGCGTTCGAGAATGTCGCCGAGGTTCGCCGGCTCGTGCCCGGTGGTCGCCGTCCGGGACGCGCCCGAACCGAACCCCGAATCCGCGGAAGGCCTCATGTCAGGTCACCCCTCCGGGTCGCCCTTGCCGCGCTGGTACCGTCGCAGCCGCCGCAGCTCCGCGAGCTCCCCGTCCGCCGTGACCTGCGCCCGGTAGATGGCGAGCAGGTCGCCGGAGGACGGGATGCGCGTCTCCTCGACGACCTCGACCTCGACCAGCCAGCCGCCGTCGTCGGCGTGTTCCAGGGCCGTGATGCCCGAAGGCGCGCGGCCGGTCATCTCGGCGATGTCGCGCAGGGCCACCTTCGCCACCGTCCCGGGCGCCAGTGGCTCCAGGGTGTCGTCGTCGTAGTCGTCATGTTGGCGAGGCACGGCTCACACCTCCTGCCGGTCGGGCCGGATCAGCCGGCCGATCAGTTCCCGCTGCCGGCGGTCGGCCTCGGCGGGGTCGATCCGCCCGGCAGCGCGGTCCTCGTCGACCTCGCCGAGCTGGCGCCGGATCACGGTGGGGTCGTACAGCTGCCGGTCGACCTCGTCGCGGATCAGCTCGCCGACCCAGACGGCCACGCGTACCGGGGCGAGCGGGGCGGTCAGGATTGCGCTGACGAGTCCCACTTCACATCTCCGACGAAATCGTAGGCGGCCAGCGGGCCGAGCAGCCGCACCTGGAGACGCTCGGCCAGGCCCCCGAGCGCCCGTTCGAGGTCGCCCTCGCGGTCGAGGTCGGCGAGCACGGACACGTACGCGGCGTCGTACTCGCCGGCCGGCTCGTGGGTCACGACCTCGTCGGCCACCGGGGCGACGGCCTCGGCGACCGCGCGGGTGTCCGCCTGGCGGCGGGCCTCGATCGCCCCGTTGACGGCCTCGCCGAGCGCGATCCGCTCGGTGCGGGTGGCGTCCTCGGGCCGGTCGCGGATGGCCTCGCGCAGCCGCTCGATCCGAGGGTCCCCCGCGATAACGTCCTGGAGCAGGGTGTCGGGCACGTAGCGGGCGTTGATGACGTACTGCGCCTTGCCGTCGAGCTCGTGCAGCGCCTCGTCGAACTCGTCCTCGTGCTCGGCGAGCAGCTCCTCGGCGACGGCCCCGCGGTCGGTGAGCACCGCACCGAAACGCACCGGCAGCACCGGTACCGCGGCGGCGGTTGCATCCAGCAGCGCCCCGTGGGCGACCAGGTCCTCGGGGGTGCCGAGCGGCCGGTCGAGGTCGAGGTCGCTCACCAGCGCCGCGATCCCCTCCTGGCGCACGATCGCGACGGGGGCCTCGCCGATCCCGCGCGCCTCGTCGTCGATGTCCACGTCGGCCGGGACGATGCCGTACACGTACACGCCCGCCATGTCAGTCCTCCTCCCGGCGCCGGCGCCGGGGCACGCGCTCCGGCTCCTCATCGGCGTCGAACACATCACGTACCTTTTCCCCGGCCGCCTCGAGCACGCCCTTGGTCTTGTGCTTGGCCCCGCCCTGCTGCATGTCCTGCACGAGCTCGGGCAGGCCGGCCTTCTCCTCGGAGATGTCGAGACGGTTGACCGCCTCGGCGAAGCGCAGGTAGGTGTCGACGCTGGCGACCACGATGCGGGCGTCGATGGTGAGCAGCTCGATGCCGACGAGCGAGACCCGCACGTACGCGTCGATCACGAGCCCCTTGTCGAGGATGGTGTCGACCACCTCGGCCAGCGACGTGGAGCTGGGGCGGTCAACAACCCCGGTGGGCGAGCTCATCGCCGCCGCCTCCCTTCGTTGCGCCCGGCCCGGACCGGCTCGGGCTCGTCCTCGTCCTCCGGCTCGGACTCATCGTCGAACTCGTCGTCGGACTCATCGTCGAACTCCTCGTCGGACTCCTCGTCGGGCTCCTCCGAGTCGACCTCCGACTCCTCAGGCTTCTCGGCGGAGGACTCGGAAGAAGAGGCCTCTTGCTCCTCCTGAACCGCGGTCTCGTGGTCCTTCACCACCTCGCCGTCGCGGATCTCGCCGCGCCACCCCTCGATCCCGTCCGGGTTGAGAATCGACTGGGTCATGACGTGCCGCCGGAAGTGCTTGAATTCCAGGCGCGCCCGCCGGCCCTGCGCCCGCCACAGGTTCCCGGTGCGTTCGAAGAGACCCTGGGGGTGGTACTCCATCGCCAGCATGACCCGGGTCAGTCTCGGCCCCAGCTCGTGGAACGTGACGGAGCCGTCCACGTGGCCCTTCGCGCCCTTGGAGTTCCAGACGATGTTGTAGTCCGGGATCTGCTGGACGATCGTCGCCTCCCAGGTGCGGTGCGACCAGAAGACCTGCGCCTTCCAGTTGAGCTTCTCGTCCGACTCCTGCTCGACGCTCTCGACCTTCTTCATGAAGCTCGGGAAGTCGGAGAACTGCGTCCACTGGTTGTAGGCGACGCGTACCGGCACGCCGACGTCCAGCGCCTCCTCGATGTTGGTCAGCTTGAGCTTCTTGGGCTTGGACTTGCCGCCGCCGCCGAAGAAGCCCTTGACCTTCTCCTTGAGCCCGGTGAGGCCGCCGGAGAAGGCGGCCCGGGCGGGCGACTTGCCCTCGGCGATCTTCCCCGCGCCGGCCGCGGCGGCCTTGAGCCCGGAGCTGCCCTGCTGGTCGGCGTACTCGGTCAGGCGATCGGTCAGCGAGCCGACCTTCTTGCCGGCCGCGTCGGCCGCCCGGCGGCCGACCACCGACAGCAGCTCGCCGACGACGCCGCTCGACTGTCCAGCCATCGTCAGTCCTCCCTGCGCCGCCGTACCGGTGGCCGGCCACGCGACCGGCCGGTGCTCGCGGTGACCAGGCCCTCGTCGTCTTCCTCGTCTTCGTCCTCGTCCGCCTCGTCGTCGGGCTCGTCCGGCTCCTCCACGGCCGATCGCTGGCGGCGGTTGGCGACGCGCGTCCGGCGGGGCCGCCGCGGCTCGCGCTCCTCGTCGGGCTCTTCCTCGGCCGTCGGCGGCGCCTCGGTACCGCCGCGCAGCTTGTCGGTCAACGAGCCGATCCGGCCCGACACGACGCTGCGCGCGGCGTCCTTCGTGGCGGCGACGAGCGGTGCGCCCAGCTCGCCGATCTTGCCGAGCTCCGGCGTCGACTTGAGCGCCCGCAGGCCGTGGTCGAGCACGGAGCCGGGCCGGCTGAACCGTCCGCTCGCGGCCGCGGCGGCGAGCAGCAGGGCCCAGCGGAGCTTGCGCTGCCGCCCGAGCAGATAGCCGGTGCCGGCCGCCAGAACGACCTGTGTCTTACAGTTCATTGGCCTCTCCCTCGGCTTGGAGGCCGACCGGCACTGGGCTGTGAGGCGCGGCGTTCGGGGTGCGGCCGGCCGGGGATTCCGGAACCCACCCGCTACCCCCGCCCGTCGGGGTGAAACCGCAGCGCAGCTCGGGGAAAGCTTCTCGTACCGCCGCCGCGCGCCGATCTTCCGGAGGACGACGCAGCAACCTTCGCAGAGGAGGACGCCGCGGCCGAAAGTCGAGGGGCGCGGCGCTGCTCACACCGGCGCGGCGCTGGTCAGGCCGGCGCGGCGCTCAGCGACTGCGAGCCACTGGCCAGGATGGTCGCGATCAGGGCCCGCACGGCCGGCCGCTCCTCGGCGCGCGGGCTGGCCAGCAGCACGAGGTCGATGTGGCCGAGCTCGGGCAGGCGGTGGGCCGGCCCCAGGGTGGTGAGCTGGGGCGGCACCAGGCTGGCGGCCAGGGCGGAGATGCCGATGCCGGCCGCGACCCCCGCGATGAGGCCGTTGACCCCGCGGCAGACACAGGCGCTGCGGTACGGCAGCCGCGCCCGGTTGAGCGCCTTGCGCATCTCGTCGCGGGAGATGCTCGGCGCCGCGTACACGACCAGGGGCACCGGCCGGCTCAGGTCGAGCCGCGTGGCGGGCGTGCCGACCCAGACGAGCCGGTCGCGCTTGACGAGCTGGCCGCGCTCGTCGCCGGGCGGGCGCTTGCCGACGAGCACGTCGAGCTTGTCGTTGACCATCCACTCGTGCAGTACCCGGCTCTGCTCGACGGTCAGGTAGAAGTCCACCATCGGGTTCTCCCGGCGGAACTCGCGCAGGATCTGCGGCAGCCGGGTCAGGGCGAGATCGTCCGACATCCCGATGCGCAGGCGGCCCCGCGGGCGCGGGCCGCTGAAGTACGCGGCGGCCTGCTCGTGCGCGGCCAGGATCGTGCGCGCGAAGCCGATCATCGCCTCGCCGTCCGGGGTGAGCGCCAGGCTGTGCGTGGTGCGGTGCACGAGGGGCCGGCCGACCTGCTGCTCCAGCCGGCGGATGTGCTGGCTCACCGTCGGCTGGCGGATTCGCAGCCGGGCCGCGGCCTGCGTGAAGCTGCCGGTCTGCTCCACCGCCAGCAGGGTCGCGAGCAGCTGCGGGTCATAGGCGGTCATAGCAGAACCCTATAACTGTACGTCGAGTTATCGGTCTTCTCTATGTCCGGCGGTTCCGCAAGGGTTAGGACCGTGACCGCGTTCGAAGTACTCCGACATCGCGGCTACCGCGTCTACCTCATCGGCCAGAGCCTCGCCAGCACCGGCACCTGGATGGGCAGCATCGCCGTCGACTGGCTGGCCCTGCAGCTGACCCGCAGCCCGACCGCCGTCGGCGTCACGATGGCCCTGCAGTTCCTGCCGATCCTGTTCCTGGGCGTCCACGGCGGTCAGCTGGCCGACCGGTACCCGAAACGCTCGCTCCTGCTCGCCACCCAGACCGTCAGCGCGGCCCTGACCGGCACCCTCGCCGTGCTCACCGTCACCGGCGTCGTCCGCATCCAGCACGTGTTCGTGTTCGCGCTGCTCACCGGGCTCGTCTTCGCCGTCGACGCCCCCACCCGCCAGGTGTTCGCGGCCGAGGTCGTGCCGGAGCGCCACCTGCGGCAGGCGGTCTCCCTCAACGCGACCGTCTTCCAGGCCACGCGGCTCGTCGGCCCGGCGGTGGCGGCGGCGCTCATCGGTACCGCGGGCATCGGCTGGGCCTTCGCCGGCAACGCGCTGTGCTTTCTCGGCCCGACGGTCGCGCTGCTGCGGCTGCGGCCGGACGACCTGAGCCCGGCGCCGCCCGCGGCCCGTGCGCCCCGGGCGTTCCGCACCGCCGGCCGGTACGTGTGGCGCCGGCCGCGGGTCTTCTGGACGATCCTGCTGGTCGGCGTCATCGGCACGTTCGGCCTCAACTTCCCGATCGTGCTGACCGCGATCGCGACGGAGTCCTTCCGCGGTACCGCCGACCTGTACGGCCTGTTCAACATCGTGCTCGCCGTCGGCTCGGCCGCGGGCGCGCTCCTGGCCGGCTCGGTCACGTCCACCCGGCTGCGGCGCATCGTGCTGTTCGGCGGCCTCTTCGGCTCGGTCCAGGCGCTGGCCGCGCTCGCCCCGAACCTGCCGACGTTCCTGCCGCTGCTGGGGGCGCTGGGCTTCGTGAACCTCGCGTTCCAGTCGCTGGCGAACTCCTCGGTCCAGCTGTGGATCGACCCGGAGATGCGCGGCCGCGTGATGGGCCTGTACATGCTGGTGTTCACCGGCGGCACCCCGCTCGGCGCCCCGATCATCGGGGCGCTCACCAGCGGCTACGGCGCCCGGTTCGGGATGGCCGTCTGCGGCGTGGTCCCGGCCGCCGCGGCGGTGGCGATCGTGCTGATCCATATCCGGACGGCCGGAGTCGCGAGCGCCTCGACAGGACTTTCGTCCCGCGGCATTCGGGCGCTCCGGCACGGGCGCAGTGCCCCTCCCGGGGACGACGATGAATGCGTCAGGGAGACAACGGCATCGGGAGGCCGACAATGAGCACCGCGAACATCCACCGGGCACACCAGCTCG